>NZ_JBWXVI010000002.1:0-358886 GCF_059900955.1 Fructilactobacillus sp. X8R2C1
TCGGGAAGTAGCTCAGCTTGGTAGAGCACCTGGTTTGGGACCAGGGGGTCGCAGGTTCGAATCCTGTCTTCCCGATTAGATACTTTTATGTATCTTAAATCGCGGTGTAGCTCAGCTGGCTAGAGCGTCCGGTTCATACCCGGGAGGTCGGGGGTTCGATCCCCTCTGCCGCGATTAGGTCTTGGACCTTTAGCTCAGTTGGTTAGAGCAGACGGCTCATAACCGTCCGGTCGTAGGTTCGAGTCCTACAAGGTCCATCCGAACGCTGTTTGGTGGGCGTTGAGGTTTATTGACTTATATGTTACAATTACTTTGTTGTTTTTGGAGGATTACCCAAGTCTGGCTGAAGGGAACGGTCTTGAAAACCGTCAGGCGAGTCAAATCGCGCGAGAGTTCGAATCTCTCATCCTCCTTTATATTATCGCGGGATAGAGCAGTCTGGTAGCTCGTCGGGCTCATAACCCGGAGGTCGTTGGTTCAAATCCAGCTCCCGCAATTTTGGTTCGTTGGTCTAGTTGGTTCAGGACGCCTGCCTGTCACGCAGGAGATCACGAGTTCGAGTCTCGTACGAACCGCTTAAATGGCTCGGTAGCTCAGTTGGTAGAGCAACGGATTGAAGCTCCGTGTGTCGGCAGTTCGATTCTGTCCCGCGCCACTTAATTTAATATTTTTATGCGGGTGTAGTTTAGTGGTAAAACCGTAGCCTTCCAAGCTACTGTCGCGAGTCCGATTCTCGTCACCCGCTTTTATTTGTTTTATTTGGGTCTATAGCTCAGTCGGTTTAGAGCGCACGCCTGATAAGCGTGAGGTCGATGGTTCGAGTCCACCTAGACCCATTGGAGAAGTACTCAAGTGGCTGAAGAGGCGCCCCTGCTAAGGGTGTAGGTCGCGCAAGCGGCGCGAGAGTTCGAATCTCTCCTTCTCCGTTTATTATGACCCGTTGGTCAAGTGGTTTAAGACACTGCCCTTTCACGGCAGTAACATGGGTTCGAATCCCGTACGGGTCATCATTATTTTTACTATATAATTATCGCGGGATAGAGCAGTCTGGTAGCTCGTCGGGCTCATAACCCGGAGGTCGTTGGTTCAAATCCAGCTCCCGCAATTTTGGTTCGTTGGTCTAGTTGGTTCAGGACGCCTGCCTGTCACGCAGGAGATCACGAGTTCGAGTCTCGTACGAACCGTATCATTATCATATAAAAAAAGAGATGAATTATTCATCTCTTTTTTTATATCTATTAATTGTTGGTTGGTGCAACCCGTTGATAACTGGCTGAGCGGTAATCAATGTTAGGATCGTTTTTAAATTTAGAAACAATACTTTCAGGACGATTAGCCCAATCATTGTATGCGTATGCTCCACGCCATAAAGTGAGAATAATACGCTTAGTATGATCCTTTGAATCTGACATATAATACCCCGAAAACATTCCGCTTGGTAATTCAGGACTGCTCATGAAGGTGTTCATGTTTGCATCTAAAACTTTACGTTGGTCATCTGATGGTGAAAGTTCCACATAATTGATGAAATAACTCCAGTTGTCTTCGCCAACATGTGAAAGGACGTCATAAGTGATGGGACTTTTGAAAATTGATTCCTTTCCACTGTAATCCAGGAGCTGGAGGCCTGAATCATTATTGTTGGTGGAGAATAGTGCTAAATCCCTTTCAGGATTACTTTTCATGATGTGCACTAATACATTCTTAGTGCCAAATGTTACAGAAATTTGTCTTATCATATTATTAACTTCCTTTTGGTGTAAATTGCTTCATAATTAGTTTAGAATAAATCCTAATGAGTTAAAAGGAAAATGTCCTAATTTTTGGAAATGGGGGATAAAAATGAAACTTACGGTTTTAGGTGATTATGGTGGTTATCCTTATGATGGAATTGGTACTAGTGGATATTTAGTTACTAGCGGTAACTTTAATTTGTTAATTGACTGTGGGAGCGGAGTAATGCTTTCATTAGAAAGGGTTTTAGATCCACTAAAATTAAATGCAGTTATCTTGTCACATTATCATGCAGATCACATCGCTGATGTTGGGGTGTTACAGTATTATTGGCAGTTAAGTGATAAACGTTATGACACCGATGTTTTGCCAATTTACGGAAACACAGCTGATCAGATTCATTACAACCAGTTAGATTGGCCCAATTCGACTGAAAAAGAACCCTTTAGTGTCGATAGTGAACTTGAAGTGGGACCATTTACAGTCACATTTTTAAAGACAATCCATCCCGTGCCAGCCTTTGCGATGAAGATTGTTGAACGATCATCTGGAAAAGTATTGAGTTATACAGCTGATACACGTTATTTTGATGGTCTAATTAATTTTGTTAAGAACTCTGATATGTTAATATCAGATACGAATTTCTTTGAGGACGTGGATGGTAAGTTGTGGCATATGACCTCTAAACAATCTGGTCACTTAGCTCGATTGTCTGATAGTAAGAACCTGTTAATAAGTCATCTCCCTCAAAGTGGTAGTCACGTAAAATTGTTACAGCAAGCACAAAAAGCCGCTGGCAAAAAGGTTAATGTTGAATTGCCTAGAATAAGAAAGGCAATTAGGATTTAGGAGGCGATTCATTTTATGAAATTCCATCGTGTTAACAAAGATACAATCCGTGTACTGATTAACAAGGAAGACTTAAAAAAACATGGAATTGGAATGCTTGATCTTTTAGGAAATCGAGAAAAATGTGAACAATTTTTCTATAGCATTCTTGATGAAGCTGACGTTGAAAAAGACTTTACGGATACAGATACGGTTTTGTTTCAAATTCTTCCTAGCCAAGATGGATTAGAGTTATTTATTAGTAAAGATAAGAATATTTCGAATCAAATTGGCGATAATGGTGGGATGTTACCTCCATTAAATGAAAAAGGAAAACAAAGAACCAGCAAAAACGTTAATGAAATTCGCAAGATGTATGATATCTTTGATAAAAAGACTGGTAAACGACTAATTCCAATCAAATTCAATTCATTTGATGATTTAATTGGTCTTGCCAATAAATGGAAGGAAGTTACTCCCCGCCATTCAGTAGAATTAAAAACTGATTTGTATCAATATCAAAATTCGTATATTATTATGTTTAGATACTATTTGAATGGTCAATACGATAGTGAGGGTAATTCTAATCTTGATGACCTTAATCATATGATTAATGATGAAATGGGAATTGTTTATGAGTATGGGAAAATTGCGCCGCTGACTGAAGACAAATTAAAGAAGTATGGTAAGCAAATTACGGTTGGTGATGCACTTGAAACAATTGCATATTATTTTAAGTAAAAAGATTCGCATTTAGCGAATCTTTTTTCGTATATTGCGAAGGGTCTTTTTTATGTTAATGGCTTTAGAAAATGGAAAGCTTGTTATGGCACGAGATGCCAAAAAGAATCATAAATATTATTGCTGTGATTGTGGTGAATTGGTAGTTTTGAGAAAGGGTATTAATAAAATTCCACATTTTGCTCATCAAGCAAATTCGAAGTGTAAAACGGGAGCCGGTGAATCTTATGCGCATACACTTGGCAAAGACATCATATTAAACTCGTTACCATGTGATGCTGATGTAGAGGTATATTTACCAGCTTTAAAGCAACGAGCAGATATTCTTTTGAGTAATATGGCAATTGAGTATCAATGCAGTCCTATTAGCTTTCAACAGTTGAGTAAGCGGGTAGCTGGTTACCATTCAATTGGTCTGGAATCTTCGTGGATCTTGGGAATGAAATATTATAAAAAGAAGGTTTCGAGTCCTTCGGTACTTCAATTCATTAGATATCATAAAAACACGGGGTACTATCTTGTTTATATGAATTCTTTTAGATCACGATATTTTATCCGCTACCAAATTCATCAAGTTGATGGGGTCTATCGTTACCGAGAGAAGTCATTTAAACGCTGGTATTCAATGTTTGAATTTTTTAACAAAAAGCAATCTGATAAATTAAAGCAGCCTAATTTAATCAAAGTATGTAAACAAATTGAGAAGAAAGTTCGCTATCGTGATCAGGGGATGATGGCTTTACAGGAATACTGTTACCTAAATGGAAAAACGGTGACTGGATGTCCACTTATTTGTCATCATTATCGGATGTTGCCTCCAATTTTCGGTCACCAGTGGTTGACTTGGGAAATAATTTTCATCTGTGAACTAAAAAAGTGGGTTGGTAAAAGTATTTTTCAATTTATGGATAAAGTATATCAAGAAAGCCATTTTGCTGATCCAAATGATCAATTTGTTTTTCTAACCAATGTTGAAAATGTAAGGAAGGCTTATATTCAAAGGTTTGTGGCTTGTTTGATTCATAATAAGCTGTTGGTGATTGATGATGGAAAGATTGAACGAGTTGAAGAATTTACGTGGTATAGAGATGTTTATGCTAAGATAAGCATGATTAAGAAACGTTCATGAAATGGAGATTGTAAAATGTCAAAGATAAATGATTTGCCAAATCGAAACGAGGTTCCAAAAGAATTAACTTGGGATTTGACTACTGTGTATAAGGATCATGCGGAGTTCGAACGAGCATATAGTGAAGCTAATGATTTAGTTGGAAAGGTTAGTCAATTAAAGGGGCAACTTGGCTTAAATAGTGAGTCGCTTTTAAATGTAATTAGGCAAGTATTGGACTTGAATCGAAAATATGAAAAATTATATGTTTATGCTCAGTCAGCTAGTGATGTTGATACTACTAATAATGAATTACAGAGTGACATGGATCGGGTTGAAAAACTAGGAAGTAAGGTGGGACAATCACAGTCTTGGTTAGAGCCCGAAATCATTTCCTTAGGGTCTGAAAGCATCGAACAGTTTATTAAGGAAAATCCAAAGTTAAAAGAATATCGAAGACTTTTTGATAAGATTTTAGTTAATCAGGATCATGTCTTACCTGAGGACCAAGAAAAGTTGATGGCTAGGGCTTCAACAATTTTTGAGGCACCCGAAAAGACATTTGGAATCTTAGATAGTTCTGACCTTAAATTTCCTCAGGTGGATGATGGGTCAGGTAAAAACGTACGACTTTCTAACGGTATTTATAGTTTACTCTTGGAGTCGCAAGATCGAAAAGTGAGAAAGAATGCTTTCAAATCCTTTTACTCAACCTTTGATCAATTTCAAAACACACTTGCTTCAACTTTGTCAGCCGAAGTGTCTGTTCATAACTTTGAAGCACAGACGAGAAAATATGATTCAGCAAGACAAATGGCAATGAATGAAAATGAGATTCCTGAAACTGTCTATACAACCTTAGTAAAAAGTGTTCATGAACACTTACCGTTATTTCATCGGTACGTTGCGCTTAGAAAAAAAGCTTTAAATGTTTCTGAATTACACATGTATGATATGTACGTGCCATTAAGTGGAAAACCAAGTCTTAAGTATTCCTTTGGTCAAGCCAAGGATGAAGCTTTAAAAGCACTAAGTGTTTACGGTCCGGACTACGTTAAACATGTTAAAGAAGAATTTAATAATCGCTGGATTGATGTAGTTGAAAATAAAGGAAAACGCACGGGAGCATACTCATCTGGGATGTATGATACGAATCCATTTGTTTTGCTTAATTGGCAAGATAATCTTGATAATTTATACACTTTGGTGCACGAGACAGGACATAGTATGCATAGTTACTATACTTCTCATAACCAACCATACCAGTACGGCGATTATTCAATCTTCGTAGCTGAAATTGCGTCAACAACTAATGAAAACATCCTGACGGATTATTTACTTAAGAATAATTCAGATCCAGAGGTTCGCAAATACATCCTTAATTCCTATTTAGATGGAGTAAAGGGAACAATTTTTCGGCAAACCCAGTTTGCTGAATTTGAAGAGTTTATCCATCAATCAGAACAAGAAGGAAAGTCGTTAACTGCGGACTTTATGAACAAATATTACTTTAATTTGAACCAAGAATATTATGGAAAAGACGTTGTTTCTGATCCTGAGATTCGACTTGAATGGTCCAGAATTCCTCATTTTTACTATGATTTCTACGTTTATCAATACGCAACTGGTTTTGCGGCTGCTTCCGCATTAGCGGATCGAGTTATGAGTGGAGATCCTAAAAAGATTGATTCGTATCTGAACTATTTAAAATCAGGAAGTAGTAAGAATCCTATTACTATTATGAAAGCAGCTGGAGTTGATATGACTAAACCGGATTATTTAAATCAAGCCTTTGATAAGTTTGAAAAACGCTTAGATGAACTGGAAAAAATGCTTTAGATTTACTATAAGCACAATGTTTGAAATATTATGTGAGAGGAATATGCTGTACTTGTAATTAATTGAGGAGGGGTGTTTGCATGACAGCTAAAGATGAAACATTTACATTAAACAATGGGATTAAAATCCCACAGATCTTTTTTGGAACCTATGAAATTCCAGCTAGAGAGACGGAAAAGAGTGTCGATCAAGCATTAAAGGATGGTTATCCTGGGATCGATACTGCACGTGATTATGGAAATGAACGTGAAGTTGGAAATGCAATCAAGAACAGTGATGTTAACCGTGATGATATTTTTCTAACCACTAAGATTGAAAGCCCAGAATCTTACGATGAAGCAACTAAAATGATTGATGAAGCATTAGAAAAATTACAAACTGACTACATTGATTTAATGTTGTATCATTGGCCTGCAGGTGCTCTAACTGAAACTTATCGTGCCATGGAAGATGCCGTTAAGGCTGGTAAACTAAAGAGCATCGGTTTGTCCAACTTTTATGGTGATGATCTCAGTACCATTTTGAAGAGTGCAACCATTAAACCAGTTGTCGATCAAGTTGAGACTAACGTATTTCGGCAACAAAGGGACTTTTTGCCGGTTGCTAAAAAAGATGATTTACGACTGGAAGCTTGGTCACCATTTGCACGAGGTCGTAACGGCTTCTTTACCAATGAAACGTTGGGAAAGATTGCTCAAGCTCACGATAAGACCATTGGTCAGGTGGGCCTTCGCTTCTTAATTCAAAATGGAATTATTGTTTTACCACGATCCACTAAACCAGATCGGATTAAGAGTAATTTGGATATTTTCAATTTTGAGTTAACACCCGATGAAATGAAAGAAATTAATAAGCTAGATACTGAAAAGAGCCAGTTTGGTTGGCTTTAGTAATAAAAAAGTGGTCTCGCACTATTAGGTGCGAAACCACTTTTTTTATTCTAGAGAACCCTTAGATTATTTGTTTGTTTAATTTTACCATCAAGCTCTCTTGATTCCTTTTGAATTATGTGATTACAAATATCAAATAATTCTTGGTAATCAACTTTATCAATTAGTAAACCGTTGTCTGAAGAATCACAGTCAAATATTACTAAATTACCATGATTTGAAATATTCATTTCTGAAATCATTTGTTGATCAGATTGAAAGGTGCTCTCAGTTAATTTTGAACGACGGTCTTCTTTAAACATTTCCAAGTCTAGATTAGCTTTTTGGGCAATGTCGTAAACTAAGCTATCACAGTAAGTCATGTTTCTTTTTAGAATGTCGTGCTGTAGTGCAAACAAAAAGGTTCGACCCTTTTTTGCTCCTTGAAATAGTGCTGCTTTATAATCAAGGATTAGTTTATATGGAAGAAGTTGTGAGTGAGCTTCCTTATTACCTGATATAACGCTAAGGTTCATGATCGGAATGATTCGAAATGATGTCTTACAGGGTAATTGCTTTGATAAACGATCAATAGTTTGTTCAGATTCAGCACAATCACTGCAAGTTGGGTCTACAAATAAATATAGTTCAATCATAACTTTTTCCTTTCCTAGTTTGTTATCTTTCTCTTCTATAACGACGCACTTACTAGATTATCATTTTTTTATAAAAATTCAATAAATTTGTTTTAGTACTCTTATTATACTGGGATGATAATTAAGTGTGGTATTATGTTTCTGGAACAATATGACAGACTGGAGATTGTTGTTTTATGGTAAAGAATTGGGATGACTTTTTATTTCCATATCAAGAAGCTTCAAGGGAATTAAAATTAAAATTACGTGGGATTCGCTCAGAGTACTTAGAACGCGGCGAACGCTCACCAATTGAGTTTGTTACTAGTAGAATTAAACCAATTGATAGTATCAAAGAAAAAATGCAGCGACGTCACATTGAGGAAGCGCGCTTGTCTGAAGACATGGAAGATATTTGTGGATTGCGCATTATGTGTGAATTTCTTGATGATATTTACACAGTAGTAGACATTCTTAGAAAACGAAATGACATTAATATTTTAGAAGAACGGGATTACGTTAATAATGAAAAGGCCAGTGGCTACCGTTCATACCACATTGTATTTAATTATCCCTTGCAGTTAGTCGATGGGCAAAGGGATATTCTAGCTGAAATTCAAATTAGAACTTTAGCAATGAACTTTTGGGCTACCATTGAACATTCTTTAAACTATAAGCATCCTGATGTTTTTCCTCCTGAAGTTCATAAGAGGTTACAGGGGGCATCGGAAACCGCTTATAAGTTGGATGAAGAAATGTTAGAGATTAAACAAGAGTTAGATCGAGATCTTAAGGATCAAAACGATAAACACGAATCGAGGGACCAAAAATGAAAATTGCAATTTATAGTAACGATGGTGAGACCTCGAGTCGAATTGCATCGGAATTATCAAAAGAGATTGAAAATGCAAAAGATTTAGAAATTGATGAACTTAATCCTGAAATTGTAATTTCCGTTGGTGGAGATGGTACGTTACTTTCTGCTTTTCATCATTACGATGATTTGACTGACAAGATTAGGTTCGTTGGAATTCACACGGGTCATTTGGGATTTTATACTGACTGGCGTGATACTGAAGTGACCCAGTTGGTTGAAAGTTTGAAGCATGATAATGGTCAAAGTGTTAGCTATCCCTTATTAGATATCGAAGTAGATTATGCTGATGGTGGCCAACCAGATTATATGATTGCGCTAAATGAGGCTACCTTTAAAAAACTGTTCGGAACGATGGTGGCCAAAGTCTTCATCAAAGGAGAACTTTTTGAAAACTTTCGTGGCGATGGATTATGTATTTCAACTCCCACTGGATCAACCGCATACAATAAATCAGTAGGGGGAGCAATTATTTCGCCTAAGTTCAATTCAATTCAAGTGGCTGAGATGGCTTCAATTAATAACCGGGTTTTTCGAACGATTGGTTCACCGATCATTATTCCACCAACTGAATCTATTACGATTGTGCCGGAGGTATCACTCCATAACGTTCTAACATACGACCAGTTATTAATTAAAGATCGTCCAATTAAGTCCATTAAATTCAAAATTTCCAAACGAAGAATTTATTTTGCCAAATATCGTCACACTCATTTTTGGCAGCGGGTAAGTAATTCATTCATTGGGGAAACCCTTGACGATGATTAGTTTTGATTGGATTTATGATGAATATAAACCCATGAAAGTCAGAACGTTTGTGATGAAAAATGGGGTTACCAGATCGCTGCTTAAAAGTATTCGTTATCATGGTGGTCACTTGATGGTAAATAGTAGGGATGTTTATACTAGTTTTGAATTATCACGTGGTGATCGAGTTAAGGTTATTTTGCCACCTGAAGAACAAAATGATTTTTTGCAGGTTTCAAATTTACCGATTAAGATTTTATTTGAAAATGATAATTTTTTGGTAATTGATAAGCCGGTCGGAGTTGCTTCAGTTCCTTCACATATTTATCCTAATGACACAATTTTAAATCGTGTTTTAGGTTATTATGTTCGTAATGATTATCCAAGTAAGAAGGTTCACATCGTTAATCGGCTTGATCGTGATACGAGTGGTCCGGTTATTTTTGCTAAGAATCATTTAGCTCATTCGGTACTTGATAAGCAACTGAAAGACCGACAGGTAAAAAAATATTATGTTGCCGTTGTGTTAGGTGAACTTAACATCAAGCACGGGCAGATTGTGCTCCCAATTGGTAGAAAACCAGGATCATTTATCGAACGAGAAGTCAGAAATGACGGCAAATATTGTCGAACTGAATTTTGGACATTGAAGGTTAATAATGGAATGTCGTTGGTCAAGATTAGGTTGCATACGGGGCGAACACATCAAATTCGGGTTCATTTTGCAAGAATTGGCTATCCGCTTGTGGGAGACTGGCTATACAATCCTTACGAACACAGCAATAAACGGCAAAAATTGCATTGTTATCAGACAATTTTTTTTGATCCGTTTGAAAAAAAAGACGTCAAAGTCGAATCCCAAATTCCCAGTGATTTTAAAGAGTTATTGAATTAATATTTATTGATTTTTATAATATTTGGTTAGCTAAAACGTATAATTCTAGGAAACTGGTGTCCTAGAATTTTATTTTTTCATGAGTTAAAGATGAGCCAAAATAAATAATTAAGTAAATTGGGGTAGACATTTTTAAGATTTCACTTTAGAATAATTACTATTAATATTGTTTATATTTTTATTAATTTTTGATCGTTAGATGTTATACTTAATTATGATGTTACAGTTTTTAAAAGGAGAGATAATTGATGAAGAAGCTCATTAAGAAGCACAACCAAATGGCTCTTAGTACTGGAGAAACTAAACGCCGTAACAAATTGGTGAAAACCAAAAAGGGCTGGATGAAAGTAGCTATGGGTACGGTCTTTGCCAGTGCGGCATTGTTCACGTTTAACTTAAATAGTTCAGTAAATGCTGATAAGGTAAGTACTGTCCCAGTTTCTGAAAGTGAACCGGCTTCAAATGTTCAACCAAAGAAGGAAATTGTTCAAGAACAACCAACAGTTGCAAACACTAATCAAACCCAAAACGATAGTGGTTCAACCCAAGTGGAAAACACTAATAAGACTGCCACACAGTTACAACAAGCAGAATCAGTAAATGGTGAGACAAATACAGAAGTTAAGAATTCTTCTGAAACAAATGTACATACACCAACATTACAATCAAGTGATTCTAAACAATCTCAGAACGAAAATGAAGTTACTACTGATAATCAACAACCAACTAAGACTGATCAATCAGCTCAAACTAACTCATTAAATGATAGTAATGCTGTTTCAAAATCGACTGAGACTAATAATGTCAAAGATCAGAATGATTCTAATGAACAGCAACAATCACCAAAAGTTTCAAAGACTAGTGATCAACAGCAAATAACAAAAGCTCCAAAAGCTGGTGCCAGTCAACAATCAGCACAGAATTCTGAAGTTGCTCTCAAGGCAGCTGATAATGCTGAAAACGAGAACAAAGTTTCTGAAAATAATAATGAGCATCAACAGAATGCAGATCAAAATCAAAACGTTAACTTAAAGGCTGACGTTGCCACTCCAGATAAGCAGATTGGTCCTGGTTATTATGATTCAAGCGTTGAAAACAACGTAAATCAAAACGTGCAACGCCCATCACAATATACTAATTTTAATGTTTCAAATAACACTAATTTTGCCAGTTATACTCAGGACTTTATTAATAAGGTGACTCCTGGTGCAATTGCTGGATGGAAGAAATATGGTGTTTTACCATCAATTTCAATCGCTCAGGCCATCATTGAAAGTGGTTGGGGGAGATCTGGATTAGCCGTTAAGGGTAACAATTTATTTGGAATCAAGGGTTCTTATAACGGTCAATCAATTTACTTTCCAACTCAAGAATACATCAATGGACACTGGGTTACTGTTCAAGCAGCCTTTAGATTATACCCAAGCTGGGCTGCAAGCATTGAAGACCATGGTGCTTTCTTAAGAGACAACCCACGTTACAGCAACTTACTTGGCGTACGAGATTACGTGAGTGTAGCCTATGCTTTACAAAATGATGGATATGCGACTGATCCTAGTTATGCTCAGACACTTATTAACTGTGTCCGTAACTATAATTTAACTAGCATCGATCAAATTGCCTTTCAAGATGAAGGTAATCCACTACCAGCTCCTGATGTTAAGCCAGCTTCTGGTACTTATACCTTCAGTCAAACCACCAATATTAGAACCTCACCAAGCCTAAGTGCTCCAGTTGTAGGACAATATAAGGCTGGAGAAAGTGTCATTTACAATGGTACTGTTGATGCTGATGGATATACATGGTTAAGATACAAATCATATTCTGGTGATGATTTGTATGTTGCTAAGGTAATCGACGTACCAGCCTCAAAGCCAGAGTCAAATGTCACACCAGCTTCTGGAACCTATACTTTTGGTCAAACTACTAACATTAGAACTGCCCCAAGTACTAGTTCTCAGATTGTAGGTCAATACGATGCCGGTGAACGAGTTGTTTATGACGGGACTGTCCAAGCCGATGGATACACATGGCTAAGATATCGTGGTGGATCAGGTGCCTATCGTTATGTTGCTAAATTAAGCAATACTTCCACTCCCGCACCTAACCCAGATGCAAACGTTAAGCAAGAATCAGGGATGTATACCTTTAATCAAACTACCAACATTAGAACTGCTCCAAGTACTAGTTCACAAGTTGTGGGACAGTACGATGCCGGTGAGCGAGTTGTTTATGATGGTACTGTTAATGCCGGTGGATACACATGGTTAAGATATAAGGCAGCTTCAGGTGCCTACCGTTACGTTGCCAAACTAGATAACAATACTTCAACTCCAAACAACCAACCAAATGTCACTGAAACTTCAGGTACTTATACATTTGGTCAAACTACAAACGTCAGAACTGCTCCAAATACTAATTCACAGGTCGTAGGCCAATATAATGCTGGTGAACGAGTAGTGTACGATGGCAAAGTAATTGCTAATGGATACACATGGTTAAGATATCGTGGTGGATCAGGTGCCTACCGTTATGTTGCTGAATTAGGAAATGGTTCTGTTTCTGGTAACAACCAATCAGACGTTACTCCCACTTCTGGCCGATTTACTTTCAGACACGCTACTAACATTAGAACTTCACCAAGTACTAGTTCACAAGTTGTGGGACAATATGATGCTGGAGAAAGCGTTGTTTATGATGGCAAAGTAATTGCTAATGGATACACTTGGTTAAGATACCGAGCAGCTTCAGGTGCTTACCGTTACGTTGCCGACTTGAACTAAAATTAATTAGGTGAAAATAATTTTTAGAAACACCCTTAAACATTTTCAAATAAATGAAATGGAGTATGGATTATGAACTTAAAGAAAGTAACCTCACTAATTTTAATTAGTTTTGCAGTGGTCACCATTGGAGTGTTTGTGCCTAATGTGGGACATGTTAATGCGCAAACTACTCAATTTGCGCAGGGTAATAGTGGTCAAGGGGAGATTGTAGTTCACTACGTTGATCAAAATGGTCACGTAATTCGTCCTGCAACCACCGCCATGGGAGCAACTGGTAGTACCTATATTGCGTCGATTCCTAACATTCCTGGATACAAGTATTCTAGTATTCAAAATGGACAAAATAATAGTAATGGTCCCCAAATGACATTTGGTGGTAGTGATAGTTCGACAGATATTATGGAAATGACGATTATTTATTCATCAACTGGTAACAGTACGGCAAATAATAAACAACCTAACCGTGCTAATGCTGGTGTGAGTTCCAATGGTAGTAATGGTAGTCAGACTAATGGTAAAAATAATAACGGGACTAGTGATAGTTCAGCTACTGGCACCCAGAAAAATGCTACTAGTAATAATCAGACAAATGAAAAAAAGCAAAATGAAAAAGCCAAGGATCAATCAAAGGCCAAAGGTAATTCCCAAAAACCCAATGCTGATAAGAATGCCAAGGATAAAAAGAATCAATCTGATAAGAAGAATCAGAAAAACAAAAAGGCAAAAAAAGATCATGACAAAAATGATGCTAAGCACGAGAAAAAAGATGGGAGCATTACTCCCTGGGTAGTTGGAGGAATTATTGTGGTGGTAGTTGCTGGAGTTGGTGCTTTTCTATGGCACAAGTTCAGAGGACCACGTCATTTTGAACATTAAGAAAGTTCATTGATTGGAGAAAAACAAATAATCCCGTAACGCTAGTTTTTAGCGTTACGGGATTATTTTTATAGCTGAAGCTATTTTTTGTTAATTATAATATTGGGATCAGCAATCTTTTGGACCTTATCCAATTCATCTTTGGACTCTACGAGTGGAATTAACTGAAGATTCTGATAATTTTTTATTTTTGCAGATAAACTTTCTATTCTGGTTGATGCAACTACTCCAGCAAAGTTATTGTTATCAATCCAGTTCAGAGTATCAGTCCAATTTTTTTCAATTATTTGATCAAATGCAGGTGAAAAATACAGTTGCATGCCGCCTGCTGCTGCCATCAAAATTTCCATGGCCTCTAAGTCGACTTTATTTTGGTCATTTAAAGCACCAATAATGACACCATCAACACCTAACTCTTGGCATTGGAAAAGATCATCTTCCATTATTTTTATCTCAGAATCATTAAAGGTACTAGTATTATTATTTGATGAAATTAAGACGTCGAGGCTTCGCTTTTTTTCGTGAGCATATTTACATGCTTCTGCGATAAATCCACGACTAGGGGTCATCATTTCCTGATTAATTGCAATTTTTAATTGAGAACTTTCAAGTTCAGCAGATACCTCCCTAAATTTTGATACAAGTGGTTCGACGATTGTCATATAAACTACCTCCTGCAACAATTATAACTATTATAGATCTGAATTGACATCGATTTTGCGCTTAAATGGAATTAGACGCGTGATATAATTGAAAAAGAAAGTTATTGAACGAATTATTGGAGGATGTAAATGACTAATCATATTGCATTATTTGAACCATTAATGCCAGCTAATACTGGCAATATTGCAAGAACATGTGCGGGAACTGATACCGTTCTTGATTTAATTAAACCGTTGGGTTTTTCGGTTGATGATAAACACTTAAAGAGAGCTGGATTAGATTACTGGGATAAGGTTAAGATCAATTATCACGAAAATCTTCCTGAATTTTTAAAAACCATTCCAGACAAGCAAAGGTTGTTTTTGGTTTCAAAGTTTGGGAAAAAGGTGTATACAGATCCCAATTATAGTGATGATAACGTGGATTATTATTTTTTGTTTGGAAAAGAAACGACGGGATTGCCCGAAAACTTTGAACGTCAGTATTCCAAACAAGCTATTAGAATTCCTCAAGATGATTCTCATATTCGAGCGTTGAATTTATCGAACACTTGTGCGATTGTAATATATGAGGCTTTAAGGCAACAGAAATTTGCTGGACTTGAAGTGACTCATACTTATGAGCACGATAAATTAAAATAATGCGAAGGGGTGCCTTAGTTGGCTCAACGAAAAACAAAACGTAAAACTACAAAGCGTAAAATAACGAGAAAACGTCGTCCAAGGAAAAAAAGAAATTCTGTTTGGAACAAATTAAAGAACTTTTGCGGTGAAAAGAAATTAAATATCATTGGTTTGATTTTTATGTTGATCGCCGTTTTAGGCTTTTTCAGCTTAGGAATGGCGGGGACCCTGTTTGCTAATGTATTTCGGTTAGTGGTTGGGAACGCCTACCAGGTTTTGGCAATTTTTCTAGGTGTTTTTGGCATCTTATTGCTTCTAGGAATTAAGATTCCTCGAATCGATTACCATTATATTTTGGGTTTTTTGATAGCATTTATTGGTTGTATTTTAAACTTATCCATTACCTTTTCGAATTCTTTAAATTCCCATGTTAACTTTGTGTCCACCACCTTCAATGCGTTACTTTCTGATATTACTAACGGTGTCTCTACTAGTAACGTTGGGGGTGGGATGATTGGCGCTACGTTATTATCTTTTTTCGATACCCTTATCTCGTTAGTAGGGACTTTGATCCTTGCTTACAGTTTAATGGTCGTTGGAGCGATCATCTTCTTTAAACTACCAGTTATTAAGTGGCTCAAAGGCTTTTTGACTTGGTCAGCTAAGTGGTTTACTGCGATTATTGCGTCATTTAATCGGGCGCACCTGAATAATCAAGAGCGACGAAATAATCGAAAATTACAAAAGCAGCAATCAGCAAAGACAAATCAGTTTCAAGATTATCTAGGACATCAAAAAGAAAATGAGAAGAACAGTTCGAAGTCTCAAGCATCCGTTAATTCGCCAACTGCTCCAGTCAATAAGCCAAGGGAACATGTTGGTGTTAAACAAAATGAGAATACTCCTCACATAACGGTTGCAAGTAAGAAGCCTAAACGGAATCATTTTGATAATGAAACCAAAACGAGTTTACCAACTTTTGAAAATAATTCTTCTGGTAACCACTATCAACTTCCTTCAACTAATCTCCTTACTAAAGTGCCAGAGCAAGATCAGACTGCAGAATATAATGCGATCGATAAAAATACGAAAATTCTACAAAAGACTTTAAAGAGTTTCGGGGTTGATGCTGAGGTAAAAAATGTAAGCTTAGGACCATCGGTTACCGAATATGAGTTGCATCCAGCAATTGGTGTAAAAGTTTCTAAAATTGTCAATTTGAGTGATGATATTGCACTTGCATTAGCAGCAAAAGACATCAGGATTGAAGCACCAATTCCAGGCAAATCTTTAATTGGGATCGAAGTTCCTAATAAAGCAATTTCGACCGTTTCGTTTCGGGATGTATTTGAAAATCAGACCGGCAATAACCATGGTATTTTAAATGTTCCTTTGGGTAAAAACGTTAACGGTGACGTTGTTTCTTGCGATATTACCAAGATGCCTCATTTGTTAATTGCGGGATCAACTGGAAGTGGTAAGTCGGTTGCAATTAATTCAATTCTCACTAGTATTCTTTTAAAAGCTACTCCCGACCAGGTTAAATTTATGTTAATTGACCCTAAGAAAGTTGAGTTGGGTGTTTATAATGGTATTCCTCATCTTTTAAGCCCAGTGGTTTCAGATCCTAAGAAAGCCGCTCGCGCTCTTCATAAAGTGGTTGATGAAATGGAACATCGTTATGAGATGTTTGCCCAGACAGGTCAACGTAAAATTAGTGGATATAATAAGTATATTCAAGAAAAGAATCGGACTGAAGGGACGGCCCTTCCAACTCTCCCATACATTGTAGTGGTTGTTGATGAACTAGCTGACTTGATGATGACGGTCTCAAATGAAGTGGAGAGTGCCATCATTAGACTAGCTCAGATGGGAAGAGCAGCTGGAGTTCATATGATTTTGGCAACTCAACGTCCGTCAGTTGATGTTATTACCGGATTGATTAAGGCTAATGTCCCATCAAGAATCGCTTTTGCGGTATCAAGTGGAGTTGATTCAAGAACAATTTTAGATACGAATGGAGCTGAAAAATTGCTTGGGAGGGGTGATATGTTGTATCTCCCGATCGATCAAAACATTCCAGCGCGTGTCCAAGGTTCCTTTATTTCTGATAGTGATGTTGAAAACGTGATTGATTTTGTCAAGAAACAAGCTGAGCCAGAATATGATGACTCAATGATGGTTACTGATGCTGAAATTAAAGAAGAAGAAAAAGACGATGATGAGGATGATCTATTTGATGATGCTCTAAAATTTGTTGTAAAAGAACAAAAAGCCAGTACGTCGATGATTCAACGTCAGTTTCGAATTGGTTATAATCGGGCGGCTCGGATTGTTGATGATATGGAACAACGTGGGTATATCGGACCACAGCATGGAAGTAAACCTAGAGACGTCTATAAGAAGCCTTCTTCTGATGATGAAAAATAAAAAGACACTCTGAATTTGCTTCAGAATGCCTTAAAACGATATTATTAATTTACATGCCACCAAAGAAAGCAGCTGCTGATCCAGCAACCACTGATAAAATGGTTGCAATAATCATTAACCAAACAAAGATCATTAAGATCTTTTGAAACGTTGTTTTATCTTTCCATTTATTCAAAGTATCCACCACTTTCAGTATTCATACTGTCACAATTCTAACTTTGAACTAAAAATATTGCAAATCACTTATTATACCTAATTTACGAGGTTAAAAATGGTCAATTATGTATCTAATCTCCATTTATTAGTGGAGTCATTAATTAAGCCTTTATTACTTTTCATTATTATTGGTTTTATTATTATTTTTTTTAAGCGCATTACTAAAAATCGGATGTTTCAACGGCTGAGTGTTCTTGATTCATTTCCAATCATTGGAATTTGGTTAGTTCACGTCATTACTATGACGAGTCATGGATTTTCGTTTTTGCCATTATTCATTTTGGCTTGGATGATAATTGGGATTATCTTTTTGTTTTACCGAGTGATCGATGAAGGACAGTTGTTGCCAAAACAATTTTTAGTTAATTTTTGGCGAATAAGTGACATTTATTGGATAATTATTTTTATATTTTCTTTGATTGTAAAAATTATTATAATACACTGATATAAAAGCATTCCTGGGATTTGTTTTCCGGAGTGCTTTTATTTTTTGTGGATTTTTATGGAGGCAAAGTGGTAGGAAGTGGTTTATTGTGGTAAACTAAATTTATATTTAGGGGAGAAGGGAATGATGAATTATGTTCATGGGCGAATATCGACATAACATCGATGCCAAGGGACGTCTCATCATTCCCGCTAAATTTAGAGATTTATTAGGAGATAAATTTGTCATTACTCGTGGTTTAGATGACTGTCTTTTTGGGTATACCGAGAATGAATGGCAAAAAGTTCAGGATAAGATTAATGAACTGCCCTTTAACAAAAAAGATGCGCGAATGTTTGCACGTTTTTTCTTTTCTGCGGCCACTGAATGTGATATTGATAAACAAGGCCGAGTCAATATCCCGACCGCTCTTTGTAAGTATGCCGACCTGGCCAAAAGCTGTGTTTTGGCTGGAGTATCGACTAGGTTTGAAATTTGGGATGCTTCTAAGTGGGATAGTTATACGGATGAGGCTGCGAGTGAGTTCAGCGATATTGCTGAAAATTTACTTGATGTCTAACTTGAGGTGAATTTTAATGTCTACGTTTAAACATCAAACGGTTTTATTAAATGAGGCTATTCGTGGTCTGAATGTTAAGCCCAATGGAATCTATGTTGATTGTACTCTTGGAGGCGGAGGCCATAGTTCTAAGATCTTGTCGGAACTAAAAAATGGCCATTTATACGCTTTTGATCAAGATCAAGTTGCCATCGATTATAATCAAACCAATTTAGAAAAGTTCTTAAAAGATAATGAAATTACTTTTATTCATGATAATTTTAGAAATTTTAAACGTGATTTGAAACGTTATGATGTCGTTGGAATTGATGGGGTTGTCTATGATTTAGGAGTTTCTTCACCACAATTGGATGATGCCGAGCGGGGCTTTAGTTATCAAAAGGATGCTCGTCTTGATATGCGGATGGATCAAAGAAACGATCTAGATGCTTGGGAAGTTATTAATTACTGGTCGTATGAAAAGTTAGTGAAAATTTTTTATCGTTATGGTGAGGAAAAATTTTCTAAGCAAATTGCTCGTAGTATTGAAAAAAATAGAGCTGATCATCCAATTGATACTACAAGTCAGTTAGCTGAAATCATTAAGGATGCCATTCCAGCTCCAGCACGAAGACATGGTGGTAACCCAGCTAAGCGCGTTTTTCAAGCCGTACGAATTGCCGTTAATGATGAGTTAGGCGCTTTAGAAGATTCACTTGAGCAGGCGTTAGACATGTTAAATGTTCATGGTCGGATTAGTGTAATCACGTTTCAATCGCTTGAAGATCGTTTGGTAAAGGGGATTTTTAAAGAAAAAACCACCATTCAAGATTTACCCCATGATTTACCGGTCATACCGGATTCAATGCAACCAAAGTTTAAAATGGTCCAAAGAAAACCAATTTTACCCAGTGCTGATGAACTTAGTCAAAATCATCGATCGCACAGTGCCAAACTCAGAATCATTGAGAAAATTAAATAGGAGGTGGGAACTTTGGCACAAAATGGTCTAGCAAAAAAAGAATATTCAAATGGAAACGCGTATGAAACATATCGAAGAAATCAGATCAATTCAAAGCGTGTTACTACTCCCCAAAGAGAACATAAGTTCAGTCCTAAGCTGGAAATTACAATTTTAGTAGTTGGATGTGCGATGATATTCTTAATGTCGGTCGCATTGGTTTGGACAAGAATTTCACTTTCAGGGGCCCAACAAACGTTGCAAGATACTGAGAGTCGATCAACAAGAATACATAATACCAATACCGGACTTAAGCAACAGATTGATGAACTTCAAAGTAGTTCACGTTTAGATAAGGTTGCTAAAGGATCGGGATTAAAACTTTCAAATGATCAAATAAGGAACGTCACAAAATGAATAAAAAACAAGAGCAGATAAAAAATCGGAAAAATGCGATTGCTAATCGAAAAAAATTTGGGATGTATTTTCGGATTTTAGTAATTGTAGTTTTCCTGTTGATTTTCGGCTTTTTTTTTAAAAAAGCAATTTTCAAAAGTGCGAATCACGTTAATTTGGCACAGCAAACAAAGAGTTTGTATGCCCAAACTAACGTGATTAAGTCTAAACGTGGAACCATCTATGATAACAATAATCAAGCGTTGGCTGAGGATACCAGTACTTACTCGATTTATGCTATTTTAAACAAGTCGCAAAAGACTAAAGATGATAAACCAGATTACGTAACTAATCCTGAAAAAACAGCTCGGATCCTTTCTGAAAACTTGCCGATTAGTTACAAAGATGCCCTTAAGGCCCTTAAACCAAAGAAACAAGCCTTTCAGGTTGAATTTGGAAATCCGGGAAAAAACATTTCTTTAGTTGATAAACAAAAAATTGTTTCTCATCATTTGCCCGGCATCAAATTTGTTCAACAACAGAGTCGATTATATCCAAATGGGGTCTTTGCATCTCACATTGTTGGGTTGGCTTCTCCAGTTACCAATAACAAGACTAAGGAGACAAACTTAGTGGGACAAATGGGCCTTGAAAAGTCATTTAATAAAGTTCTGAGTGGGACAAATGGGTATGAAGAAGTAAGACATGATAATTATGGTTACGAAGTACCTGATGATAATAAAAAGGAACGACCAGTGGTTAACGGGAATAGTGTTCATACCACAATTGATTCTCGATTAGAATTTCTGCTTGAAAACCAGATGAGTGAGGTACAATCACAGGTTCATCCAAAGAGTATGAATGCCATGCTGATTGATGCTAAGACTGGGAAAGTTTTAGCCGCTGCTCAACGACCAACTTTCAATGCTACAACTGGCAAGGGATTAGGTGGAATTTGGCGGAATACATTAACCCAAGATGCTTTTGAGCCAGGTTCAACCATGAAGATTTTTACGCTAGCCGCTTCAATTGATAGTGGTAATTTCCATGGAAATGAGCGTTATTTATCAGGCAAATATGATATTGATGGTAAGATTGTGCCCGATTGGCTACCAACAGGATGGGGAATGATCACTTATAATAAGGGATTTGCCTTGTCTAGTAACGTTGCCATGGCACATTTGGAACAACAGATGGGGCCAAATACTTGGAAAGATTACATTAATCGGTTTCAGTTTCTGAAGAATACTAATTCAGTTTTTGGTGATGATGATTCGGGGAATATGCAATTTAAGTTACCAATTGAACAGGCTAATACTGCCTTTGGTCAAGGTATTCAAGTAACTGCTTTGCAGATGGTGCAAGCCATGACTTCAGTTGCTAATAACGGCAAAATGATCAAGCCAAGGTTTGTTGATGATATAACCAATGATCACAATAAGGTGGTTAAGAATTATAAGGAAGAAACGTTGGGTCATCCCATTAAACCCTCAACTTCTAAAGCCGTTCGAAAGCATATGGAAGATGTTGTTTATAAGCCATATGGGATCGGTCAAGATTACAAGATTCCTGGATATCGAGTAGCTGCAAAGACTGGTACTGCTCAGGTAAGTAATGGATCTGGCGGTTATGAGAATGGTGACGATAGTTACTTGTATTCGGTTGCTGGAATGGTACCTTCTTCAAACCCAAGATACATTATGTACGTAAGTATGAAACAACCCACTTTAAATGGTGGAAAGACCGCTACCCAATTGATGGCGCAAATCTTCAATCCAGTTATGCAGCGGGCATTAACCCAAAATACAGCTGATGATGTGCAAGTTCCAGATGTCGTTAGTCAAAAGACTGATGTGGCTAAAGAGCAACTTAGTAAAAGTCATCTGGAGCCAATTGTGATTGGTGATGGTGACACGGTTACTAAGCAAAGTCCAACGGCGATCGGTGCTGGTTCAGGAGATAATCACGTTATTTTGATCACTAGTGGGGTATTAAAGATGCCTAGTCTTAAAGGTTGGAGCGAAAAAGACGTTCAAACGCTTAGTGATCAATTGGGTATCAAATTAAATACCAGCGGTAAAGGAAAAGTAGAAAGTCAGAGTATCAATGTAGGCCAAAGAATTACCCCCAAAACTACGTTGACAGTTAAATTAAAATAAATTTTGAGAGGATGAAAAGTGATGGATTGGTTAATTCCACTAATTGGAGGATTTATTATTACACTGGGACTAACGCCAGTATTAATAAGTTATTTTAGATCAAAGCATGAAGGTCAGATGATCAGGGAGGAAGGTCCCAGCTGGCATGAAAGTAAGAGTGGAACGCCCACAATGGGAGGATTAGGTTTCATAATTGCAATCGTTATTACGTGCTTGATCTATGGATTAGTAGTTAGCCAATTGAAGTCAACGCTGCTCATTTTAATCTTTGTTCTTGTGTTTTATGGACTAATTGGGATGTGGGATGACTCAATTAAACTGTTTAAGCGTCAAAATGAAGGATTTAAAGCTTGGCAAAAGTTCTTGCTTCAAGTCATTGGAGCGTTGGTGTTTGCTTGGGTTTACTATGCTAATGGATTTCCAATGTCAATTCGCTTTTTTAACCTCGGCGAGATTCCATTGGGGTATTTCTATGTTTTGTTTATCATTTTTTGGCTAGCAGGCTTTTCTAACGCCGTTAACCTCACGGATGGGTTGGATGGATTGGTAAGTGGACTATCAATTATAGCTTTTGGAGCGTATGCCGTTGTCGCTCATTTTCAACACCAGTTTGAAGTTGAAATGTTTTGCATGGCAGTTGCAGGTGCGCTTATCGCGTTTCTGCTTTTTAATCACAAGCCTGCTAAAATCTTTATGGGTGACATGGGTTCTCTAGCACTAGGTGGCGCTTTAGCTGCCGTTTCAATTTTGCTTCATCATGAACTTTCGTTATTATGGGTTGGATTGGTATTCGTTGTTGAAACTGCCAGTGTCATCTTACAAGTTACGTCATTTAAACTAACTGGAAAAAGAATCTTTAAGATGACCCCCATTCACCATACTTTTGAGATGATGGGATGGAGTGAATGGAAGATTGATATTGTCTTTTGGCTAGTAGGTTTGTTTACTGCAATCACTGGCGTTATTACAATGATTTAATTTTTAGGGAGCTTAATTTTAATTATGAAAAACGTGGACAATTATAAAGATAAAAATATTTTAGTTTTTGGGGCTGGAATGAGTGGAACCAATGCTGCTAAACTATTGGTTAAGTTGGGAGCAAATGTCACTTTAACCGATGCAAAGCCAGCTGATCAAATTAAAGAATACGATGAATTAAAAGCGGATGGTGTAAGAGTAGTAGCAGGTGAATCACCTCTTTCCCTATTAGATGGAATTGATCTGATGGTCAAGAATCCTGGCATTCCATACGATAATGATTTGGTTAAAGCCGCTCAAGATAAAAACATTCCGATCATTGTGGAATTGGAACTTGCAGCAGAAATCTCAGATGCTCCAATTGTGGGAGTCACTGGTAGTAATGGGAAAACTACCACTACCACTATGATCACTAAAATGTTGCAAGCGGGTAAAAAAGATGGAAGGGCCCTAGATGGAGGAAATATTGGAATTCCCGCCACTAAAGTGGCTCAAGAAGTTAATAAGAACGATGTCTTAGTATTAGAGATTTCGAGTTTTATGTTACTGGGGACTCCAAAAATTCACCCGCATATTGCTGTCATCACTAATATTTTTTCCAACCATTTGGATTACCACAAAACACGTGAAAATTACGTAAATGCTAAGATGCAGATTACTAAAAACCAAACCAAAGATGATTTTCTTATCATGAATTTTGATAGTGCTGAATGGCGAGAATTAAGCAAGCGTAGTCAAGCTCAAATCGTTCCGTTTTCACTCACTGATAAGTACAAAAATGGAGCCTACGTTTCTGAGGGTGATATTTACTTTAAAGATGAATTTATCATGCATGAAAAGGACATTCGGGTTCCGGGTGAACAAAACGTTCAAAATGCCTTAGCCGCAATTGCGGTAGCTAAACTATATAAGATATCTACTGAAGCGATTGTTTCAGTATTAAAGAATTTTGGTGGAGTTAGACATCGTGTTCAATATGTTTTAACTTCTGACGATCGTGAGTTTTATAACGATTCTAAGGCAACCGACATTGAGGCCACCCAAATGGCTTTAAGAGGGTTTGATGAACCGATCATTTTGTTAGCAGGTGGATTAGATCGTGGCTATACCTTTGATAAATTGGTTCCTGATTTTAAGTCTAATTTAGCTGGAATTGTTTTGTTTGGTGAGACCGCCGACTTGTTAGAAGATGCTGCTAAAAAAGCTGGTGTTCCACAAATTAAAAAAGTTAAAGACCTTGATGAAGCCGTACCGGAAGCGATTAAAATGAGTAAACCAGGAGATATCATATTGTTGTCACCGGCTAACGCAAGTTGGGACCAATTTGCCACTTATCGTGATCGTGGGGATGAATTCATCAAAGACGTTGAGAAGCTAACTGGGAAAAAGGAGACTAAATAATGAGAATGATTGTATCTGGGGGAGGAACTGGTGGACATATCTATCCGGCGCTTGCCCTAATTGACGCGTTAAAAGCTCAAAAGCCTCATTCAGAGGTTTTGTACGTTGGGTCCGATCGCGGATTGGAAGGTAAAATTGTTCCAGAAAAGGGAATTAAATTTGATGCCTTAAAAATTCAAGGATTCAAACGGAAGTTGTTTAGTCTGTATAACTTTAAAACGATCTGGTTGTTTTTAAAAAGTGTCCAAGAATCAAAAAAGATCATTAAAAAGTTTAAACCAGATGTTGTGGTTGGAACCGGCGGGTATGTTTGTGGAGCCGTAGTATATGCCGCAGCTAAGTTAGGAATTCCTACCGTTATTCATGAGCAAAATAGTGTTGTTGGTCTCACTAATCGTTTTTTGAGTCGTTATGTAGATGAAATTGCCATTGCTTTTGACGATGCCCGAAAACAGTTTCCCGAAAATAAAGTTGTTTTCACTGGCAATCCACGGGCACAGCAGGTTGCTAATATGAAAAGCGACTTTAAGTGGAGTGAGTTTGGTTTAAAAGATGATGTTCCGACGGTTTTGATATTTGGTGGAAGTCAGGGTGCACTAAAGATTAATTCATCAGCGGTAGAAGCGATCCCTGAATTTGACCGACGAAAATACCAAGTTGTTTTTGTTACCGGCCAGAAGCGATATCAAGGGGTTAAAAATGATTTAAAAAACGTTAAAATTAACGATAATATTGCCGTTTTACCTTATATTTCAAATATGCCAGCGGTTCTGCCTAAAGTTGATTTAATTGTTGGACGTGCTGGTGCCACTAGTATTGCAGAAATAACTGCCATTGGAATTCCGGCCATTTTAATTCCAAGTCCCTATGTTACGGCGGATCATCAAACTAAGAACGCAATGAGTCTCGTAAAAAATAATGCCGCTATGATTTTGACTGAAAAAGATTTGAATGGGCAATCTTTAGTGACAAAAGTCGATTCTTTAATGCATAACACCGAATTAAGAAAGCAAATGGCTACTAACTCATATGACATGGGAGTTCGTGATGCTGCTGATAAACTTTTAGGCGTTTGTGAGCAGGCAATTGAGAAGCATCATAAAAAAGCTTAACGGGTGATCTTAATGAAAACTAGCGGTAATGATTCCAATTCATCAGGTCGGTTGGAAAGGTACCAGGAGAGAAAACAAAGGAAGAATAGTCGATATCGAGTCGGACACAAAATCCCTGGGATTAGAAAGCAACAGCGCAAGCAATTAATTAGAGGCTTTTTGCCAATCCTATTATTGTTTATAGTTGTAGCGTTAATTTCTCTCTATTTGGTACTGCCATACAGTCGGGTTTCATCGATTAACATTCAAACTAATCATCAACTCAAGGGCGAAAACATTAAAGATCAGATTCCATTTCAAGTCGGGGATTCGCTGATAATGGTAAAGAGAAACAAAGCTAAAGCCCAAAGGTATGTGTTAGCTCATAATGCGCAGGTTAAACACGTTGATTTTTCTTTTAAAAAGCATAATCAATTAATGGTGAAGGTAGATGGATATTCGAATCCGGAGTACATTTTTAAAGCCGGAAAGTATTATCCCGTCTACCCATCAGGTCATATCTCCGGTGAAGCAGTGAAAATTGATGATCCTAGCGATGTCTGCATTGTTTCTGGATTTAAACAGGGCAATGAAATTAGGAATGTGTTAAGACAATATAAAAAAATTAGTCCATCAATTAGGAATCAGATTAAAGAGTTAAAAAATGCTAATACTAAAAGTAATCCGGAGCGAGTTCAGATTTTGATGAAAGATGGAAATGAGATTTACGTAAAAATCAGTACCATGGCAGATAAAATGGCTTACTATCCTGCAATTGCTAAGGACCTAAAACAAAAGAGCGTGATTAACATGGAGGTGGGGGCATACTCCTATCCTTTGGGGAAATGAGAGCTCTTTATTAACGTTCATCATGTGTGTTAAAATTAAGTGAGATTATGGTATATTGGATCATCTTTTTCAATAGACCCTATATGGAGGTTCCAGATAATGAACGATTCAAATATGTACATTGGTTTAGATATTGGAACTACTTCGATTAAAGTGATTGTAGCTGAGAAGGCTAACGGTCAAATGAATGTAATCGGAGTTGGTAATGAAAAATCAACTGGTGTTAGTCGTGGAGTTATTGTTGATATTGATAAGGCGTCAAATGCTATTGAACGAGCTGTTAGTCAGGCTGAGGAAAAGGCAAGTGTCAAAATTAGCAATGTAATTGTGGGCATCCCGGCTGATCAGATTAAAATTGATAAATGTTCTGGGATGATTGAGCTCCCCGACCAGTCTGAGGAAATCACAAACGATGATGTTGTGGATGTGTCTGAGTCTGCTATTGATACTAACCTTCCACCCGAACGTGAAGTGATCGATTTAACTCCAGATGAATTCATGGTAGACGGTTTTGACGGTATTCAAGATCCAAGAGGGATGGTTGGAAATCGTTTGAAAATGAATGGTCGAATGATTAGTGGGCCTAAGACTATTATTCATAATATTAAAAAGGCCGTTACTAATGCTGGTTTGAATATTGAAGCATTGGTTGTCGATCCCCAGGCTGAAGGAAAATATATTTTAAGTGAATCAGAGCAAGAGTTTGGAACAATATTGATTGACCTAGGTGGAGGACAATCAACGGTTGCGGTTATTCATGACTTTGAACTCAAATACGCCAATGTTGATCTTGAGGGTGGACAATACATAACTAAAGATATTTCTTCAGTATTAAACACTTCTGCCGCTAACGCTGAAAAGTTGAAACGTGGATATGGATATGCTGATGTTGATCAAGCTAGTGAAGATAATGAGTTTCCAGTCGAAGTTGTTGGCCAAGGACAACCAGTTAATGTAAGTGAAAAATTATTAGCTGAAATTATCGAAGCACGAATTGATCAAATCTTTGGCAGACTCAAAGATGATCTTGATGGAATTGATGCATTAAGTCTCCCTGGTGGGATTGTGCTAACTGGCGGGGTATCCTCTATGCCAGGAATTGCTGAATTAGCCGCTAATACCTTTGGCGTTAATGTCAGAGTTTATATTCCTGATCAAATTGGTTTAAGACACCCCTCACTATCGTTAGCATTATCATTAGTTAATTATGGTGGTAATTTAAGTCAAATTGAGCGTTTAGTACGTTCAGCATTTGACCATGGTGAGTTCGCCTATGATGACAACGGAAATGCCAGAGAAATTGAACCTCGATCTGAACCAAGCGTATCTGGATCCATTCCCTTTAAGCAAAAACGTCAGAATAAAACGGCAAAAAAGAAACGTGAAAAGAAACCAAAGAGTGATAAGAATTTAGGCGAAAAATTAAGTGGCATTGTACACCACTTTTTCGAGTAACGCGGGGGTATTTATAAAATATGGACTATTCAATGGATGCAAATAAAAATAATGGTGCAACAATTAAGGTTATTGGAGTTGGTGGCGGTGGTGGAAATGCCGTTAATCGAATGATCGAAGAAGGCGTTAAAGGGGTCGAATTTATTGCCGCTAACACCGACCTACAAGCTTTAGGGAGTTCTAAAGCAGAAACTAAGATTAATCTTGGACCCAAGCTTACCAAGGGACTAGGAGCCGGTTCAAATCCAGAAGTTGGATCAAAAGCAGCTGAAGAAAGTGAAGAAGCCATTACTGATGCCTTACACGATGCTGACATGGTGTTTGTTACATCAGGAATGGGTGGTGGAACTGGAACTGGGGCAGCTCCGATTGTTGCCAAGATCGCTAAAGATGCTGGTGCATTGACAGTTGGGGTTGTTACTCGTCCCTTCGTTTTTGAGGGACCAAAACGTGATCATAACGCTACCGAAGGAATTGAAGCCCTTAAGCAAAACGTTGATACTTTAGTGGTGGTTTCAAATAACCGCTTGTTAGATATGGTTGATAAAAAAACTCCAATGATGGAAGCCTTTAAGGATGCTGATGACGTTTTACGTCAGGGCGTTCAGGGAATCACTGATTTGATTACTAGTCCTGGGGTTGTTAATTTGGATTTTGCCGATGTAACAAGTGTAATGCAGAATCAAGGATCCGCTCTTATGGGAGTGGGTGCAGCAACCGGCGAAAACCGAACTGAAGAAGCAACTAAGAAAGCCATTAATTCGCCATTATTGGAAGTTTCAATCGACGGAGCCCAACAAGTCTTGCTGAATGTAACTGCCGGACCAGAGTTATCACTTGCTGAGGCACAAGATGCCGCCAATATCGTATCTGATGCAACGTCAAATGATGTTAATATCTTCTTTGGAACCTCAATTGATGAAAATATGGGTGATGAAGTTAAAGTTTCGGTAGTTGCAACTGGGATTCAGACTGGGGATCCAGACCGTTCTGCTAGCCCAGCACTAACTAGGAAGAATCGTTCGAGTACCTTTGCTAGTCCTAAGACTGATAATGCTACTAAAGATAATTCAGCTGATTCTAGTAATGATGATCCGCTTCACAACTGGGACATTAGTGATAACCAAAACGAAGTTAGAAATGCTGATTCATCAGATAATGACAAGTTTTCGAACGTGGAAAAGCAAGACTTTGAACCATTTGAAGCTGGAAATAATTCTGATTCAAATAATAATGATAGTGGAAACGACAATGATGATGTCCCTCCATTCTTCAGATATCGGAACCGAAATAATAAGCAATAGTATTCGGAGAGGAGCTAGTAATGTCATATAATTTTAAGCGTTTTTTTGGTCTCGATGATAATAACGAGACTTATGAAGACGACGACTCAAACCAAAATAATGTTGATAGCGTTCGATCTGTAAAAAATAATCCGCGTAAGGTCGTATCAATGAGTAAAAGTGATATTTCTAATAGTAAAATTGCTGTTATGGAACCCCGAATTTATGCTGACGCAAAAAGTATTGCCAGTAAATTAATTGGTGGGAATGCTGTAATTGTTAAAATGGACGGGGTTAGTAATGAGTCCGTCAAAAGAATCGTTGATTTTTTAAATGGGACTATTTACGCTATTGATGGAAAAATAAGACGAATTGATGAGAAAATTTTTCTCTGTGCTCCTAACAATTTTGATATTGATGGCGCAATGGACGAAAAGTTCAATAGTAGGTTAGGATGATTTAATTGGTAATGGTAATTACTTGGATTGCACAGATTATTAATTATGCAATTCAGATTTATATGTTGGCAATCGTAATCGATGCTTTACTGACATGGTTTCCAGGTGCCTCACAGTCTCGATTTGGTCAGTTTTTGGGTCGGATTGTGAATCCTTTTTTAGAGTACTTTAATTTTGCTCACATTGGGATGTTAGGATTTGGGCCAATATTGGCCTTAGTTGTACTTCAACTTTTACAGTTTGGTGTAACCTACATTGGAAATATTATCATAAGTTTGGTCGCATAAAATGGGTGTTGAAAAGAATATTGAACAACATTTTAGAAAATCCGAATTACCGTTCCTTCAAACTGCAAGTGATTGGATTGATAGTGCGAGTTCTGAGTATCGTCCAGTTCTTACTAGTTTTCTCAACTCAAGGGAGTGCTATTTACTTCAGACTTTGGTAAATCGTTATCCTAGTTTGAAGCTGTTGACGTTTGGTGGATATCAAAATGCTGAGATGAAACGAGGTCTGATTTATCCAGACTATTTTGTGCCGAAGTTTGATGATTATGAATTATCACTAATTGAGATTCAATATCCTGAAAAATTTGCGTCTATCCATCACAATCAAGTTCTTGGAAGTTTGATGGGAAGTGGAATTGAACGCAAAGTTCTCGGCGATATTTTGACCGACGGAGAACGTTGGCAATTTATTTGTGAGAATGAAATGGCTAAGTATTTGATAAGATCAGTTGATCGTATTGGTAAAGTAAAGGTTGATTTAAGCCAAATTAATTTTAGTCAAATTGTTCAGCAAAAAGATGACTGGATAGTAGATTTTGTTACTTTACCATCATTTCGTTTAGACGTTGTTATTTCAATTGGTTTTCATATCTCTAGAAGTATGGCTAAAGGTTTAATTGAACACGAAAAGGTTCGTTTAAATTGGTTTGAGTTTACTAAACCAAATTATGAAATTAAAGTTTCTGATATGATTTCTGTCAGAGGATACGGTAGAATAAAGGTAGTGGGATACAATGGCCACTCGAAAAAGGGAAAATTAAAAGCTGAGTTAAACGTAATAAAAAATAAATGAGGAGGGATATTATGACGCTAACGGCTCAAGATATTCATGATAAAAAGTTTTCACTAAAAATGAGAGGATACAGCATTGATGAAGTCAATGACTTTTTAGATCAACTCACTAAAGATTACCAAATTCTGCAAGATGAGAATGAGGAGCTTAAAAGATCATTAAAGAAAACCAAAAAAGACCTCACTTACTATGATGACCTAAAGAATTCTTTGAACCAATCGATTTTAGTTGCCCAAGAAGCAGCTGATAAGGTTAAAAAGGATGCAGAAAGTGATGCAAATGAAATCAAACAAAAGGCTCAAGAGCAAGCCGATTCTATTTTAACTGAAGCTACTGCTCAATCAAATGAAATCATGGGTAACACTTCGAAACAGGCTCAAAGTCTTTCGATTGCGACTGATGATTTTAGAAATAGTGTGAAGGATTTCCGTCAAAAGATGATTGGAATGCTTAAAAGTCAGTTAGACTTTGCCCAGAGTGAAGATTGGAATAAATTACTCGATTCAAGTAATTTTAGCAATTATGATGAGATTCAAGATGCTGTGAAGAATCTTGACAAGCAGGCTATTGGCAGTGTAAACTCATCTAGTAATGATTCTTCAAAGGGTGATCAATTTGTTGTGGAGTCGGTTTCAGGACCATACACGGATCCGACAGTTGAAATTTATCCCAATGATAAGCTACATAAATAATGATAGATTGAAGATAGAAAGTTGCTAATGGTCTTTTCAGCGAATTAGGGTTGGTGTGAGCCTAAAAAAGTAATTATTAGCAAAAGATCACTTCGTTAATAGTCTATGATGCAATGAGAAAATTAACGGTTGTTAATTTTGAATTTGGGTGGTACCACGAAGACTTCGTCCCTATTAGGGCGAAGTCTTTTTATTTTGAGGAGGATACTATGAGAATTAAGGATACGCTAAACTTAGGTAAAACTAAGTTTAAAATGAGAGGAAATCTTCCCGTTAAAGAGGTTGAACGGGAAAAAGTATGGGAAGATAATCAACTTTATCAACAACGGCAAAAACTGAATGAAGGCAAACCATCGTTTGTATTACACGATGGACCTCCGTATGCTAACGGTGATATCCATATGGGACACGCCATGAATAAAATCACCAAAGACATTATTGTTCGATTTAAATCCATGAATGGATACCGTGCTCCTTATGTTCCGGGATGGGATACTCATGGACTACCAATTGAACAGCAACTTAAAAAGAAAGGCTATAATCGCAAAGAGATGTCTACGAATGATTTTCGTAAACTTTGTCACGATTATGCCTTAAAACAAGTTGACCGCCAACGTGATGAATTCAAACGTTTAGGTGTTTCAGCGGACTGGGATAATCCATACCTTACTTTAATGCCCGAATATGAAGCGGCTGAAGTACGTGTTTTTGGTAAAATGGCTGATCGAGGCTTGATTTATAAAGGACTTAAGCCGGTAATTTGGTCTTGGTCATCGGAATCCGCACTAGCGGAAGCAGAAGTTGAGTATCATGATGTGACTTCTCCGTCGGCATTTTTTGCTGAAAAAGTGATTGATGGAAATGGAATTTTAGATGATGATACTTATATGGTTGTCTGGACTACGACGCCCTGGACGATTCCTGGTTCTGAGGGAATTACCGTTGAACCCGACTTTAACTATTCGATTATTCAACACGATGATGACCCGAAAAAATATGTTATCGGAACCGATTTACTTGATAAAGACGCAGAAATGTTCGGCTGGGAAAATATTAAAACCTTAAAGACGGTCAAAGGGAAGGATCTAAACAACATTAAAGCCCAACATCCGTTTGACAAAAATCGTCAACTGGTTGTAATGAACGGCGATTTTGTTACTAATGACTCCGGAACTGGGTTAGTTCACACTGCTCCTGGATTTGGTGAGGACGACTATAACATTGGGATGGAATACGGTTTAGATGTATTTGCTCCTGTAGATGCTAAAGGATACCTCACTAAAGAAGCCGGTCCTGATTTTGAAGGTGTCTTTTATGAGGATGCTAACCAAATTGCTTTGGATAAGTTAAAAAAACAGGGACAGTTAATTCATTACATGCCTTATAAACATAGTTATCCCTTTGACTGGCGAACCAAAAAGCCTGTCATTTATCGTGCTACCCCACAGTGGTTTGCCTCAGTTGATAAGATTAGAAAAGAAATCTTGGATGCCATCGATACGGTTGGATTTAACCCTGATTGGGGCCAAAAGCGACTCTATAACATGATTCGTGATCGTGGTGACTGGGTCATTTCTAGACAGCGAGTTTGGGGAGTTCCACTACCAATTTTCTATGGTGAAGATGGAGAACCAATCATTACTGATGAGACGATTGAACACGTTGCTAGTTTGTTTGGTAAATATGGCTCCGATATTTGGTTTGAAAGGGAAGCCAATGATCTTTTACCAGACGGATTTACTAGTGAGCATTCACCAAATGGTAAGTTTACCAAAGAAAATGACATTATGGATGTTTGGTTCGATTCTGGTACTTCTCATCAGGGCGTTTTGGCTGAACGCCCTGAATTGACGTATCCATCTGATCTCGTTGTTGAAGGATCCGATCAATACCGTGGTTGGTTTAACTCTAGTCTGATTACAAGTGTTGCCTATGCCGACATTGCACCTTACAAACATGTTTTATCACAAGGATTTACCCTGGATAAAAAAGGTCACAAAATGAGTAAATCACTTGGAAATACGATCGCCCCAAGTGATGTTATCAAGCAAATGGGAGCTGACATTGTTCGTTTGTGGGTTACCACTGTTGATACTTCAGCTGATGTACGGGTATCAATGGGTAATTTTAAGGTCGTTTCTGATAGTTATAAAAAGATCAGAAATACAATTCGGTATATGTTAGCTAATACAAGTGATTTTGATTCAGAATCAGATTCGGTTAAGTATGAAGACATGAACCATGCTGATCAGTACATGATGCTTCGCTTGAATCAATTAATTAAAAACGTTAAAGATGCCTACAACAAGTACGACTTCATGAGTATTAATAAGGAATTACTGTCATTTATTACTAGTGACTTGTCGGCTTTCTACTTGGATTTTGCAAAAGATATTTTGTACATTGATCCTAAGAATGGTCACAGACGCCGTTCAATGCAAACGGTTTTATACGAGGTCCTAGTTGCTTTAACGAAATTAATGACTCCAATCATCCCCCACACGACCGAGGAAATTTGGAATTTCTTAAATGAACCAGAAGAATTTGTTCAGTTGGCTGAAATGCCAGAAGTTAAGCACTTTGACAATGAAGATGAAATTAGTCATCAGTGGGATCAATTTATGAAGTTGAGAAAGAACGTGTTGAAAGCCATGGAACTAGCTCGAGATGGTAAAGTCATTGGTAAACCGTCTGAAGCTAAATTGACTTTGTATGTTGATGATGCAACTAAGAAGCTGTTTAACGATTTAGGTGTGGATATTGCTCAAATCTTGATGGTTTCTCAATTAGAGGTTAAATCAATTGATGAAGTTGACTCAGATGCAGATCGATTTGATGATAATTTAGCAATTAAAGTAGAGCATGCCAAAGGTGAGACCTGTGTTCGTTGTCGTCTCATTAAGCAGGATGTTGGTTCTGACCCAGATTACCCAGAGTTCTGTGGTCGTTGTGCTAAGATTGTTAAAGAAGAGTTTCCAGAAACAGCAACAGACGGATTTGATGAAAAGTAATGGAATCGGGATTTGATCCCGATTTTTTATTAACAAAGGGGTAAAACGAAATGAAAGGTACGATTAAAAGTTACGAAAGGGATAAGGGATTTGGGTACATTGAGGTTCCTAATTCTGATGACATTTTCATGCATATTACTGGAATTATTTCTGGAAATCCAAAGCAAATTAAGCCTGGTGATCAAGTTGATTTTGTAAAAGCCATGGGACAACACGGTTTCCAGGCTGCTAAGGTGGTTTTACATCAAGATTAAAGCAATTGCATTGGGGTTATATTATGGTTAAACTATTTTTGGAAGGTGATTATTATGGATTTTGAAGAAAAAGTAATTAGTAGTAAACCGGTTTATAATGGACCAATTGCTCAAGTAGAAGAACAGCAAGTTAAGCTTCCAAATGGACAGTTAGCCTCTAGAGAGATTATTCACCACTGTAAATCAGTAGCAATGCTTGCAATCACCTCAGACAATAAAATGATTTTAGAGAAACAATGGCGCGCCCCAGCAAAACAAGTGATGATTGAAATCCCTGCAGGTAAATTGGATGATCGCGACAATGATTCACCGATTCATGCCGTTAAAAGGGAATTAAATGAAGAAGTTCGATATAACGCTAAGGAAATTAAAGAGCTTTATTCATTTTATCCATCAGTTGGAATTTCTGATGAGTATATGTATTTGTACTTAGTGGAGGGATTAACCCCAGTGAAGACAAAGTTACCTAGAGATCCTGGTGAATTTTTAGAAATTAATGAGTATACGCTAGATGAAGCCAAACAAATGATGAAAAGTGGCAAAATCATTGATGCTAAGACAATTATGGCAATCCAATACTGGGAACTGATGCAGAAATAGGCGGTCAATATATGGTAGTTAATGATAGGGAAAAAGATCGGTCTGAAATGACTAGATCTGAGTATCAGCGCATGTATGGTGATAGTGGGAGAAGAGATCCCCGTACTCGTTATGATAATGAATCAGAAAATCAAGAGACTCGGCATGCCCGTTTGAAAAAGCGAAGCTGGTTTGATCGATTGTTTCATCATGCTAATAAGGGTCAATCCGATGAATCTTCGGGGAATTATTATACCGATCAACCGGACTCATATGAAAGAGAAAGACAAGATGCTTCTGAGTACAAACGTAAACGACTCGGAAGAAGATTGAATGTCGTTATATTATTATTATTGTTATTAATTGTGCTCGTGCTAGCAATTATGAGATTCGTTGGATAATTTAGGAGAATTTGGGAAAATGAAAACATTTGGAATTATTTGTGCAATGGATGAAGAAATTAAATCTTTAAAATCAGCATTAAAAAATGAGAGAGAAAAAGATATTAATGGCATCAAGTTTTATGAAGGGACCATCGATGGTCAAAAAGTTGTCTTAGTAAAATCTGGGATTGGCAAAGTTGAAGCAGGAATTACAGCGGCCCTTTTACTTGAGAATTTTGATGTTGATGTAATCATTCATTCTGGATCAGCAGCTGGCATTGGGGAAGGACTGAGCGTTGGTGATTTAGTAATCTCCACTCAAACTGCTTATCATGACGTTGATGCTACTGCTGCAGGATATGAATACGGTCAATTACCCGGTCAGCCAGCTCGATTTGACGCTTCTAACACTTGGATTAATAAAATTACCGATGCTTCAAAAGATACCGGAATTAACCCTAAAAAGGGTTTGATTGTTACCGGAGATCAATTCATTGCTGGACAAAAAATGATCGATGAAATTCTGAAAAACTTTCCAGATGCCTTATCGGCCGAGATGGAAGGCGCTGCAGTAGGACAAGTTGCCCACCAGTTTAATATTCCGTACGTCGTTATTAGAGCGATGTCAGATGTTGGTGATGAAAACGCTAATCAGAGTTTTGATGAGTTTGTTGTTGACGCCGGAAAACGTTCGGCACAGATGCTATTAAATTTATTTAAGAATACTAAAGAAGCTCAGAGGGATGATTTAATTGGGTGAGATCTATTTAGATAACGCCGCAACCACACCAGTCTCCAGTGAAGTGTTGGATGACATGTACGATAAGTTTAAAAATAACTTTGGAAACGCTTCTACTTTGTATCAACTTGGAAGACAATCCAAAGAAATCTTGGAAGATAGTCGACATGTGATTGCTAAAAGTATTAATGCGGATGATAACGAAATTGTATTTACAAGTGGTGGAACTGAGAGTGATAATACAGCTGTGATTAGAACGGCTGAAGCTCGAAAGAGTCTTGGTAATCACATTATTACAACTGCAATTGAACATGAAGCAATTTTAAAGCCAATGAAATATTTAGAAGATCATGGATTTAGAGTTACTTATTTACCGGTTGACAAGCAAGGTAATATTTCTTTAACTGATCTGAAGAATGCGCTTGATGATGACACGATTTTGGTTTCAATCATGATGGGAAATAATGAAGTGGGTAGTAAGAATCCGATTCATGAAATTGGGGAACTACTTAAAGATCATCAGGCTTGGTTTCATACTGATGCTGTGCAAGCTTATGGTCTACTTGATATTGATGTCAAAAGGGATCATATTGATTTACTATCTACATCGGCTCATAAGTTAAATGGTCCAAAAATGATTGGTTTTTTGTATCGACGAAATGGAATTAATTTTACCAGTTATATTATGGGTGGCGATCAGGAAGACAAACGACGTGCCGGAACCGAAAATATTCCCCAAATATCAGGATTTGCTACGGCCGTTAGAAACCTTCCTAGTGAAAAGAAAAAGCAACGAAGAGAAGATTTTATGCGATTTAAGCGCGAAGTGGTTGATGGATTAACTAATAACGGAATTGACATTGATGTAAACGGATCGATGAGTGATAATACCCTGCCACACGTCTTAAACATTTGGATCAAGGGAATTTCTACCTATGTTATGCAGACTAATTTAGATTTAGCGGGGATTGCCGTGTCGGGTGGATCAGCATGTACCGCTGGTAGTTTAGAACCTTCTCATGTCTTAACTGCAATGTTTGGAAAAGATAGTCCTAGACTTTCAGAATCCATTCGAGTTAGTTTTGGGGCATATACCACTGATGAAGACATTCAAAAATTAGTTACTGAGATTACGGCGATTGTTCATCGCTTGAAGAAGGGAAACAAGAAGTAATGGCATTTTCAAAGGTAGTCCAGTTAAAGGGTGGAACTGACAAATATGAGTTGAACCCAGAAATCAAACAATACACTTTACTTGACCTTGGTTTTAACACCACTAAAAGTGGCAATTTTTCCTATAAGAAATCCATTGACCCTGAGTCCCCATTCAATAAAAGGGCGATCAAGCTTAAGATTACAATCAATTCTGATATGAGTGAATTTAAGATGGCAGTCGTTGATGGTAATGAAATGAATGATGTGGATATCTTTTCTAATGATAATCATCAAGAAGAACGTGATCAGTTTAATTTCATTATGCAGAATATGATTTTAAGAAAAGTATTTCAAAAAGTGTAGAAGAGTGAAAAGTTGCAAGAATGTTAGTTAGTAGAGTATGATAGTAAATACTGGAATTGCGACCTTCAAATCGTAGATTTTCAGAATCTAAAGAATGATGGTGATGTTATGCAAGATAACAGTAAAACACGTGTTGTTGTTGGTATGAGTGGTGGAGTTGACTCTTCAGTTGCCGCCTACCTCTTAAAACAACAGGGATACGATGTGGTTGGAGTCTTCATGAAGAACTGGGATGACACCGATGCTGATGGTGTTTGTACCGCTACTGAAGACTACAAGGATGTTGCTCATGTTGCTAACGAAATCGGCATCCCATATTATTCTGTTAACTTTGAACATGAGTATTGGGACCGGGTCTTCAAGTATTTCTTAGCGGAATACAAACGCGGACGTACTCCTAATCCTGATGTAATTTGTAATACTGAGATTAAGTACAAAGCTTTTCTCGAGTATGCAATGGATCTTGGTGCCGATTATATTGCAATGGGGCATTATGCTCAGTTGAAACGTGATAAAGAAGGACACAACCACTTATTACGTTCCACAGATCTTAATAAAGATCAAACTTACTTTTTAAGTCAACTTTCAGCGGATCAATTGGATCGAGTAATGTTTCCAGTTGGTGGAATGACTAAACCTGAGGTTAGAAAAATTGCTAAAGAAGCTAACCTTTGGGTAGCCGACAAAAAGGATTCAATGGGAGTTTGTTTCATTGGTCCAAACAACTTTAATAATTTTCTTAGCAAATACCTTCCTGCTAAACCAGGTAAAATGATGACCTTTGATGGTGAAGTTAAGGGTCATCATAATGGGCTGATGTATTATACAATTGGTCAGAGGAAAGGTCTCGGTATTGGTGGAGATGGTTATGATAATCGACCTTGGTTTGTTGTTGGTAAGGATCTTTCTAAGAATATTCTGTACGTTGGAAAGGGTTATGACAATGAACATTTATATGCTGATTATTTAACTGCTTCTGGTCTTTCTTGGATTGATTCCAATACGCGAGGAAATGATTTTCATTGCACGGCTAAGTTTAGGTATCGTCAAAAGGATACTGGGGTTACCGTTCATATTGATGACGATAATAATCATGTTAAGGTAACTTTTGATGAACCAGTTCGGTCAATTACTCCCGGACAGGCAGTAGTTTTTTATGACGGTCAAGAATGTTTAGGAACCGCTACGATTGATGCCGCGTTTAAAAATGATCATGAACTACAATATGTATAATATTTAAACAAAGTTCGACTCGTTTTGAGTCGGACTTTTTTGATAATTTAATTCTAAACTGGCATAATAAAGCTATATCAATGTGTGTGAGGGATTTAAATGAGACTTTATTTTGTGAGACATGGGAAGACCGAATGGAATCTTGAAAGTAGGTATCAAGGTGCCGGAGGTGATTCACCGCTTCTTGACGAAAGTTACCATGAAATGGATCAAGCGGGTAAATTTCTTTCGGGTGTTCAATTTGCACATATTTATGCAAGCCCTATCAAAAGAGCACGAATTACCGCTTTCCATATTCAAAAATGGTTAAAATCTCCAGTCTCCATTTCACTGGACAGTCGCTTGGAAGAGTTTCATCTCGGTAAGATGGAAGGAATGAAATTTACTGATGTGCAAAAGAAATTCCCAGAAGAATTTGATGCCTTTCGTAACCATCCAGATCAATATCGTCCTGAAGCAATTGGTGGGGAAAATTTCCCCGCATTAATCAAGCGAATGCAAGGTAAAATTAATGAAATTACGCAAAATTACAATAATAACGATAATATCTTAATTGTTAGTCATGGAGCAGCTCTAAATGCTTTGATTAATTCATTATTAGGGATCCCACTGAGAGATTTACGGAAACGTGGTGGATTGGCTAATACAAGTACTACCGTTATTGAAACTAGTAATCATGGAAAAACGTATCGATTGGTGGATTGGAATAACACCAGTTATTTAGACAGGAAAGTTGAAAAATCAGATTTAGTGTAATAGGAGGATGGCTATGACAGATAATGGACGAGAAAATAAACCAACGGAAGATCCCCGTCAAAAGCAAGCGGAAGAAACACTTCATAAGTTAGTAAAAGATATTGATGATCACCCCAAGGACTACCAAACTTACTATGATTTAAGTGTGTTTTTAGTTGAGCTTAAAAGTTATACCCAGGCTGAAGAGTTATTAATGAAGGCTTTGGGTTTATTTGGCGATTCAAATAAAAAAGCAAAAAGCACGCTGTTATATGGTTTAGGTAACGTATATTATTCTGCTGGTGAATATGAAAAAGCCATTCAACAGTTTCAGCAGGTGAATGATCCTGAGTTAAAAAAAGACGCTTACGTGATGTTGGCTCAAAGTTATATGGGGAAAAAGGACTATAAGAGAGCTTTAGTGTTTTTATTAACGGCTCAAGAATTAGCAAAGCAAGATTCTGAAATTAATCGAATGATGGGGGAGTGCCTAATGGCACTTGGTGATTTCGATCAAGCAGCCGATTTTTACGATCGAGTTCTAAAAAGTAATCCAAATGATGGGAAAGCTAATTTCGATCGGGGATTAATTGCGATGGTGATTGGTGAACCATTTGATGATTATTTCAAGAAAGCCGAAAAGTACGATAAGAAAAATTTTGATGCCAAACAAAGTCAGATAAAAGACATTGAAAAAGTCGTTCAATTAAATAAACAAAAAAATGAGCACCCTGATGACTCGAAACCAAATGATTCCAAAAAATAGGAGAAAATAATTGTCTGAATCCATGGATTTATTTCAAACGAACGGAAAATTGAATAATTCATCTCAAAATGAGCAACCATTTGTGAAAGGACAAGTTCAGACAACTTTTTTTGAAAGTTCAGATAGTTTCTACAAAGTTTTGCTGGTAAAGGTTAATGAAACCAATGTAGATTGGCATGAAGATGAAATTGTTATCACTGGTAACTTTGCGGATATTAGTGATGATATCACCTATCGTTTTATTGGTAAGTTGGTTGACCATCCCAAGTATGGAAAGCAATTTCAAGCTGAAAACTACGAGCGGGTTGGTCAAACTTCCAAAAAGGGTTTGGTTAATTATTTATCAGGTGATGAATTTACTGGTATCGGGCCGAAGACTGCCGAAAAAGTTGTTAACAAATTGGGAACGAATTTAATTGAGAAGGTTTTAGAAAACCCGGCGGTTTTAAATTCAGTTGGATTAACCAAGAAGCAAAAGGATGTAATTACAAAAGTAATTCACGAAAATAATGGGGTTGAACAAACCATCGTTGGGCTGAATAGTTATGGCTTCGGCAGTAGCTTAGCTTCTGCCATCTTTAAAAAGTATAAAGAGCAGGCTTTAGAAGTCATTAAGAATAATCCTTACCAACTCGTTGAAGATATTTCTGGAATTAGCTTTAAGCGTGCTGATCGAATTGCGAATAAGGTTGGAGTAGATTACAACGATAAAGGACGGTTGCGTGCCGGATTACTGACAGCTCTTGACTCTTTATCCATTAAAAGTGGTAATACGTATTCTGACACTAGAGAATTGATGCAAGAAAGCACTCGAATTCTTGAAACCGATCGAACGCAGAGTATTGACGATAAGAAGTTAGGTGAAGAATTGTATGATTTAGCTAAAGACCAAAAAATTGTCGTTGATGAAGATAAAATTTATTTAAAAAATCTATACGATGACGAGATACGCATTGCTGAAAACATCAAGCGAATTGAGCAGGGTGGCAAAAAGGCGGAGGATCAACCTAATGATTTTTCTAAGATAATTGGCAAAGTTGAGAGTGAGGTCGGAATTGAGTATGACGACTCTCAGAAAAAAGCCATTAATGAAGCAATGATAAACCCTGCATTTTTGCTTACTGGTGGTCCTGGAACTGGGAAAACGACTATTATCAACGGAATTGTTAGAACGTTTGCCAAAGCTAATGATTTATCTTTAGATATTAATGACTATAAAGAACAAGCATATCCAGTATTATTAGCAGCTCCTACTGGGCGAGCTGCCAAGAAAATGAGTGAGTCAACTAAAATTCCTGCCAGTACCATTCATCGCTTGCTAGGTCTTACTGGTCATGGCGATGAAGAAGCTGCCAATGATTTGGAGGGTGGTTTGTTAATCGTTGATGAAATGTCGATGGTGGATACAGACTTATTTAAAATTTTATGCCAGGCGGTTCCAAACGGTATGAAGGTGATCTTTGTTGGTGATAAAGATCAGTTACCGTCGGTTGGTCCCGGTCAGGTTTTTTATGATTTACTCCGTTCTCACACAATTCCTAGCGTGGAATTAAACCAAATTCACCGTCAAAATGACGGATCAACCATTGTAGAATTAGCCCATGATATCAAGAATGGTGAGATGCCCAAAACACTTTTAAAAAACCAAAGGGATCGTAGCTTTATTAATTGTAATACCCAACAAGTTGATTCGGTAATTAAGCAGATTGTTAATAAGGCCAAAACGAAAGGATTTAGTTCTACGGATGTACAAGTACTGGCTCCAATGTATCGTGGAACTGCAGGGATTGATCGTTTAAACGTTGAGATTCAAAACATTATGAATCCTAAAACGGCTGACTCTCAGAAAGAAGTTGACTTTAGGGGAACCACTTATCGAATTGGCGATAAGGTTCTTCAACTTGTAAATGTCCCTGAGAATAACATTTTTAACGGTGATATTGGTAAAGTCGTTGGAATTGAAGTTAATAGCGATAATAAGCATTATCTAGATAAACTGGTCATTGCGTTTGATCAAAATGAGGTTACCTATACTCGAAATGACTGGAATCAGTTAACACTTGCCTACTGTACCTCGATTCATAAAGCTCAGGGTAGTGAGTTCGAAATGGTTATCTTACCGATTGTTCCTCAGTATAAGAGGATGCTTAAAAGGAATTTATTGTATACTGCAGTTACTAGAGCTTCGAAAATGTTGATTATGATTGGAGATCCAAATTCATTTGAAGAATGTATTGAAAATGAATCGGTTAATCGGAAAACGACTTTGAAGCAACGGTTACAATACGTGATTGACGAAGAGTTTACTCCAAAGGTAATTGGAAATTCAAAAAAGGGTAGACCGACTTTTAAAAAGAAAACTCCCTCAGATTTTATTTTATCGGAGGATCAGATTATTGAAAATACAATTGATCCCATGATTGGGATGCAGGGAATTACCCCTCAAAATTTTAATAATGATAAATGAATTAAATTCGATTATAATGTAGGTAGTAATTAGTTGGTTATGAGGGGAAACTTGATGGTGAAAACAAAAAAAGAAAAAAAGTCGGAAAAGATATTTGCGTTGAATTCGAATCGTCCGTTAGCAGAAAAGATTTCTGAATATAGTGGAATGGACCTTGGTAAAGCAACCATCAATCATTTTAGTGATGGTGAAATTCAAATTTCAATTGATGAAAGTATTCGTGGAGATGATGTGTACATCGTTCAATCGCTTTCTGATCCTGTTAATGATAATTTGATGGAACTGATGATTATGATTGATGCGGTTCGAAGAACTAGTCCCCATACTATTAACGTGGTAATCCCGTACTATGGATATTCAAGATCTGACCGAAAAGCGCGTTCAAGAGAACCAATTACTGCAAAATTAATTGCTACTTTTCTTGAATCTAGTGCGGTAGATCGAGTCATTACTCTTGATTTGCATGCGGCACAAATTCAGGGATTTTTTGATATCCCAGTGGATCACTTGCGGTCACTTGAATTAATGGGTAATTACCTAAAAGAACATGATATTAGTAATGACGCCGTTGTGGTTTCACCCGATTATAATAGTGTCGCCAAGGCACGAGGAATGGCTGGCTACTTGAACCTTCCGATTGCAATTGTTGATAATCGAAATCCTGAGGATCTAAGTCAGGTTCCTAGTACGATTATTGGTGATGTAAAGGGTAAAAAGGCAATTGTTGTTGATGATATGATTGTGACGGGTGAGAAGATGAAAATCACTGCTCAAGCGATTATGAATGCGGGAGCAAAAGCGGTTTATGTAGTTGCTACTCATCCTGTTCTTACTGAAGAAGCGAGACAAAATCTTTCCGATCCAGCCATTAAACAGGTGATCGTTTCCGATTCCATTGTCGTTCCACAGAATAAGAGAGTTGACAAAATGGTGATCGTTTCAGTTGGCAAGCTGATTGGTGATGCCTTAAAATTAATTGAGAACGAACAATCAACAAGTAAATTGTTTAAGTAATATAAATTTGGAGGGATTCTAATGGTATTTAGAGCAAAAGATGATCGTTACGATAATATGAAAGTAAGACGTGCAGGAACAACGGGACTGCAGTTACCTGCATTATCATTTGGAATGTGGCACAGCTTCGGTGACGATGCTAATTTTAAAGATAGTGAAAAGGTAATGCTCCATGCTTTCAACAAGGGAATCTTTAGCTTTGATTTAGCTAATAACTATGGGCCCGGTTCAGGTGCTGCTGAAAGAATGTTTGGCCAAGTTTATCGACGCGATTTAAAGCCTTACCGTGATGAATTAATTATCACCACTAAAGCTGGATTTCATATGTGGCCAGGTGTTTATGGTAACTATTCTTCAAAGAAGACCCTCGTTACTGCGCTAGATCAAAGTCTTCAAAGAATGGGACTTGATTATGTGGATATTTATTATACCCATCGATTTGATCCTAATACTCGATTAGAAGAGACTGCTGAAGCCCTTGATGGATTAGTTCGTGCAGGTAAAGCACTTTACATTGGAATTTCTAATTATGATGGCCATCAGACTGCTGAAATGATTAAATTATTTAAGGAACTGAAGACTCCGTTTGTAGTTAACCAGAGTTCATATAATATGCTTAATCGAGAGCCGGAAGATGATGGGACCCTTAAGACCTTAGCAGATAATCATGATGGCTTTATTGCTTACGGTCCTTTGGCAGAGGGCCTTTTGACTAGTAAGTATCTAAAGGGGATTCCAAGTAACATTAAATTGCATAAGACTAACAAGTTTATTTTGGCTAATGGTGATGAAAGTGCTGTTAATAAACTAAATAAATTAAACGATATTGCACAGAATCGTGACCAGACACTTGCCCAAATGTCATTAGCATGGCTATTACACGATCCAACGATTGCCAGTGTGGTCACTGGTGCGTCAAAAGTCGATCATTTAGATGATAACCTGAAGGCATTGGATAATCTTGACTTTACTCAAGATGAATTAGATGAAATTGACAAAATCGTTAAGTATAAATAATTAAAAAAGGTATGCTTACTAAGCGTACCTTTTTGTTATTAAGACTAATAATAATATATGAGACTAAAATAAGGGCTGAATCCAAACAATTGGATTCAGCCCTTATTGTTAATTGTTCATGATTAGCATTGGCAAGATTAGGGGACTTCTTTGTGTTTTTTCATATAAGAAGTTTGATAAATCATTGACAATTGCTTTACTAATTGATTTTTCGTCTGCATTTTTATTCTTCATGGCACGACGGATGGTTCTAAAGACTAACTTTCGTCCTTCATCAAGTAATTCACCTGATTCGCGCATATAAACGAATCCACGTGAGAGAAGGTCAGGACCAGATTGGATTTCCTGGTTCTTTAAGTTGATGGTAGCAACCACCACTACTAAACCTTCTTCTGAAAGAAGTTGACGATCTCTTAGGACTTTGTCTCCAATATTTCCAACGCCATTGCCATCAATATAAACATCACCAGCATTGAAGTATCCAGCAACACGAGCACTATCTTTTGTTAAAGCAAGTACTTCGCCATTTTTTAGGATAAAACAATGGTCGGCAGGGACCCCACATTCTTGCGCAAGTTTAGTGTGGATCTTTAACATTCGGTATTCACCATGGATCGGAACAAAGAACTTTGGCTTCATTAAACGAAGCATTAGTTTTTCTTCTTCTTGGCCACCGTGTCCAGAAGTATGAATGTTATTAATCTTACCGTGGATGACTTTAGCGCCGTCTTCTTCAAGCTCATTAATTACCCGGTTGACACTTAATGTGTTACCTGGAATTGGGTTACTTGAAAAGACAACCGTATCACCTGGTTGAATCGAAATTTGTCGGTGAGTTCCGTTAGCAATTCGAGCCAAAGCAGCCATTGGTTCACCTTGAGAGCCGGTACACAGGATCATAACCTTATCTGCCGGTAAGTGCTTTAACTCTTGAGCATCGACGAAGGCACTGTCAGGAACGTCTAGGTAACCAAGCTTTCTACCATTGACAATGGCTGCTTCCATACTTCTACCAAATACAGCAATTTTACGATCATGAGCTAGTGCTGTATCAATAGCCGTTTTAATTCTTGAGAGGTTGGAAGCAAAGGTAGCAAAAATAATACGGCCCTTGACTTCGTCAAAAATATGACGAACGGATTTTCCAACCCATTTTTCTGACTTAGTCCAGACCGGCTTTTCGGCATTGGTACTGTCAGCCATCAAACAGAGTACACCTTCCTCACCCAGTTTGGCCATGGCTTGTAAATCAGGCGGCTGATTAGTGACAGGCGTGAGATCGAACTTATAATCTCCCGTTTCCACAATGACACCGTCAGGCGTATGAACAGCGACTCCCATTGTATCTGGTATTGAATGAGTGGTTCTAAAAAAAGAAACACTCGTCTTTTTGAATTTCAAAACTGACTTATCATTAATCTCGTGAAGTTCAGCCTGTTTTAACAAGCCGTGCTCTTCCAATTTGTTTTTGATTAATGCTAATGCTAGCGGGCCAGCGTAAATTGGAACGTTGAGAACCTTTAAAAGAAAGGGCACACCACCGATATGATCTTCATGACCATGGGTGATTACAAGCGCCTTAATTTTGTCCTTATTATCAATTAAGTACTGATAATCTGGGATGACATAGTCAATTCCCAATTGATCATCTTCTGGGAACTTGATTCCAGCATCAATTAAGATGATTTCATCCTGGAATTGTACACCATAAGTATTCTTACCAATTTCTCCGAGTCCACCAACACCATAAATAGCAGTTTCGTTATTTTTGATGTTTAATTTCTTCATAACTAGTTAAACTCCGTAATTTTAAAACCGGGATCATTTTTTTCAAATTCAAGGTGCTTCCCTTCGAGCGGTTCAATGAATTCAATGTTGTACTTTGTGTGTTGTTCAAGTTTAGTTCTAACGTCAGCAACGGTTTTAGCTTCTAAGTAAATCGTTTTAGTTGCTTCACGTTTAGGGTTAGAATTATTTTCATCTTGATATAAAACCTTGTAAATCAATATAATTACTCCCTTTTTGTTGATTTAATGTTATTTTTCGTACATTAGGTTGCAGGAACGCAACAATTAATCATATTTTAGCATATTATGGTAAATAAGTATAGAATCATGTGAATCGACAAACATGTTTCATGTTAGAATTGATCTATAAATTGACCTAATAATCAATAATGGGAGAAGAACAGTGAAAATATTTTTAGAATTGGTCGTTGCAATTGTCGTTGCTTTTTTAATTTATAACTGTTTGCATTATTTTTTTGTCACTTTACCGACCAAAAGGTATCAGTTAAAAATGAAGCATAGCGTTGATGGCGAAATCTATAAAGTGGTCAAATACTTTGAGGTTGAAGACAAACGTGAAATTGTGCAAAGTTACGTTGGGTCACAAGTACTGTCTGATTTCTGGGGTAGGGGAGTGATGGTTTTTGAATATCGTTGCGTTGTAAAAGAGGGCTATGATGATGCGGATCTCTTACGGGACCTTTTTAATCAAAAACTATCTGAATATGCCATTTCAGATGGTTTTATTGACTCCAATCATAAAAAAACGTTGATTGTGACTGACTGTTGGTTGAACAAAAGTGTAATGGTTTTTGATGTAGCCAATGTTATTAATCCTGCAACTCATGAATATTTAAGTGATTTGGATAAGTTAAATGAAAAAGAAAGGGAGACGTAGTAACGTCTCCCACAAAAAACACGATATTAATCAAAAAATACTTCATCTTCGGTTTTGGAAAATGGATCATCTTTGTCGATATGATCGTAAAACAAAGTTCCGTGAAGATGATCAATTTCATGTTGAGCAATGATGGCTGGATAGTGTTTTAACCTGACTTGATGAACTTTACCGTTCAAATCTTGATATTTAATCGTAACACGGTCTGCCCTCGGAACAAAACCAGGGACATCACGATCGACCGATAAGCATCCTTCACCTTCAGTTAATGCACCACGTTGAACGGAGTTTGAGATAATAACTGGATTTATCATAATTGCCTTGAAGGGCGATTTTTGGTCTTCGCCTTCTGGTGGGGTTAAAACAGCAGCCATTGATTTGGATTGTCCAACTTGTGGAGCTGCCAAACCAACTCCTGCTCGCAAATGGTATTTGTTACATTGTTCAGGATCCTGACTAACTTCCAAGTAATGCATCATTTTTTCGCCTAATTTACGATCTTCATCGCTAAGTGGAAATTTAACGGGTTGACTTTGTTCCCGTAACACAGGATTTCCCTCTCGAGTTATGTCTTTCATTAGGTACATAACGTTTTACCTCCTAATTCATGTCAACTTCTACCAGTTATTTTATCATAAATCGCAAAACCAGTTAATTTCATGGTATTTCAGTATTTTAATTTACTCTTATGTGCAAAAAGAAATTTGAAATGGTATTTTATTAACAAGCAAAAAATTAATAAATTCTTTAAAAACAAAGAATGGAGGAATTGGAATGCAACCAAAAATATTAATTAAAGGAAGCATAACCAGGATCTTATCACTTTTGAACGCTTTAATTGTTTTAGACTTTCCCGTTACTATCCAAGTAGACGACAGTGAACAAGTTCGATCAACCGTCTTTTCTAGTAAGATGTGTCATAACTTGTCAATCCAGATTGCAAGTAAGCCAGAATTAAATAATTTCGATGCATTATTGTATTTGCCAAACGTTGATTTCTATAATCCCAAGTTGACGGATGCTACTCAAATTGCAGAAGACTTGAGACCGGAAATTGATAAACTAAGGAATTTAATCAATGACTGTGTCTCAAATGGATTTCGCGGTAAAATAGTGATTGATGCCCCACATGATGAAGTTTTTACGTATTTTGCAGCAAGTTTTTCTGGACTTGATAATCAAAATATCATTGGCGTTGGAACTCTTCCCCAAGAAATGCTACTAAAGAATGAGCTCCAGAGGAATTTTGACGTTAGTGCTGATGATATTAATGTCAATGTCTTAGGATTAAATACTAATAATTTAGTCGCGTGGAGTAGGGTTTACATTGGTCCTGCAACCTTGCTTTCATACCTGGCTGATGATAGTAACAACTATAGTAGTGACATCATTACTCAAGTTCAGGAAGTGATTGATGATCAGGGGGTTGTTATTAATGAAATGATTCAAAGTAAAGCTATTGTCCGACTACTTTTTTCGATGTATGAGGGTCAATCGTTAATTTGTTCAGTTGTAAATGTTGATAAAGAAAAAGATGAGCTAAGGCTGGATGTTAGCCCCAAACTAATTAATCGAAATGGAGCAGCTCAATCGATTCGACTTCAGCTTTCAGAGGACGAACAAAAAAAGTTAAACTCAGACGTTGAATGGGCCAATAATATTATTGCAGCCGTGATTAATGGAGGAAAAAATGCCTCGAAAAACTAATGATAGTTATTCTTATCCCATTGTTGATGATTGGAGTCGAAAAGAATTAATTGATGTTTGTCATTTCTTTGAAAATATTGAAATGGCTTATAATAATAAGGGAGTTAATCGAAAGAAACTAATGGATAGTTATCGACGCTTCTGTGAGATTAATCCGGCAAGAGTCGAACAAAATAATTTACAAAGAGATTTTGAAAAGCAGTCTGGTTTAGATGTGTATCATGTTGTTAAATTAGCAAAAGAAAACTCGGATTTAAAGACCATTAAGCGAAAGGAATGATTTCCATCACAACAGTAGATGATTTAAATAAAATTGATCAAGATGTTTGCCAAATCTTAAAAACCGCACGTGCGTTTGTCATGGAAAGATTAAATGGTCATTTAGACGTAGATGAAAAAACTGGAAGGAAAGATTTAGTTACAAACATTGATAAAGACAACGAAAAGTTTTTTGTAAAACAGCTAAAAGCACTTAAACCTGACAGTAAAGTTCTTGGTGAAGAGGGCTTAGGTGACAAAATTGACAATTTAAACGGACGGGTTTGGATTGTAGATCCAATTGATGGAACGATGAATTTTGTAAAGCAACGTAATCACTTCGCAATGATGATTGCCTATTATATCGATGGCGTACCAACGCTCGGGTTCATTTATGATGTTATAAATAACAAGTTGTATCATGGTGGCCCTGATATTGGTATCTATGTTAATTCTGAGACAATGAATCCTCCAGTTAACGGTTCTCTTGAAGATGGGTTGATTGGAATGAGTGGTCCGCTTGTTATTAGGGATGTTTATCATATGCAAGAAATTGCAGAGGCTAGTTCTGGTTATCGAATTTATGGTAGTGCTGGGATCGAAATCGTTGCTGCTCTTTGCGGGGAGACAATCGGTTATATTTCGCATTTAAGGCCTTGGGATATTGCTGCTGGTCGTGTTCTTGCTGAAACGCTTGGGATGACCGTTTCTACTATTGACGGCAAGCCCATAAATATGCTATCATCAAACACAGTTTTGTTAGCGACAAAAAAGGCGCAAAAAGATATTCTGAAAATTTCGACGAAGCGTTAATCAAAAGCTGTGATGGACTCACAGCTTTTTTATCGAAGTTGGGTTATTAACTTATCAAATTGCAAATTTTTGAATTGCTTTTTTGAGGAGGAAACATTTTTGAAAACAAGAGACGATATTAGAAACATTGCCATCATTGCCCATGTCGATCATGGTAAGACGACCTTGGTTAATGAATTATTAAAGCAATCTGACACATTGAATGATCACACTGAGATTCAAGATCGTGCGTTAGATTCTAACGCGATTGAACGTGAGCGTGGAATTACCATTCTGTCAAAAAATACTGCCGTTAAATATGGCGACAAACAAATTAACATTTTGGATACTCCAGGACATGCCGACTTTGGTGGAGAAGTTGAGCGTATCATGCGAATGGTTGATGGTGTCCTTTTGGTTGTTGATGCAGCCGAAGGAACAATGCCACAGACCCGTTTTGTTTTAAAGAAGGCTTTGGAACAACATTTGACTCCAATCGTTGTAATCAACAAAGTTGATAAGCCTGGTGCAAGACCTGAAGCAGTTGTTGATGAAGTTCTTGATTTATTCATTGAATTAGGTGCTGATGAAGAACAACTGGAATTCCCAGTTGTTTATGCCTCTGCTATGAACGGAACTTCAAGTTATGATCCTGACGTTTCAAAGCAGGAACACACTATGAAGCCGGTTTTTGATACCATTATCAAAAACATCCCTTCACCAATCGATAATTCAGACGATCCATTACAATTCCAAGTTGCAATGCTTGATTATAACGATTTCGTTGGTCGAATTGGGATTGGCCGTGTCTTCAGAGGTAAGATCAAGGTTGGGGATAATGTTGTTCTCATGAAACTTGATGGGAGCACTCAGAAGTTCCGTGTTACTAAATTGATGGGATTCATTGGTCTTCAAAAGGTTGAGATCAATGAGGCTAAGGCCGGAGATTTAATTGCTGTCTCTGGAATGGAAGACATTAACGTTGGTGAAACCGTTGTTAGTCCTGATAAGCAGGAACCACTTCCTGTTTTGAGAATTGACGAACCAACCCTTCGAATGACTTTTGGAACCAATACTTCACCATTTGTAGGTCAAGACGGGAAGTATCTAACTGCTCGTCAACTTGGCGATCGTCTGAAGAAGGAACTTCATACGGATGTTTCTCTTCGAGTTGAAGACACTGATGATCCAGGTGCTTGGGTTGTTTCTGGACGTGGGGAACTTCATCTTTCAATCTTGATTGAAACCTTGCGTCGTGAGGGTTACGAACTTCAAGTTTCTCGTCCTGAAGTTATTTATAAGGATGTTGACGGAGTTAAGTGTGAGCCATTTGAATCCGTTCAAATTGATACCCCAGAAGAATATTCTGGTTCAATCATTGATACCTTGTCACAACGTAAGGGTGAGATGAAAAATATGGAAAACGTTGGAAATGGTCAGGTTCGAATGACTTTCTTAGTTCCATCACGTGGGTTAATTGGGTACAGCACCCAATTCTTATCATTGACTCGTGGATACGGAATTATGAACCATTCATTCAGTCAATACCTTCCAGCTATCAAAAATTGGAATCCTGGTCGTCGTAATGGGACCTTGGTTTCAATTAATTCCGGTAAAGTGACTACTTATGCCATCATGGCTGTCCAAGACCGTGGTAAGATTTTCACTGATCCTGGTACCGATGTTTATGAAGGTATGATTGTTGGTGAAAACGCACGAGATAATGACATTTCGGTTAATATTACCCGTGGTCGTAATCAGACCAACGTTCGTGCGGCTGGATCCGAAGATATTGCGAAGGTTAAGGAACCAGTTCATATGACCCTTGAAGAATCACTTGAATTCTTAAATGAGGATGAACTTTGTGAGGTTACTCCGGATCATATCAGATTGAGAAAGAGAATTTTAAATACTAATGAACGTGAAAAGGCAGCTAAGAAGCGTCGTCACAATTAATTAAAATAATTAAGACTATTTAACCATTGCTAAATAGTCTTTTTTTATTTGGTGATACTAGTATAATGAGAGGTATTAATTCATGGATTTTACATATTCAGTTGGAGATTAATATGATTAAATACTTAAAACAGCTAGACTGGTACATTATGGTACCGTACCTATTACTGAGTTTGATTGGAATTGTCATGGTCTTTTCATCTAGTGAAGGGCTAAGCGCTCATACTAATATGGCGTTTCGTTATCTGATTCTGCAATCGATATTTGTGTTTGTTGGTTTTATTGTTCTGTTGTTTTTTTCAAGGCTAAGAAGTAAATTGCTTGAGGGTAACTTAAAGTTCTATGTGTTAGCAATGGTTTTTATGGCCGTTGTTTTAGTGTTTTTGAAGTTTTTTGGTACTAGTACGAATGGGGCAGCCGGATGGATCAGAATTGGACCAGTTAGTATTCAACCGGCTGAATTTTGTAAGCCGTTATTCATCTTGTATTACGCAAATGTTTTAGCACACGAAAGACCATTCTTTAAGAACGTTGGGTTATTTAAAGAGTTTAGAACTGTTGCTAAGCCAAGCCTACTTCCAATTATCATGCTCGTTTTAATTTTCTTCCAACCTGATACCGGTGGTTTTGCAATTAACTTATTCATTATTTTAATGATGATTCTGGCAGCCGGAAGTAACTTTAAGGCTTCAAGAATTTGGATTGTTGTAATTGGCATCTTTATTTTAGGTTTTAGGATTTGGATTAAACCCTTTGATGGAATTTTAGATCATCTTCATAGTTACCAGTTTCAACGATTAATTAGTTTTTCCGACCCCTTTAAGTACATTCAGACTACCGGGCATCAATTGGTGAATTCTTATTATGCAATTAGTAACGGTGGTTGGTTTGGTGTCGGGATTGGTAACGGTATTCAAAAGATGGGTTACTTGTCAGAGCCAAATACTGATTTTATAATTGCAGTTATTGGCGAAGAACTTGGGATCGTTGGTATTTTAGTCGTTTTGGGACTTTTGTTGTATCTCGTTTTAAGAATTATCGCAGTTGGCAGTCGAACTAACGATACTTTTTATAGTACGATTTGTTATGGAACTGCTGCCTACATTTTTATTCAGACTCTATTCAATGCTGGTGGTGCGGTTGGTATGATTCCTTTAACTGGAGTTGCACTTCCATTTATCAGTTACGGGGGTTCAAGTATAACGGCACTTTCCATTTGTCTTGGACTAGTCCTTTATATTAGTAGAGTAGAAAAAAGAGAACGTAGTAATAAAAAAGTGAAGTAAGGTGAAATCATGGCCAAATTAACTGACCGAACGGAATTGATTGTTTCAACATACTCGATTCGTCAAATTAAAAACTTAAAGAGATTTGGTGATATTCGATTTGTATCGAAAAAGATGCATTATGTTATTATTTTTGTTGATAGTTCTGATTTAGATACGACTATCCAAGAAATTAGTAAACTTAGGTTTGTTAAAAAGGTTGGTGTCTCTAAAACCGTTGACTTGGCACTTACTTTTGGTGAGATTAATGCTGAAAATAACGTTGAAGAGTAGGAAACAAAAATGAGAATAATTTCAGGAAAATTTGGAGGACGTAAAATTAAACCAGTCCCTGGGAATCGGACGCGCCCAACAACCGACAAAGTGCGAGAAGCGTTATTTAACATGATCGGACCATACTTTGATGGCGGTAATTTTCTGGATTTATATGCCGGATCAGGAGCCGTCTCCCTTGAGGCCATTTCTAGGGGAATGGATCATGCCGTTTTAATTGATAAACAGTATGCTGCGTATAAAACTATTAAACAGAACGTTGCGATTGATCCGAATGCTGCTGATTTTTCTGTGTGGAAGATGAATGCCGAATCAGCACTGGTTAAATTGAAAGAAGAAGGTCATTTCTTTGACTATATTTTCTTGGATCCCCCATATAAAAAGCAACAGATGGTTAAACAACTAGAAGAAATTAGCAATAGCGGTTTGTTAAGTCATAATGGGATGGTAATCTGTGAGACTGACAATCAAACTGATATGTCTGATGATGTTAAAAACTATCGCCTCATTAAACAAAAAGATTATGGTTTAACGGTGATATCAATCTATCAAATTTTAATATAAAGGGAAAAATTATGAAAAAAGCCATTTATCCGGGTAGCTTTGACCCCATTACCAATGGACATTTGAATATTATTAAGCGAGCAACGCAACTATTTGACGAAGTTGTCGTTGCCATTGGCGACAATTCGAGTAAAGTGGGGTTGTTTACCCCTAAAGAACGGAAAGAAATGGTTGAAACGTGTGTGGCTGGCTATTCAAACGTTACTGTTAAGGTCTATTCTAATTTAACGGTTGATTTCTTAAAAGCAGAACATGCCAATATCCTGATCCGAGGGATTCGGGATACTAAAGACTTTGAAAACGAACAGGAAATTGCTAGTTTAAACCAAATGTTGGATTCGCAAATTGAGACCGTGTTGTTGTTTGCCAACCATGATTATGAATTGATTTCGTCTTCAATGGTTAAAGAGATTAATCATTTTGGTGGAGATGTATCAAAATTTGTTCCTAACGTTGTGTGTGAGGCATTAAAGGAGAAGAGAAATCAGTGAAGACAATCTGGAAATGGATTAAACATAACCGATATTTTTTGATTTTCCTAGGGATCATTATTTTTATATTGTGGTTCCTTTTTTGGCCGCTTAATGCTTTGATTGAAGCGCCTGGTGAAGCCGTTAACATTCAACCAATGGTTAAAATTCAAGGAATTAAACCAAATAAGAAGAATAAGTTTATGATCACTGCAGTTTCAATGTCGCAGGCTAGACCAATCACTTACTTGTATTCAAAAGTGAATCCCCATGTTTCAATTGAGAAAACGTCAGATGTGATGGGAAATCAAAGTAATCAAGAGTATGATAACGTACAAGATATTTATATGAAGACGGCTATCAATAATGCAATTTATGTTGGCTACCACAAAGCTCATGGTAAAATTAAGCAAAGTTATCATGGTGTGTATGTATTAAACGTTTATCCGCAATCCGATTTCGCTAATAAATTGAAGCCTGGTGATTTGGTTGAATCAATAAATGGAAAAAAATTATATAAGGGTCCCGAATATGTAAAGTACATTCAAAGTTTACCCAAGCATGGGCAACTTAAAATTACTTTTAAACGGAATGGAAAAGATAAACAGGCGATCGGCACAAAGAAACAACTGGTCAAGGGGTTTTATGGGATTGGAATCGGAATGATTGATGATATGAGTGTTAAAACTGATCCTAAGGCCAATATTAACCCAGGAAAAATTGGTGGACCCTCTGGTGGTCTGATGTTTGCCCTGCAAGTATATAGTGAATTAAAACATACGAATTACGATTACAAACGAATTGCAGGAACTGGGACGATTGCCGCCAATGGTCAAGTGGGCGAAATTGGTGGAGTGGATAAGAAAATAATTGCTGCTAATAAGAGTGGCGCACAGGTTTTCTTTTGTCCATACGTTAAACCGACTGAGCCAATTTTGAGAATGGAGCAAGGTCATAAGACTAATTACCAAGTGGCTAAAGCAACTGCCAAAAGGTATGCCCCTAAAATGAAAATTGTTCCGGTCACATCTTTTGATGACGCTTTGAATTATTTAAATCAAAAACACAGCTAAAAGCTGTGTTTTTTTCGTATTTAAATGTGAAAGGAGAGAAAGATGGATAAGTTATATGAATTTATTGAGGAATACAAGTACAGAATTATTGGAGGATTGATAATTATTGTGGTGGGACTGCTGGGATATTGTGTTTTTGCATCTCAAAATAGTAGCGGGCAAGCACCACGTACTAATTTGCAAACAACAGCCAAAGCAAATCGCAGAAAAAACGTTACTAAATCAACCGCAGAGAATTCGGCAGGCAATGGGAATGATGATCACCAACAAGTGTATGTTGATGTAAAGGGAGCAGTTAATAAACCAGGAGTTTATCAGGTTGGTAAAAACATGCGTGTTTCTGATGCAGTTGAATTAGCAGGTGGTTTTAATCGTTCAGCGGATGCTAAACACATTAATTTGGCGCAAAAATTGTCTGATCAACAGGTTGTTTATGTCCCAATTCGTGGAGAAATTAATGGATTACCAAAGACCAATCAAGTTGCTAGTGATTCATCAGGCAATTCGGCTGGAAGTGATAAGGGTTCTGATAGCGGAAAGGTTAATATTAATGAAGCAGATAAAGCTAAACTTCAACAGCTAAATGGGATTGGTGATAAGAAGGCTGATAAAATAATTGCTTATCGGAAACAAAGTGGCCCATTTAAAAAGCCTGAGGACTTGAAAAACGTTCCTGGATTTGGTGATAAGACCGTTGCAAATTTGAAAAGTTCGATTACTGTTTGAAGCAACTGTGATAGATAAATATTGGTATACTAGATTTAACTATTCTAGTGAAGGTGATGACAGTTATGAAAAAGAAGAGGATTCCGTGGGACCAATATTTCATGTTGCAAGCGATGTTAGTTGCGTCCAGAAGTACATGCAATCGACGATCTGTCGGTGCGGTATTGGTGCGAAATAAGCGAGTAATTGCTTGTGGATATAACGGTTCAGTATCAGGAGATGTCCATTGTATTGACGAAGGGTGTTATTTAGTAGATGGTCATTGTCAAAGAACAATCCACGCCGAGATGAATGCCATTCTACAATGTGCTAAGTTTGGTGAGTCAACTGATAATGCTGAGTTATACGTCACTGATGTACCTTGTTTGCAGTGTACAAAGATGTTACTTCAGGCCGGGATCATTAAAATCAAGTATTTAAGAAATTATCATAACAGTGAGTATGCTAAAAAGTTATTGGACATGAAACATGTCTCTTTAGAAAAAGTTGATGTTAATCAAAATGATGTTAATAATCTACCGTTTGAATCATTCTTATCCGTCGATAAATAATTAAAAAGAATTTTTTGGTTTTTACATCCATTTTGTGGGTGCTTGGTGCATTCGCATTTTTTGGAAATCACGTAATTGGAATTGTTTTATTAATTTTATGGTTGATTCGTATCTTTCTTTTAAGAATTCCCCGTTTCTTTTCAAAAAGTGTCATCTCACTGCTAATTCCACTGATATTTTTTGGAATTTGGCAAAATCACATTAACCGACAAGTTAGGGTGATACCTAAGACAGAAACGACTTCGACTTGGATAGCTAAGGTCCATCCAGATGAATTACAGCTTCATGGAGATACGTATAGTGGAGTTGTAGAAATTCCCCGGCTAAAACAGCGGGTATTAATTTATGGGTTTGTAAAAAATAAGAGTGAAAAAGATGCTTTGCTTCATCTTAATCACACCAGCGAATTTATTATTGATGGCCAACTTAGTTTGATTGATTCACCACCCAATTTTGCTCAATTTGACTCCAAGAGTTTTAATCGCGCTAAGGGAATTGTGAGTGAAATTAAATGTGATCAAATTAAATACCGTCAGATTTGTAGCAATCAAGGTTTAGGTGATCGGGTTCACGACTTAAGGTTTCAAATGATTAAAACGTGTGATCAATTACCTAAACATCTACGGATGTACGTTTTGGGTATCATTTATGGAAGTCGGAGTAGTGATTTTAGAGAAGAACTGACCGGGGTCCAACGCTTGGGCCTCATCCACTTATTCACAATTTCGGGGATGCACGTTTATTATTTAATTGGTTTGATTACGTGGATTATGACGACTTTGCGATTGAGAAGGGAACAGGTTAATTCATTCTTAATCATTTTTCTTCCATTTTACTTTGTAATTGCTGGTGCAGGAGCTAGTTTACTTCGGGCAATTATAATGGCCGAAGAACGCTTGGGTCTAGATAAAGTGTATCTTGACATATCTCCCTTAGATATCTGGTCCAGTGCGGTGATGATCAACTTGCTGATTAATCCATTGTTTATTTTTCAGTTTGGGTGTCAGCTTTCATATTTATTATCACTTGGGTTAATCCTGACGAAAAACTGTGGGTTTTTAAAACAAACTATCCTACTTAACTTAATTAGTTTACCGATTATTTTGTATCATATGTATGAATGGCATGCATTATCTTTGTTTGCCAATCTGTTATTTGTCCCTTTCTTTTCAACCTTTATATTTCCGATTGTGTTAATTGGATATTTGCTGTCATTTTTAAAATTTGATTTGATTGTTTCATTAATTGATACAACCTTAAAGACATTTGACCAGCTTTTAAATTTTCTTTCAAGGCTTCCAGGAAATTTGGTGATCGGGAAACTAAACGTATGGATCGTTTTATTAATGGTAATAATTTCTTTACTACTCATTGAAAAAGTAACTATGAAGCGAATGATTCTTTTAGTGTTATTTTTTAGCATTGGTTTTGTGATGATTCATTTTCCAATGAATGGAGAAGTTGATGCATTTGATGTTGGTCAAGGGGATAGTTTTCTTGTTAGAGAGCCATTTAATCGTTCGATTACGTTGATTGACACTGGCGGAAAGCCTAATTTCTTTGGCAAACAGAAGCGGGCCAAAATTTATCAAGCCAATGATACTTCAATCCAATATTTAAAAAGCATTGGGATTTCAAAACTTGATAATGTTTGTTTAAGTCATCAAGATGCTGATCATGTTGGTGATTTGCCGGCCTTCTTAAGTAAAATGAAGGTTGATCGGGTTTATGTTCCGTGGGGGATGACTAATAATCAAAGCTTTTTAAGGCGAATTAGACCGTATCAAGGACAGTTTCAGTTGCTTGGTGCCAAGGATGGAAATCGAATTAAAAATTCCCCATTTCAAGTTGTTCATCCGATGAAAAGTGGGTCTGGTGAAAATCAAGATTCCATGGTACTTTTTGGTAAAATTGGCGGTTTGAAGTGGATTTTTATGGGTGATTTGAACCGAGAGGAAGAACTTAAGATTATCCAAAAATATCCTGATTTGCGAGTTGATGTGATCAAGCTAGGTCATCACGGAAGTAAGACTTCATCCGATCCTAGATTTATCAGGGCAATTAATCCTAAAGTTGCTCTGATATCTGCGGGTCGTCATAATCGTTATAATCATCCAAATCAGGAAACTATTGATACAATGAAACAACAACATGTTGCAATTATCAGTACCAAAAAGAATGGTATGATTAGATATAAATTCAAAAATAATAACAAAATTGGAAAATTTGAAACAAAGTGGAAGGTGGCACGTCGTTGAGTGTCGTAGAACAAGTTAATCAGATTGATAGTGATCCTAAATCAATTTATTTAATCCTTGGAAATGATGATTATTGGATCGATATAATTCAAAAGAAACTAAAGTCTCTGATCCCAAATGATGAACGGACAATGAATTTTGCTACTTATGATATGGAAGAAACATCGCTTTCCGTTGCACTAAATGATGCGATGTCAATTCCTTTTTTTGGAAAAAAACGACTAGTCTTCATTAAGAATCCGTATTTTTTAACCGGTGAAAAAAATAAAAGCAAAACCGTTCATCATTCAGAAGAACTCATAAATTATTTGAAGAATGCTCCTGATGAAACAACTTTGGCTTTTTTTGCTCCATATCAAAAGTTAGATGCTAGAAAAAAGGTTAGTAAGGAGCTTTTAAAACGTGCGGAAGTAATCGACTTAAATCGGTTTTCTGAAAGGGAAATTAAGCAGTTAGTGCAAAGTAAGATTAAGAACAGTGGATATTCGATCGATCGAAATGCACTTGAAGAACTTCTTTCTCGAACTTCGGGTAATTTGGCTAGTGTTATGAATGAATTAGATAAACTCTTTTTATACAAAATCAATGATAAAAAAATAACGCTTGATGCGGTCGATTCGTTAGTATCAAAATCGATGGATCAAAACGTTTTTGATTTAATTAATTATTTAATGAGTGGTAAAACAACGCAAGCAATCGAGTTTTATCATGATTTAATTTCTCAGAAGCATGAGCCAATTCAAATCAATGCAATTTTAGTTAGTCAGTTCAGATTATTACTGCAAGTTAAAATTTTAGATTATTTTGGCTATAGTCAGGGGAATTTAGCAAGTTCTTTACGGGTCCATCCGTATCGAGTAAAATTAGCAATCAGGAACAATCGCAAGTATCCTAGAGAATATCTACGAGATGCATATATTAGTTTGGTAGAAATTGAAGAGCAACTGAAAAGTACGAGTATTGATCCAGAATTGTTGTTTGAAATGTTTGCCGTTAAACTAAATCAGAGTATAAAAAAAGAATCCGATTAATCGGATTCTTTTTTTAGTTGTCGTTTTTAGCAAGTTTATTTGCTAAATGAGACTTCTTACGGTTAGCGTTATTAGCTTTGATAAGACCCTTAGATTTTGCATGGTCAATTGCTGCAACAGCACTGCGGTATACACTATCTAAATCATCGGCACCAGAAGCTTCAGCTTTTTCGAATTTTTTGATTGCACTTCTCATTTCGTTCTTTTGAGATGCGTTTTTCTTTCTAGCTTCTTCGTTAGTTCGCATACGTTCGATAGCAGATTTAATTACTGGCATTAAGTTCACCTCCACCTTGTGAAATAAATTCAATTATTCACATCTTTTGACGTTCCTAATTATACAAAATCCATTGATTAATTGCAATAGCACTAAAAACAAGACTAATTTTTTAATGATAACTTGAATAACGCTTTCTTTTAGGTTATATTAAATAAGTAACTTAATCTTAGTTTTGCGAGTCACTGACGTATTACTCAGATTGAGGGATTAGATTAGAAAGGTGGAATGTAATAATGGCTTTAACTAAAGAACAAAAGAACGATATTATTAAAAAGTTTGCTCAACACGATGGTGACACGGGCTCGACAGAAGTACAAATTGCTGTACTGACTGCTGATATTAATGAAATTAATGGACACATGAAGACCCACAAAAAGGATTTTCATTCACAACGTGGACTTATGAAGAAGATCGGTCACAGAAGAAATCTTCTTGCTTACTTACGTAACAATGATGTACAAAGTTATCGTAAATTAATCAAGGAATTAGGATTACGTCGTTAATCTTGATTTTAATAGGGCGGATTTTTTCCGCTCTTTTTTTATACATAAATAATTTAGTGCTTAATATAAATATGTTACACTGTTAACAGATATCATGAGCGTTTAGAGGCCAAGCTTCGCATAAAATAGTTAATTTTAATCGTAAGTAATTTTTTGAGAGGAACAAGTAATTATGAAAAAGAACATCAAAATCATTCCACTGGGTGGAGTGAGAGAAAATGGCAAGGATCTTTATGCCATTGAAATTAATGATAATAGTATTTTTATTTTGGATTGTGGACTAAAATACCCTCAAAACGAAATGTTAGGAATTGATTTTGTAATCCCAGATTTTTCGTATTTAAGGGATAACGCCGATAAAATTGTCGGGGTTTTTCTTACCCACGGTCACGCAGATGCAATTGGTGCACTTCCATATTTTTTAAGTGAATTTAACGTTCCCGTGTTTGGAACGGAGTTAACGATTGGTTTGGCAAAGTTGGCGGTTGCCGATAATAAGAAGACTAAGAAATTTAATGATTTTCACGTCATTAATAGTAAAAGCGAAATTGTATTTGAGGATGGCACGGTTAGTTTCTTTGATACCACTCATTCAATTCCTGACTCAGTTGGGATCGTGATTAGTACTGAACTCGGAAACATTGTTTATACTGGTGATTTTAAATTTGATCAGACTGCTGCTGACGGGTACAAAACGGATTATTCAGCTCTTACTGATATTGGTAAAGAACACGTGTTGGCACTTTTAAGTGACTCAAGAAATGCTGACAATCCGGAAGAGAGTACTGACGAGAAAGAGATCAGAGACTATCTCTATGAAACCTTTCACTATCAGAAGGGTCGTGTGATCGTTGCCTGTCTTGCTAATAATATTTTAAGAATTCAAGAAGTATTAAACGCTGCGTCTAAGTCAGGTAGGAGAGTTTATCTAACCAGCAAGGGTCTAGAAGAGGTTATTGATACTGCGTTGAAACTTGGCAAGTTAACGTTACCTTCTGATGATTTGTTTATTGAATCTGCAAAAGAGTTAGAGCAAATGAATCCGCATGAAGTTTTGATTCTACAAACCGGTAAGAACGGTGAACCAATGGAATCACTTCAAAGAATGGCTGATAACCGAGACAGAGACGTTGATATTCAGCCAGGTGACCTGGTCTTGATTGCTACCAGTCCATCCCGTGCAATGGACACTCCATGGGCTAAGACTCGCGATATGATCTATAAAGCTGGTGGAGAGGTCATGAGCATTGCTGATGAAAAGAATATTTCAGGGGATGCCAGCAAGCATGATCTTCAACTGCTCCTTAATTTAATTCATCCTGATTACTTAATTCCAATCCAAGGTGAGTATCGATTAATGGAAGCACAAAAAGAGCTAGCTGAGGAAGTTGGGATGAAACCATCACACGTTATTTTACCCGCTAAAGGTGATGTAATTGAGTTTGATGGTGAAAACATGTTTTTGTCAGAAGCTGTCCCAGCTTCTGACACCATGATTGATGGGATTGGTGTCGGAGACATTGGAAACATTGTATTACGAGATCGAAAAGTGTTATCGGAAGATGGTGTCTTCGTGGCAGTTGTTACTATCGACCGCAAGAAGAAAAAAATTATTTCAGAGCCCAAAATCATGGCTCGGGGATTTGTTTACGTTAATTCTGATAAATCCTTGCTTAAAGAAGCAGCTGGTATTGTATCTGAAGCAGTCCAGAATAACCTTAATAACAAGGAGTTTGACTGGGGTCATTTAAAACAGGATGTTAGAGAAGACCTTGGACAATTTCTATACAAAAAGACTGGGAGAAGACCAGTGATTCTTCCAGTTATTATGGAAGTCAATCAACACCATAGAAGAAAAAAAGCTAACAATAAAAACGATCAAGAAGACTAAAGAAGTTGAGCCCCGGCTCAATTTTTTTGTTTTCTTATGTGAGGATAATAGATTGAATGATCATCAAAAGGTAAGATTAAAAAAAGCACAAACAGACTTTAGGAAAAAACATTATCAGAAAAGTTCACAGGAATTGTTGGCTTTGTATGATGAAGTTGACGATTACAATGTGATTGATTTGTTGGGACACTCGCTCTTTAATGAAAAAAAGTACGTTGAATCATATCGATTATTAGAAGATAACTTTAATTATTTTGTTGAAAATGACGTTAAATTATTAATAAATATTTACTTAAAAAACCGGAAGTTTATCCCATTACGAATAATTGTTGATTCAATTGATGTATTAGATAAGGATGATGTCAAAGGCAAAATCGAATCTTTAGAGAGAATCAATGACTCTGAGCAGGCTGAATCTAACCGGGCTAACTTGAAGCATTTTATGCACATGGGTGGACAAACGGGAATCAAGCAGCGCGACATAATGGAAAAGGCTGAAGAACTCCCGTATAAGCAATATTTGAAGGGTGCACAGTTTAACCTAGTAGATCCAGACGTCAATCCAGTATGGAGAAATCAGTTACTTAATAATTTAGCTAAGTTAAAGTATGATAAACCAGTTAAATATATTTGGATGGATGGAAAAACGTATACTTTAACACCATCACAGCTTGTTGATGAATTGGATTCTAGTGCGTATCAAGCAATGCAAAAGAAAATTAGGGAACGCTACGGACAAAATGATCCAATTCGTTATCAGCAAATTTCTAACGCGGCCGAATATGATGCTCAGATTTTGTATCCGTTTATTGATGATGTGATTAAGGAACCTGATGAATGGGTAACCGCTATTCATCGGCATATCATTAATCCGAATATGGTAGTGGATGATGAAAAAATGGGATCAATTGATCATTGGTTAGTGAAAATTGATAAAATCATGAATTTATTACTAAAGTAATTTAAGAAATTGTCTATATCTGGTTTACAAATAATTTGTCAGTGGATATAATATGAAAGTGAATTCCCAAAAGGGTGACAATTTTGCCTTTTAGGGGAAATGTAGTATAATTAATAATAAAGAGACATTGGCGTTTTGCTGATGTTTATCTTACGAAAATGACAGGAGGGTTTCATAAATGGCAAAAGAACATTATGAAAGAACAAAGCCCCACGTTAATATTGGTACTATCGGCCATATTGACCACGGGAAGACTACTTTAACTGCAGCAATCACTAAAGTATTATCAGAAAAAGGCTTGGCTAAGGCTGAAGACTTTGCTGATATCGATGCTGCACCAGAAGAAAAGGAACGTGGTATTACTATTAATACTGCCCACGTTGAATACGAAACTGAAAAGCGTCATTATGCACATATTGACGCCCCAGGACATGCTGACTACGTTAAGAACATGATCACTGGTGCTGCTCAAATGGATGGTGCCATTCTTGTTGTTGCCGCAACTGATGGTCCTATGCCACAAACTCGTGAACACATTTTGCTTGCTAGACAAGTTGGTGTTGACCACATTGTTGTCTTCTTGAACAAGACTGACATGGTTGATGACGACGAGTTGATCGACTTAGTTGAAATGGAAATTCGTGAGTTGCTTTCAGAATATGGTTACAATGGTGACGATGTTCCGGTTGTTCGTGGTTCAGCTTTGAAAGCACTTCAAGGTGACAAAGAACAAGAAGAAAACATCATGAAATTAATGGATGTTGTTGATGAATACATCCCAACTCCAGAACGTGATGACGACAAGCCATTCTTAATGCCTGTTGAAGATGTATTTACCATCACTGGTCGTGGAACTGTTGCTTCTGGTCGTATTGACCGTGGTAGCATCAAAGTCGGCGACGAAGTTGAAATTGTTGGTTTAGTTCCTGACACATTGAAGACTACTGTTACTGGTCTTGAAATGTTCAGAAAGACTCTTGACAAGGGTGAAGCCGGTGACAACATCGGTGCATTACTTCGTGGTATTGATCGTGACCAAGTTGTTCGTGGACAAGTTCTTGCAGCACCTGGTTCAATTCAAACCCACAAGAAGTTCACTGGTCAAGTTTATATCTTAACCAAAGAAGAAGGTGGACGTCATACTCCATTCTTCTCAAACTATCGTCCTCAATTCTACTTCCACACCACTGATGTTACTGGTGTTATCGAATTAGACAAGGGAACTGAAATGGTAATGCCTGGAGACAACGTTACTTTCCACGTTGACTTAACTAAGCCAGTTGCCATTGAAAAGGGTACTAAGTTCACTATTCGTGAAGGTGGACATACCGTTGGTGCCGGTGTTGTTACCGAAATCGATGATTAATTAGTATTTTTATTTAGAGATTGAAGACAATGTCTTCAATCTCTTTTTTATTGCTATGGCCGTTTTAGCGTCGCTGTTTACTTTTGAGGACGCTTAAGTTAGAATATTATTTGAATACTATTACTTGGAAAAGTGTGTAAATATTTTTCATGTTGGAGGAAATGTTATGGCAGATTGGAAGAAAAAAGGTACCAATGATGGGGAATTAACTTTTGAAATTGGTCTTGATAAGATTAAAGAAGGATTAGATCGAGCTTTCAAAAAGAATAAGAAAAATATTAAAGTTCCTGGATTCCGTAAGGGTAAAGTTTCAAGACAAGTATTTAACCAAATGTATGGTGAAGAAGCTTTATACCAAGATGCTTTGAATTTGTTATTACCAGATGCTTACAGTGAAGCAATTAAAGACGCTGGCATTGAACCCGTTGGTCAACCTGACGTTAGTGTTGATTCAATTGAAAAAGGGAAGCCTTGGGTCTTAAAGGCTACTGTTAGTGTCAAACCTGATGTTAAACTTGGTCAATACAAAGGACTAAGCGTTCCAAAGGAAAGTACTCGAGTTTACAAGAAAGACGTTGATGCTAAGATTGATAAAATGCGTCAATCTCAAGCTGAACTTGTTCTAGTTGATCGTCCTGCCAAAAAAGGTGACACTGTTACCATTGATTTTGAGGGATTTGTTGATGGCAAGCCTTTTGAAGGTGGAAAAGCAAATAACTATTCTCTTGAACTTGGTTCAGGATCATTCATTCCAGGATTTGAAGATCAATTGATTGGAAAAAAGGCTGGCGATGATGTCGAAGTAAAAGTTACCTTCCCTAAGGATTATCAAGAAAAGTCACTAGCTGGCAAAGAAGCTACCTTTAAGGTTAAACTCCATGAAGTTAAAGAGAAACAACTTCCTAAGCTTGATGATGACTTTGCTAAAGATGTTGATGAAGATGTTGATACACTTTCTGAATTGGAAGACAAAGTTAAAAAAGAACTTAAGGAACAAAAAGAATCAGCCGCTCACGATGCCAAGGAAAATACGGCTATTAGTGAAGCAGTAGATAATGCTACTGTTAAAGATATTCCAGAAGTTATGATTAATGATGACGTTCAACGTCAAATGGACCAGTACTTAGCTGGAATGCAGCAGCAGGGTATTAACGCTGAAATGTACTACAAACTCACTGGTACTAAGCCAGAGGACTTAAAGAAGCAATTTGCTGATGGTGCAGATCGTCGAGTTAAAACTAATTTGATCTTAGAAGCAATTGTTAAAGCTGAAAAGATTGATCCTAGTGAATCAGACATTCAAAAAGAAGTTAGCAACCTCGCTAAACAATACGGAATGGAAGAAACAGCCGTTCGTAATGCATTATCTGATGACATGTTAAAACATGATATTGGTATTCAAAAAGCCGTTGACATTGTGGTTGACAGTGCTAAAGAAGAACCAAAATCAACTACCAAGAAGGCTTCTGAAAAAAAGGATTCCAGTAAAGAAAATAAGAAATAATTTATACAAGATGGGATCCGCTTGTTAGAGCGGGTCTTTTTTTGTAGAGCAAATTATTTTAAAAGGTTCTATTAGTATGGTATAGTTTCAAATTGCAGGCAACGAGACGAATTAACAACGAATTAACAAAAAGGAGAGATACCATGTATGATGATTCAAATCAAAATGAGACCATTACTTGCTCCTTTTGTGGAAAGTCACAGGACCAAGTAAAAAAAATTGTTGCTGGACCCGGTGTATATATTTGTAATGAATGTATCGATTTGTGTGAACAGATCATGAGTGATGAATTAAACAAGACCAATGCTGAAGACATCAATGTGCTTACCCCAAGTGAAATTGTTAAAAAACTTGATGAGTATGTGATTGGTCAAGATGAAGCCAAAAAAACGCTAGCGGTGGCTGTCTTTAATCATTATATGAGAATTAAGGCTTTGAATGATTCTGAAGATAATGATGAAAGTGAAGATGGTAACCAAGAACGACATGCTTATGATGATGCTCAGATTCAGAAAAGTAATATTGCGATGATTGGACCAACTGGATCGGGGAAGACTTATCTGGCCCAAACACTTGCTAAAATTTTAAACGTTCCCTTTGCAATTGCTGACGCTACGACGTTGACTGAAGCTGGATATGTTGGAGAAGATGTTGAAAATATTCTTTTGAAACTCTTACAGAACGCTGATTATGACGTTGATCGGGCTGAAAAGGGAATCATTTATATTGACGAGATTGATAAAATTGCTAAAAAAGCCGAAAATGTTTCAATCACAAGAGATGTATCTGGTGAAGGAGTTCAACAGGCTCTTTTAAAGATTTTAGAGGGAACGACCGCTAATGTCCCACCAAAAGGTGGTAGAAAGAACCCGAGCCAAGAGTTTATTAAGATTAATACGAAGAATATTCTGTTTATTGTTGGTGGGGCTTTTGATGGAATTCAAGATATTGTTAGACGACGCTTAGGTGATAAAACAATTGGTTTTGGGGTTGATAATCATGAGACCCAAGACGTTGCTGATGAAGATATTATGCAAAAAGTAATTCCCGAGGACCTAATGAATTTTGGATTAATTCCAGAGTTCATTGGTCGTCTTCCAATTTTGACTGCTTTGAATAAGTTAAGCGAAAACGATCTGGTTAAGATTCTTACTCAACCTAAAAATGCGTTAGTAAAACAATACCAAAAGCTTTTATCACTCGAGGGCGTCCAACTTAAATTTGAAGACGCTGCACTTAAGGCCATGGCAAAAAAAGCCATTGCTAGAAATACGGGTGCTCGTGGTCTTCGTTCTATGATTGAAAGTGTGATGAGAGATATTATGTATTCACTTCCAAGTCGTGATGACGTTAAAGAAGTGATTGTTACCCCAGATTCAGTAAATAGTGGTAAAGAACCAAAGATGGTCTTAAAAAGCGAAACAAAGTAATTAAACGGAGATAATAATGGACGTAAATGATGTTGAACTTGTAATGAGTGCAGTTGATCCAAAACAGTATCCCACTACTGGATATCCAGAAATTGGCTTTTTGGGTCGATCTAACGTTGGCAAGTCTTCACTAACGAATGTGTTGATTAACCGGAAGGATTACGCTCATACGTCTGGCCAACCGGGAAAAACTCAAACTTTGAATTTTTATCGCGTTAACGATGAACTCTATTTTGTTGACGTTCCAGGATATGGCTATGCGAAGGTTTCTAAAACAGAACGGGAAAAATGGGCTCAAATGATTGAGACTTATCTAACGCAACGTGAACAGCTCCGGGGAGTGATCAATTTAATTGATGGTAGACACGCCCCGAGTGAGTACGATATTCAGATGCGTGATTGGTTAGAGTATTATGGAATTCCCGTGCTTTATGTAGCGACTAAGGTTGATAAAATTCCTAAAAGTAAGATCAAGAAACAAGAACAGACGTTGCGAAAAGGGCTGGAGCTTGAAGCAGATGAACCGCTGATAATGTTCTCTGCTAAAACCAAGGTCGGAGCAGATCAAATTTGGAACTGGATTGAGCAACAAATTAAGTAATAAAAAATCAGCTGTGAGAACAGCTGATTTTGTGTTTATTTGGTTTTGTCTTGATCTAATATTTTATTCTTTTTTGATTCGCGCTGGTCTTCTTTGTTTTTATGATTCAAAAACTTGGTACGGTTAGGATCTTTCGGATTCTCTTTAGCGAATTTACTGAACATGGCATCAAGATCTTCATTTCTTCTAATTTTTAGTCCCATATCGATCGCTCCTTTAAACTCATCATAGCAAAAAAATCATTTCATGTCAGTTTGTTATACAAACTGTAACTAATTCATTATAATTGTAACAGTAGTATTTATCGGAAAGGAGGGAGTTTATGGCATCTGATTTAATTGAACGAAAGTTAACGTTACTTCCGGATCAACCCGGTTGTTACATTATGAAAGATAAAGATGGCAAAATTATTTATATTGGTAAGGCAAAAAACCTAAAGAATCGAGTTCGCTCTTATTTCAAGAGTACTCAGTATGGGAGACGAGCCAAATTAGTGCGAAACATTGCTGATTTTGAGACAATCATTACTTCAAATGACAAAGAAGCATTTTTACTTGAAATCACTTTGATTCAGAAGCATCGGCCTTATTATAACGTTCGTTTAAAGCAAGGACACAGTGGGTATCCTTACATTAAAATTACTAATGAACGTGATCCCCGAATGTTGATTACTAATACCGTTAAAAATGATGGTGGATATTATTTTGGACCATATCCAAACGTCTATGCTGCAGATGAAACCTTGAATTTCTTACAAAAGATGTATCCACTCAGACGTTGTAATGGGTATCAAAAACGAGCTTGTTTGTACTACCACATGGGACAGTGCTTGGGAGCTTGCTTTAAGAAAGTACCTAAGTCAGAGTACGATGCTCAAATCAAGAAGATCAAGTCATTTTTAAACGGTAGTGTGGGACCTGCTAGACAACTACTGACTAAACGAATGAATACGGCTTCAAATAACATGGAGTATGAGCGGGCAGCTGAATTGCGCGATCAACTGCATTACATTGATGCGACCGTTGAGAAACAAAAAATCATTTCACATGACAATACTCCACGAGATGTGTTTAATTTTTATGCTGATAAGGGATGGCTTTCTGTACAAGTTTTCTTTATTCGGCAGGCACGTTTAATGAAACGTGAGAAAAAATTGTTTCCGATTATCAGTACCGCCAATGAAGAGATGACTAGCTATATCGTTCAATTTTATAACGATTCTGATCGGATTCCACCCAAAGAAATTTTGGTACCTAACTCAATCGACCATGATGTTCTTTCGAAGATGATCGGAGTGCCAGTTAGAACCCCTCAACGTGGTCAGAAGAAAGCCCTTTTGGACATGGCAGAGCATAATGCGCGATTGGTTTTAAACGAACAGTTTAAGTTAATGGAAATGGATCGCAAAAAGACTACCGGAGCAATGGATGAATTGGGCGACGCTTTAGGAATTGGTCATCTCGAACGAATCGAAGCTTTTGATCATTCCCATATTTCGGGTGCTGATTTGGTTTCTGCTATGGTAGTATTTGAAGATGGGAAACCGAATAAGAAGAAGTACCGAAAATATAAGTTAAGAACCGTTGATCATGCCGATGAGGCAGCCAGCACGCGCGAAGTGATTAGAAGGCGCTACACACGTTTATTAAAGGAACACGCTGAAATGCCAGATTTGATCCTAATGGACGGAGGCGAGATTCAGATGAATGCCGTTACCGATGTTTTGGAAAATGAACTTAATCTGCACATTCCAGTAGCTGGAATGGTGAAAAATGAGAAACATAAGACGGCTGATTTGCTTTACGGAAGTAATGATCATCACGTTAATTTAAATCCGAAAAGCCAAGCTTTTTATCTAGTTCAAAGGGTTCAAGACGAAGTGCATCGCTTTGCAATTAACTATCATCATCAACTCCATAATAAGAATTCGATGACTTCTAGATTAGATAGTATTAAGGGAGTGGGATCCAAAACTAGAAATAAACTTTTGCGAAAATTTGGTTCCACCAAAAACATTGCGGATGCTAGTGTCGAAGACATTCAAGCAGTTGGCATTTCAAAGAAGGTTGCTCAGACGGTAAAATTGACCTTTGAGAACGTTGCACCAGTGGCCAAGATGATGAAAAACTAATATGAAAATGGAGAAATTATGTTTGTAGATCAAGTAAAATTTAAAGTTAAGGCCGGTAAAGGTGGAGACGGAATGGTCGGATTTCGTCGGGAAAAATATGTACCAAATGGTGGACCTTCTGGTGGTGATGGTGGCCATGGTGGTAATGTTGTTTTCAAAGTTGATACTGGAATGTCAACTTTAATGGATTTTAAGTATAAAAAACAATTTAAAGCCAAAAACGGTGGGAATGGTGCTAACAAAAAGATGACGGGTGCAAGTGCACCGGATTTGGTAGTAAATGTCCCCGATGGCACCACGATTTATAACTCAGAGACCGGCGAGCCAATTGCGGATTTAACTAAAGCAAACGATGAAGTTGTAGTTGTAAAGGGTGGTCGTGGAGGAAGAGGAAACGTTCACTTTGCTACCCCTAAAAATTCTGCGCCAGAAATTGCTGAAAATGGGGCACCAGGTCAAGAAATGGAGATCGAACTTCAGTTAAGATTATTAGCTGATGTTGGTTTAGTCGGTTTTCCATCGGCTGGTAAATCCACGTTATTAAGTGCAATTACTTCGTCAAAACCAAAAGTAGCTCAATATCACTTTACGACCATTGTTCCTAATCTGGGGATTGTACGAAATCATGATGGAAGTGACTTTGTGATTGCTGATTTGCCTGGACTGATTGAGGGAGCTTCCAAAGGTGTGGGATTAGGTTTTGAATTTTTAAGACACATTCAAAGAACTCGAGTTATCCTCCATGTTGTTGATATGAGTGGAGTTGAGGGACGTGATCCGTATGATGACTATGAAAAAATCAATCATGAACTGGCTAATTTTGATGAAAGTCTTTTGAAACGTCCCCAAATCATCGTTGCTTCTAAAATGGATATGCCGGATTCGGCTGAAAATCTTAAGTTGTTTAAACGTGAATTAGCTGAACATAATGACCACGTTAATGGCAAAATTATTCCCATTTCTTCCATTACTCATTCAGGGCTTAATGATCTCATTCGAGAAACGAGTAGTGAACTTGATAAGGCACCAAAGTTTCCAATTGTGGGTGCTAACGAGCTTAATGATTCTAAGGAAGTCATTTACCGTCCTGATGAGGATGAAAAGCCGTTTACTTTGACAAAAGATGAAGATGGAACTTGGGTTCTGTCTGGACATCAGATTGAACGAGTAATTCAAATGGCTAATACTGAACATGAACAAGGTGTGTTAAGATTAGCTCGAAAATTACGTGGAATGGGTGTTGATCAAGCACTACGGGATGCCGGCGCTAAGAATGGCGATCTGGTATCAATTTTGGACTTTACCTTTTCATATGTTGAATAATATAAAAGACGATACTTGTGGTATCGTCTTTTATTATCCAAAAATAAGCTCATCATTTTTTAAACGATAACCGAATAGTTTTGGAGTTTCAATTGTTTTACAAAAAAGTGATAGATGATCATCAAGTTCTCTTGTCCGGGTATTAAATTGATTCAAGGTTAGTGACCGTTTGTTTTTGCTTGGTACTAATAAAATTTTATTTTGCGAAAATTCAATGTCAAAAACTGGTAAAATAACCTTATTAATTTCAACGTATATTTTATATGAATTATTTAAATCTTCGGATGAGACATAAAATTCGTTTAATCTCAAAGTTATCACCTAGATTCAGCTTATTATTGCTAATGTGGTATGCTACAATTGTATAGTAATTCTTCACGAGTGTAAAAATTTGAGTGTCAAAAAGGAACGATAGGATATGCAATTAGAGTTTTTTGGAACTGGTGCGGGAGTTCCTGGTAAGTTTCGAAACGTTTCTAGTGTCGCTTTAAGATTGTTGGATGAGATTAATTCCGTGTGGTTGTTTGATGCGGGGGAAGGTACTCAACAACAAATCTTGCGATCAACGTTAAAACCGCGAAAAATTAATAAGATTTTTATTACCCACCTTCATGGTGATCATATCTATGGTCTTCCGGGATTATTATCAAGTCGTTCGTTTCAAGGCGGAGATGATCCGGTTACCATTTATGGCCCCTTTGGAATCAAAAATTACGTTCAGACTAGTTTGCAAGTGACGCAGACTAAGTTAGGGTATAAAATAAAATACGTAGAGCTGGACCAGCCTGGTAAGATTTTTGACGGTAAAAAGTTTACAGTTTATGCGGAAAAGCTTGATCATCAAGTTCAAAGTTGGGGTTTTCGAATTGTTGAACATGATCATCCGGGTGAACTGCTTGTTGATAAATTGCAGGAGGATAATATTCCGTCTGGTCCGCTGTACGGAAAGCTTAAGGAAGGTAAGACGGTTAAACTTAGTGACGGGAGAGTCATTAATGGCAAGGACTACATTGGTAATTCCCAAAAGGGGAGAATTGTTACCATTTTAGGGGATACGAGAAAAGTTGATACCATCAATAAGTTAGCGCAAAATGCTGACATTTTAGTTCATGAAAGTACGTTTGGAAAGGGCGAAGCAAAATTAGCTCACAATTACTATCATTCTACGAACATTCAGGCTGCTAATACCGCCAGGGATGCCAACGTAAAACGATTGCTATTAACGCACATTTCTGCAAGGTATACTGCTAAAATGGCTCATGAGTTACAGAGGCAGGCTCAACAAGTTTTTCCAAATACCAAGGTAGTTAAAGATTTTGATTTTATTGATATTCCCTTTAATAAGGGAGAGGAGAATGCCCAATGAAAAAGCAAGTTTCAATGATTTTAAGCATGGTCTTGATTGTGATTGTCGCTATTTTTGTTTTGTTAAATATGGGAAGTGCGGAGATTAATTTTGGTTTTACGACGGTTAAAATGCCGTTAATCTTAGTCTTATTATTGACATTACTAATTGGGGCTTTAATCATGTTCTTATTATCAATGATCAGTTCATTTAAAAATGGTTCCAAACGGAAAAAAGAAAATCGTGATTCACAGAAAACCATTGATGGATTAAAGGGACAAATTAATGATTTAAATAAACAAATTGATTCTCTAAAGATGCAGTTAAAGAATTCAATTAGTAAACAAAAGGTTAATCAAGATAATCGAAATGTTGAAGATGTAATTAATAAACAGCAAAAGGACAACGAAAAATAGTGAAAAGAGGATCCATATTTGCTTTCTTCAAAGTATAATTGGGAGCTAAAACAAAATAATCTTAACCAAGATGCTGTTAATCAACTAGCTAATGATTTGGGACTTGAACCGTTAGTTGTTAGCTTACTGTTTGAACGTGGTTATGATAATGTCGATAAGATTCAACATTACTTAAACCCGGATACTAGTGACTTAAACGATCCCTTTTTAATGCATGATATGCAAAAAGCGGTTGAACGGATTGAATTGGCAGTTAAAAACGGTGAACAAATTACCGTTTATGGGGATTATGATGCTGACGGACTTACTAGTACCGCCATTTTATATGAAACGCTAGTCGAGATGGGAGCGGAAGTTCGTTATTATATTCCTAATCGGTTTAAAGATGGATACGGTCCAAATGTGAAGGCCTTTCAAAAAATTATTGATAGTGGAACTTCGTTAATTGTTACTGTTGATAATGGAGTTGCCGGCTTTGATGCAATTGAGGAAGCTAATAAATTGAGTTGTGATGTGATTATTACCGATCATCACGAATTACCAGAAAAGTTGCCAAACGCCTATGCAATCGTTCACGCTCAGTTGGGCGATCCTAAATATCCGTTTCAGTATCTTTCTGGAGCTGGAGTATCTTTTAAGTTGGCGACGGCATTAATGGATGAAATTCCTCAAGATAAACTAGATTTAGCCGCAATCGGAACGGTTGCTGACTTAGTATCGTTAACTGGAGAGAATCGGGCACTCGTTCAGTTTGGATTAAATGTCATTCACTTGACGGTGCGACCTGGATTAAAAGCCCTTATTAAACGATCTGGAATTGATTTGGAAAAAGTTGATGAACAAGATATTGGGTTTAACATTGCTCCTAGATTAAATGCACTTGGACGGATGGGTGACGCCAATATGGGCGTTGATCTGCTTACTACGGTTGACGACGAGCAAGCTAATGAACTAGCTAAGAAGACTGAGCAAAAAAATGATCAGAGGAAGTTACTGGTTAGTTCAATTACGGACGAGGCAATCGCTCAAGCTGATTCACCTGAGAATAAGAAGAGAGAAACCCTTTTAATTGTGGGAAAGGATTGGCATACTGGAGTTTTAGGTATTGCAGCTAGTCGAGTTAAAGATAAATTTCATAAGCCGACGGTTGTTGTCAGTGTTGATGACCAAAATAAGATCGCCAAGGGATCCGGAAGAAGTGTCAAAGGATTTGATCTTTTTAAAGCCTTAGATAGTGAACGCGATCTGATGGATGCATTTGGTGGACATGCGATGGCAGTTGGATTAACGGTTCCAGCTGATAATTTAAAAACACTAGCTGAGCGGTTTGAACGGTCAGCAGCAAAACAGCAGGTTGATTTATCACAAAAGCCAACTTTAAAAATTGATTTTAAAGTTACTCCAGATGAAATTGATCAAAAGTTATTTCAACAAATTCAAACTTTGAGTCCATTTGGGACTGATAATGAATGCCCCCGATTTGATGTTGATCCGATTGCTTTAACTAATGTTCAGGCAATTGGGAAAGCCCATGATCACCTTAAATTTCAAGCTGTTGGCAATCATTCACGGATTTCTGCAATTGACTTTGGGATGGGTGATGTTGCTACTGAAGTTTCTAAATTGTCAGCTAATATTAACGTAGCAGCAACCTTGAATGAAAATGAGTGGAAGGGTCGTACTAATCTTCAGTTGATGGTTGATGATCTTAAAGTTGACGGAACCGTTGTTATTGACAAACGGACCACTACCTTAACTAAGTCAATGTTTGTAAATGAGGGAACGTATATTTTCTTTCATCGTAACTTGTATCAACAATTAAAATCATATGTTGGTAAAAATTCTAAAGCTATGCTTGCTTCGGATGTTAAAAAAGATATTACGAATGGGGTAGTTTATCTTGTTGATTGTCCTGAAACACTTGGTGAATTAAAAAGCGTTGTTAATCATTTCCAAAATCCTGAAATTATATTGTATTTATATAAAAAGAATCATATTTTAAATTTAGGGATGCCAGAACGTTCACAGTATGCTAAACTATTTAAGTTCGTTGAAACTAATAAAAATGTGCAAATTTCAAAGAATGTTGGTGAGGTTGCAAACCATTTGCAGGTTTCAACCAATATTCTGGTTTTCATGTTGCAGGTATTTAATGAACTGGGATTTATCACCATTCGGGATGGAATTTTGAATGGTATCAGTAATCCAAACAAGCAAAGCTTGTCAACTTCTCCCACATACCAATTGCGAGAAGAGCAATTAAAGGTAGAAGATGCTCTTTTTAACGTTTCCCCAAGTGATTTGGTGAAAATAATTAATAAGATTGGGAACTGATAATAAGAAAGGAAGTATTTTTTATGGTCCTTAATTTAAAGGATTATGTAGCAAGTTATCCTAATTTTCCAGAGCCAGGTGTAACTTTTCGAGATATTTCTCCATTACTAGAAAGTGGCGAAGCATATCGTCAAGCTACTGACGAAATTGTCAACTATGCTAAGGGCAAGAACATTGATATGATTGTTGGTCCCGAAGCGCGTGGTTTTATTGTGGGATGTCCCGTTGCCTATGAACTTGGAATTGGTTTTGCTCCTGCAAGAAAAAAAGGGAAGTTACCTGGCAAGACTGTCAAAGCTACATATGGCTTGGAATACGGTCAGTCATCGCTTTATTTGCATGATGATGCGATTAAACCAGGTCAGAGAGTTCTTGTGACTGATGATTTGCTAGCTACAGGTGGTACCATTGAAGCTACCATTGAGTTGGTCAAGGATCTCGGTGGAGTAGTAGTTGGAACGGCTTTTATTGTCGAATTAATGGACTTAAAGGGTCGCGATAAGATTAAAGACTATGATATTCTCAGTCTGATTAAATATGATTAAGCTTTAAATTGAACACACTTCTCAAGTTGATTGTCGTTTCTTTTACGATTATACTTAAGTGGTGTTAATTATGGCGAGTTGGCAGAGTGGTAATGCACCGGACTCGAAATCCGGCGAACCGGTTTATAGCCGGCGCGCAGGTTCAAATCCTGTACTCGCCTTTATAAGTAGTATTACAAAACAAAAAGACTACCAAAATTACAAGTTTTGATAGTCTTTTTGTGTTATTGAGCTTTTATAATTCAGATTGCATCCGGATTGCTTTTCCAATGATTTTGCCTGGATTATCTTTATTCAAGATAATCGGTGGGTACTCCTTATTATCAGGAACTAAGACGGTTTGGTCTTTTTGAGTACTAATCCTTTTAAGAGTAGCTTCGTCGTTATCGTTTAATAGGACAGCGGCAATTTCACCATTCTCCACCTCTGGTTGATAATGGATTAAAACGTACGATCCGTTTTGAATGGTAGGAGCCATTGAATCTCCGTCACATTTTAACCAGAAATTCTCACCACTTGGCAGTCCCTCCTTTAGAGTTGGAAAGTACGCGGTAACGTTCTGTTCAGCAAAGATTGGTTTTCCGCAAGCAATGCTGCCAATAAGAGGAAGATCAATTGTCTCATTAGTTTTTGATTTAGCACTTGTACTATCATTGTGATAGTTAAGTTGATTAGTATTTCCTAATAGGTAATCGATCGACACTCCAAGTACTTTGGCGACTTTTCCAAGGCTTTTTGTACTAGGAGTTTTCTTGTTCCAAGTATAAATATTGTTAATCCCAATCCCAGCCTTCTGGGCCACTAACTGAAGTGACCATCCACGCATTCTTGAAAGTCTCTTTATTCGTTCAATTGTTGTCAAAATTGTTTCTCCTTTTCTGAAATTGGTGGTTAAAAAAGTTATTTCAAATAATAGAGAAAATCATTGACATTTTATTTTATATGATTGATAATTAATTTAGTTAAGTAATTGATCAGTCAGTCCAGAATAATATCAATGGTTAAAAGTATCTAAACTAGTTCCCACGAAGAAAATAGTTTAAATACAGTCCATTATTTTCATCATATTTACATTTTATTCCAAAGGATAGACATAGTCAATAACTTAATTAATAAATTGTGAAAGGAGGGATCGATAATGGCTAACGTTGAATTGGAACGTAATGCTCAAAGAGTATTTAAAAAGATCAAAGTTGCTTTAATTAACAAGGACTTGACTCAAGTTGATATGTCAAAAATTGTTGATGTCTCACCAGTTGAATTAAATCGGGCAATTCATGGTGAGATGAGTCCTAAATCTCAAAGAATTAGGAAGCAAATTTTTAAGTACCTAGATATCAAAGTTTCGTAATCTTCATTTGTTATCCGTGTGATAAAAGAGCAATGAGATAAACTAAATGTATTAATACTACTTGTTTTCACGTTTGTAATTAGTATTAGTATGTGTAGTGATAATAAGGCCTAGATCAGTTGCAGTAGTTGATCTAGGCCTTTGTCGTCTAATAATTAGTTTGTTTAGTTTCATCAACTGACAATTGTTTTACTAATTGGTCAATCTGATTACGGACGTTTCTAAAAGTTTCGATTACTTCCGGTTTGGATCCCTTCGCTTGTGCTGGATCCTTAAGTGGCCAGTGAATTTTCGTAACCGATTCTGGAGTAACCGGACACTTGTCCTTAGCATCTCCGCAAAGCGTAACGATTAAATCACACTTAACTAAATAACTTTTATCAATTAGCTTGGATGTGTTGTGAGAAATATCAATTCCACGTTCTTTCATCACCTTAACCGCAACTGGATTTAAACCATGAGTTTTTACTCCCGCACTTTTTATTTGCCAGTTTTGCGGGAAATATTTTTTGGCAAATCCTTCCGCCATTTGGCTTCGGCACGAGTTTCCCGTACACAAAAAATAAATTTTTTTCATTTTAATTCATCCCTTAATAATTTATACGTCATGATACCAAAAGATGATGACTATGGATACTATTAGTAACTTATCTTATCGGTTATTAATTGCTTAACTTATGGGTAGTTCAATCAAATTGTGTGCAAATAATTTATTAAATATTGAACATTTTGTAGTCTCATTAGGTAATTGCGTGGTACTATAAAAATGTTCATAGAGAACGACAATTTAAAAATTGAAGGAGGAAGCAGATATGAAAGTAGCTGTAATTGGATCATCTCATGGTGGATTCGAAGCTGTCAGAGGAGTTTTAAAGGATTTTCCTGATGCTGACATCGAATGGTACGAAAAGGGAGACTTTGTATCTTTTCTATCTTGTGGAATTGAATTATATCTTCAAAACGTCGTAAAAGATGTTAACTCTGTAAGTTATGCAACTCCAGAAGGCATGGAAAAATTAGGTGTAAATGTCCACATTAATACTGAAATCACTGATATTGATCCTGAAGCTCACACGCTAACCGCTTTAAACGTTAACGATGGTAAAGAGAGCACTAAAAAATATGATAAATTAATTTTAAGTGTTGGTGCTAATCCATTCCAACTTCCAGTTCCAGGGAAGGAATTAGGTAATATCTACGCAATGCGTGGACGTGATTGGGCCATTAAATTGAAGGAAGCTGAAGTTACTCCAGGTATCAACAACGTCACGGTTGTTGGTTGTGGATACATTGGGATTGAAGCAGCTGAATCATTCGCTAAAGCTGGCAAGCACGTTACCTTAGTTGATACTGGTAAAACCATTCTTCCTACTTACTTGGATCCAGAGTTTACTAAAATTCTTGAAGCTGAGCTTAAAAAGAATGGCGTAAAATTGTCATTGAACCAAAGTGTTAAAGAATACGTTGGTGATGATGATGAAAACGTTTCTTCAGTTATTTCAACTAATGGTGACCAATGGGATGCTGATCTAGTGATTGAAACTGCCGGAATTCGTCCTGCTACCGATTGGCTTAAAGGTAAAGTTGATCTTGACGAAAAGGGCATGATCAAGACCGATGAATATCAAAGAACCAATCAACCTGATATTTTTGCCGTTGGTGATTCTACCGAGGTTACTTTCGCACCCACTGGCAAGAAGCAAATCATTGCTTTAGCTTCTAACGCTAGACGTCAAGGTCGCTCAGCTGCCATGAACCTGAACAATGAGAAGCGTAAGACTACTGAAGTTTCTGGTTCATCAGCACTTCATGTTTTTGATTACAAGTTTGCATCAACTGGATTTAAGGACGTTACTGCTGAAAAAGCTGGCGTTGACGTTGAATCCGTCTTTGTTGTTGACACTGCGGTTCCTCCGTTTGTTCATGATGATAAGTTGAACGCAGAAGTCTACTTCAAGTTAACTTTTGATCCAAAGACTCGTGAAGTTGAGGGTGCTCAAATCATGTCGAAACGAGATGTAACTGCTAATATCAATACCATTTCATTAGCAATTCAACAACACATGACCGTTGATGATTTGGCATATGCTGACTTCTTCTTCCAACCAGGCTTTGACCGTCCATGGAATATCATGAACGTTGCAGCTCAAAAAGCACAAGATAAGTTAGATCACAAATAAAAACAAAGGGTCCGTTGACTTAATCAACAGACCCTTTTTATTACATACTTTTTGCTACTAGAATATCACCATTTGACAATTTGAACGTTTTATCAAAACCATTTAGATAAATGGTAGTACCTCGTTCTGGAAAATCTTCACTTGTCTTAGGAAGAAATTCAATTTCAAGTGAATGGCCATCTGGAGCCAGATTATCTAAGGTAGTTAATTTCATGACGTACTGATTGTCATCGTTAACTTTAATGGTTTTAGTATCTGAATTTCCAGGTGCTGGAAATGTTAAAGTAATCCGTTTCATATCATCCCTTCTTTCGTAGTTATTATACTACCAATTAATTTTTGGTATTGGTACGAATCTAGTAGTAAGAGAAGTGCTAACATATAAAATAAATCTTAAAGAAAATGGTGAAGCGATAATGAAATTTTATACTTCTGATAATGTGGAATTAGACTATGATGATGAGGGAAATAAAAGCAATCAACCCGTGATGATTCTTACCGGAATTGGGGGCTATAAAGAGATTTGGACCCTTACTGTCCAAAAATTAGTCGAAAGCGGTTTTAGGGTTATTAACGTGGATGCTAGAAATCAGGGGATGTCTGAGCGTACTAGTAAGGATGAACGAATGTCGCGCCATGCGATGGATTTATATGAGATTCAGAAGGAACTAAAATTAAAAGAACCAATCTTGCTTGGGAATTCAATGGGAGCTGCAACCATGTTTGCGTACGTTTCTTTGTTTACTGATAAGGGAATTAAGGCCATTGTAGACGTTGATCAGAGTCCTAAGATGATTGCGGATCGGTCATGGCCATACGGATTTAAGGCTTTAGACTGGAGTAATTTTCCTGAACTTTTGAAGCAGCCATTTGGACGTTCGACTTATAGTAAAATTAATGATCTTTTATATAGTAAGATTCAATCGTTAAAACAGAAGTATCCATATGACGCCGACTTAAACTATTCGTTGTTAGTGGATCATGCTTTTCAAGATTGGCGTGACATTTTGAGTGATTTGAAGGTTCCATTGATGATTATAGCGGGAAGAAAATCACCATTTTTTGATTATCACTTTGCAAAAGTTGCAGCTGGGATGGCTCATAATGGTCATTATCAGATTGTTGAAGATGCGGGGCATATTATTATGGCTGAACAGCCAGATGTGTTTAACGATATTTTGTTGAAGTTTGTGAAAAGAATATAATAAATCACAATGGTAAGAAATATCATCGTGTGAATTATTAGACTTAACCTTTTAATAGCGGTCTCACTTTAATGAGGTCGTTTTTTATTTGGGTTTGTTAAAGAGTGTTAACTTGGTTGACTTTACGCACTTTGGTTAATATAATCACAATGTAAGCGGATATGAGCAATCGTGTCTGCGTGAAAATAAAAACAATTGGAGGGGTTTACGTGGCTGATAATATTTATTCCATTCATGAAAAGCACACGGGAATGCTAGAAATGGAATCAGAATTTCCTGTAAAAAACCGTGAAGAACTTAGTGAGGCTTACACACCTGGTGTTGCTAAGATTTCCAAGGCCATTGAAAAAGACCCTAGTTTAAAGGACAAGTACACAATGAGTGGAAAGTTGCTTGCTGTTGTTACTGATGGTTCAGCAGTTCTAGGATTAGGTAACATCGGACCAGCTGCAGGGCTTCCGGTTGTTGAAGGGAAGGCTTTGTTATATAAAGACTTGGCCAATGTTAATGCGTTACCAGTTGCCATTGATCAGGAAGATGCCAAGAAAATGGCCACTCACATTAAAAGTATTCAAGATACCTTTGCTGGGATCCATTTGGAGGACATTGCGGCACCAAAATGCTTTGAGTTAGAGGATATCTTGAGTAAAACATTAGATATTCCGGTCTATCATGACGACCAAGAGGGAACTGCTATTGTAGTTTTGGCCGGATTAATCAACGCTAGTAAAGTAGTTGGTAAAGAGTTGAAAGATTTAAAGATCGTCGTCAATGGGGTTGGAGCATCTGGTGTCGCTACTGCCTCGTTGCTGGAGCATGTTGGCATTAAAAATATTACTTTGGTTGATATCGATGGCGTGGTTAAGCCAGATAGTGAGAACTATAATTCATATCAAACTGGACTTGCCCAATCCTTGAACGGAAAAGAAGGACAAACTCTGGATGATGTAATTGATGATCAGGATGTTTTTATCGGTCTGTCAGATGCTAATGTTTTAAGTACTAGTCAAGTTAAAAGAATGGCAAAGGATCCGATTGTCTTTGCGCTTGCTAATCCAGTTCCGGAAATTCTTCCACAAGACGCTAAAGCTGGTGGTGCTAAAGTGATTGCGACTGGATCTAGTAAGTATCCAAATCAAGTTAATAATATTTTGGTTTTCCCAGGTCTGTTCAAAGGACTTTTAAAGAGTGGAATTAAAAAGGTTACATACCAAATTGAGGAAGTCGTTGCTGACGCGTTAGCCAGCATGATTCCTGATCCTACTCCAGATAAAATTGTCCCTGGGGTTTTTGATGAAAATGTTGTTAAAACAGTCACAAATTCAATTATAAAATATGGTGAAAAAGGATAAGAGGTGCAATTATGGCAATATTTATTACATCAATCCAGAGTGTGCTAGCGATTGTAATTATGATTGCAGTTGGTTATGTAACACAAGGACTTGGATGGTTTAAAGAATCATTTTCCGGTTCAATCTCAAAGATTATTATGAAAGTTGCTTTACCATGTTCTATTTTTGTGGCAATGCTTAAATATTTTCATCCAGAACAACTAGCTAATTTGTCAACTGGATTAATCTATGTTGTGCTTGCTATCCTTTTAGGCTACGTTATTTCATGGATTGAAGTTAAGTTATTTAGAGTTAAAAAGGGTCGAAGAGGACTGATGATGACCGGTATTAACGGTGCTAATACCGTTTTTATTGGAATGCCCTTAAACGTTGCTTTATTTGGTGAGATATCAGTCCCTTATTTACTTGTTTACTATATTGTAAATACGATCATTATTTGGACTTTAGGTGTTTGGGTAATTGCTGCAGACGATCCAACCGCTAAAGATGGTTCCAAAGCTAAATTTGATTGGCACCATTTGATTCCGGCTCCATTATGGGGATTCATTGTTGCCATTCCATTTTTGTATATTCCATGGCTTCAGGAACATTTATTGGTTAATTTTGTCCAAACAACCTTAACTGATTTGGGGGCACTGGTTACCCCACTTGCATTAATCTATATTGGAATTATGTTGAGATCATTTGGTCTTAGAAACATGCATTTTGATAAAGATGTCATTTTGACTTTAGCAGGCCGTTTCGTGATTTCACCATTAGTCATGGCTGCAATTATTTTTGTTGGGTTCAAACTCGGAGCATCAATGGTTCCAACCTTCTCCAAGACTTTGATTGTTCAAGCTGCTACGCCTTCACTTGCAGTTCTGCCAATTTTGGCACAAACTTATCATGGTGATGTTAAGTTTGCTACAAACGTGGTTGTATCTACCTCAGTCCTCTTTATCATCGTAATTCCGATTATTATGTTAATCATGGGTTAGTAGAAACGGGAGATTATTGAGGATATGAATATTGAGACTAGAGAAATTAATTTAGAGGTTCCTGACCAATTTAATCAGTGGAGAGATTTTTTGAAATCACTTGGCATCGCCAATTTTTCTGGTGATGAGGTTGATCCCTTAGATTATACCGTTGGACTTTTTGATGGGAATAAATTAGTTGGTACTGGTTCATATTCTGGAAACATTTTGAAGTACATTGGTGTTTGTCATAAGTACACTGAAAATGGGGTTTATTTTAACAAGGTAATTTCGAATCTTTTAACAAGTTTGGGACAACGTGGAGTCTTTCATGTCTTTGTCTTTACAAAGCCAATGTATGCGGAAAGTTTCGAACACGTTGGGTTTAAGGAACTCGTTCAAAGTGATGATGCGGCCTTTTTAGAGACCGGTGATTATAGTATTACTGATTATCTTAAAAGTCTGCCTAAAGTTAATAAAACTGATAATAATGCCGGGATTGTCATGAATGCTAATCCTTTTACCGATGGTCATAGATATTTGGTTGAAAAAGCGTCAGAAGTTAGTGATAACGTTTACGTATTTGTTGTAAGTACTGATAAATCACTGTTTACGTCACAAGAACGATTAAAACTTGTTCAAGAGGGCGTTTCTGACTTAAAGAATGTGATGGTTGTTCCGGGTGGCGATTACTTAGTAAGTTATGCCACTTTTCCTTCGTATTTTTTGGGGGCGCAAGCAGACAAGGTGCGGTATCAGACAACCATTGATGCATTAATCTTTAAAGATTGGATTGCCAAAGATCTTGGCATTAACGTTCGGTTTCTTGGAACGGAGCCAAATTCCAAAACGACCTCAATCTATAATCAAATTTTAGAAAAGGTTCTCCCGCCTGAAGTCAAAGTTAAAGTTATTAAACGAGATCAGGATGAAGCCGGAAAAGTGATTTCGGCCAGAACGGTTCGGATGGCCATTAAGAATGGTGAGTTAACATCAATTAAAGGGATTGTCCCAAAAACAACTTACGAGTTTATTACCAAACATATGGATTCGTTACAGGAAAGAATTAAGAAGGGAATGAAGATCAATGGGAATTAATAAAACGGCAATGGATGGAACGCTGGAATCTTCTGACATTCAGATCACAGTCAGTAAGGGTACTAACGGAATCCAAATTAATCTTGAATCTGATGTTAAGAAACGGTTTGGTGATGATATTATTGCTACCATTAAGGAAGTTGTTAACAAGTTTGAATTAGATAATGTCAATATTAAGGCAGTTGACCAGGGAGCTTTAGATTGTGTAATTAAAGCTCGAACGATTACCGCAATTCAACGGGCCATGGGCGACAGCGAACAACCAGCATGGGAGGCACTATAATGGCTGAAAATGGTGAACGACTCAGAAGAACGATGATGTTTGTTCCAGGTAACAATCCAGGGATGATCAAAGATGCTGGGATCTATGGCGCCGATTCAATTATGTTTGATCTTGAAGACTCAGTTTCGTTAGCGGAAAAAGATTCTGCAAGAAACTTAGTTTATGAGGCTTTAAAAACGGTTGATTATGGTGATGCAGAATTAGTTGTTAGAACTAATGGACTTGACACTGACTTCTTTGAAGCTGACGTCAAAATGATGGTTAAGGCTGGCATCGATGTCATTAGAATTCCTAAAACTGAAAGTGCGGCAATGGTTGAAGAGATGGAGAGTCTAGTTGTTGACGCTGAAAAGGAGTTCAACATTCCAGTTGGAACCACTCATTTAATGGCCGCAATTGAGAGCGCTGAAGGTGTCATGAATGTACTTGAGATTGCTAAAGCCTCTGATCGTATGATTGGGATTGCTTTATCGGCGGAAGATTACACAACGGATTTAAAAACACACCGTTATCCAAATGGTTTAGAACTACAGTTTGCTAGAAATATGATTTTAAATGCAGCTAGAGCCGCTGGCATCGCCGCTTTTGATACGGTTTACACCGATGTGGATAATGTGAAGGGATTCTTGGCAGAAACCGAGTATATTCATGAATTGGGCTACGACGGAAAATCAGTTATTAATCCACGCCAAATTCCTTTAGTTAACCAAGTATATGCTCCAAGTGAAGAAGAAATTAAGAACGCCGAGAATGTACTTGCTGCGATTGAAAAAGCAAGAAAAGCTGGCTCAGGAGTCATCTCAATGAACGGACAGATGGTTGATAGACCAGTTGCACTCAGAGCTGAAAGAGTTATGAAACTAGCTAAAGCTTCTGGCTTGATTGATAAGGAGGGTCATTACATTGGAAAATAAAATAGGTCGTAATTTACCCGATAAATTAATGAATGAACTGCACTTTAAACCATTTGAAACCACTAGGATTGGTAACCCGGTCTTTCAAAGAACGGCTCCTAAAGTCCAGGTTCAAGATGGACATGATAAATTAAAGGATGGTTTAAAGCAGGTTGTTAAAGATAACGTGAGGGATGGGATGACCATCTCATTTCATCACCATTTACGTAATGGTGATTACATCTTTAATCTTGTGATGAAGGCGATCATGGACCTTGGAATTAAAGATCTAACTTTAGCACCTTCTTCACTGACCGGCGTAATGAATGATATGGCAATTAAAGCCATCAAGAATGGAACCGTTGCTAACATCACCACATCCGGAATGCGTGGTTCATTGGGTGACGAAGTTTCTCATGGAATTCTTAAAAATCCAGTGATTTTCAGATCCCATGGAGGCCGTGCTCGTGCCATTGAAAACGGTGATATCAAAATCGATGTTGCCTTTTTAGGGGTTCCTAATTCTGACTGTTGTGGTAATGCTAACGGGATGGAAGGTCCAGCTGCATTTGGTTCACTAGGGTATGCGTTAATGGACGCAGCTTATGCTAATAAAGTGGTTTTATTAACTGATAATGTGGTGGACTATCCCAACACCCCTGCCTCAATTCGACAAACACAAGTCGATTATGTCGTTAAGGTGGATAAAGTTGGTGATCCTAATAAAATTGGCTCTGGCGCTACTCGGTTCACTAAGGATCCAAAAGATTTGACCATCGCTAGAGCGGTCAATCAAGTGATTGTTAATTCACCGTACTTTAAAGATGGCTTCTCATTTCAGACTGGTTCTGGTGGAGCTGCCCTTGCTGTTACTCGTTACTTAAGACAAGCAATGCTTGATAATCATCTTCATGCCTCGTTTGGTTTGGGTGGAATTACTAAACCAATGGTTGATTTGCTTGAAGAGGGATTAGTTGATAAGTTAATGGATGTTCAAGACTTTGATAAAGCCGCTGCTGATTCAATGAAGAACAACAAAAACCAACAGGAAATTGATGCGTCATGGTATGCTGATCCTGATAATAAAGGATCAATGGTCGCTCAGTTAGACATTGCGGTTTTAAGTGCCTTGGAAATTGATACTGATTTTAACGTTAACGTGTTAACTGGTTCTGATGGCGTAATTAGAGGAGCGGTTGGTGGACATCAGGATGCTGCTACATCTAAGATGACAATCATCTGTGCTCCACTGGTACGAGGTCGCATTCCAACGGTGGTAGATCATATTAGTACAGCTGTTACTCCAGGGCAATCGATTGATGTCTTAGTAACCGAATTTGGAATCGCCGTTAATCCTAATCGTCCAGACCTGATTAAGCAATTTAAGGATGTTCCGAGTTTGCATGTATACAGCATCCAAGAATTAGCTGAAAAAGCTGAAAAGATCGTCGGCAAAGAAGAACCACTGAAGTATACTGATAAGACGGTTGGATTGGTTGAGTATCGGGATGGAACGATCATTGATTCAATTCGACAAGTAAAAGATTAATTTTAAAGACGGTGCTATCTGTAAGGCAGATGGAGCCGTTTTTTTAAGGAGTTTGATAAGTTGGAAGATAATATTTTTTTAACTGGGAAAGTGCAGGGGATCCCAGCTGTACTTGCTAACAAAGACAGACGGGCACACATACAGGCTCAATTAAAGGAGCAGTATCCAAGGGATACGATTGTGTCAATCAAGTTAAATATTCCGGGTCCCATCAAGAACAACCCACAAATCATGAACTTATTTGATGTTGGCTATAAGCGATTCTTTAAAACGCAGTTGTACAATATGAAAATTATCGATAAAATGGGGTGGAACACTGATGCGGGAAAAGAACGGTTTTTGGTGGTTGATGGTGATGGGCTTGTTTTGAAGAAACGAGCAATTCATTTTGAAGATCATGATCGTTTAGGACGTTTGTTTGATATTGACGTAATGGATCATAATCATTCTCATTACTCCCGGACTGATGTCAAAATGAGACCCAGAAGATGTCTGATTTGTGATCGAAATGCTAAAGAATGCGCTAGGAATCGTACTCATTCCGTGTCTGATTTGCAACGAAAAATTAGCGAGATATATTTTAGGAATGTCGGATATGAATAATGCGGTAATGGATTGGAAAGTTAAAATTTGTCAAAAAAATAAAACCGTTAACGCTGTGATGGAATCAATGTTAGATGAAGTTGTTTCTAATCCAAAACCAGGATTGGTTGATCCAGTTTCTCATAAATCACATCCTGATATGGATGTCTTTACGTTCATTGACAGCATTATTACAATGCGTCCTTATTTTGAAACCGCTTTTTTACGAGGACAAAATTTTTTAAGTGATGACTTAAGTCAATTATTGAAGTTGATTCGACCTGATGGAATTAAAGCTGAAAAAAACATGTTTAGGGAGACTAACGGTGTCAATACCCATAAGGGTGCAATCTTCGTAATGGGAATTATTGTTGCAGCACTAGGCTATCTTTCTCAGTCCAAAGCTTCCTTTACACTTGGAGATATAATTAATGTAGAAAAAGCTATGACTGCTGGAATCGTTAAATCAGACTTTTCGCAGGTGAGAAGAAAATCTGCTAGCAAATTAACCGCTGGTGAGCACCAATTTTTAGAATATGGGATGACAGGAATTCGTGGAGAAGCCGAGGCTGGATTCAAAACTGTGACAGGTCATGGCTTGCCAGCTTTGGTCGCTTTTAATGGAAATAAAAATGAAAAGATTCTTCGGGCGTTACTTAACATTGTTGCTCATAGTCAAGATAGTAATTTGATTAAACGTGCTGGATCGCCTGAAATCGTTGAAAAGGTACACAGGCAGGTTACTTCAATTTTAAACACTGAAGCTTTTAATTCCGCTCTAATTAAAGAACAACTGGAAAAAATGTGTGAAAACTTTGATAATCAAGATTTAAGCTTAGGTGGTTCAGCTGATTTATTAATTTTAACCATCTTTTTTGGTAAGATAACTGATCATTTTTAAACATGAGTGACGTTTAGAAAATTAAATTGAAAATGGAGTGGTATTAGTGAAAGTTGGAATTGATAAAATTGGCTTTTATACCCCATCTTATTTTATTGATATGGTGGATTTAGCCAAAGCACGTGATGAAGATCCAAACAAGTATTTAATTGGGATCGGGCAAACTCAACAAGCTGTCATTCCCTCCACCCAAGATTCTGTTACGTTGGCAGCCAATGCTTCGAACCAAATTGTAAGTCAAGAAAATCGAGATAAGATTGATTTAATTATTTTTGGATCAGAAAGTGGAATTGATAACTCTAAGTCGGGAGCAATTTATGTTCAAAACCTGTTAAAACTGAGTTCACACGCACGAGCATTTGAAATTAAACAAGCCTGCTATGGAGCAACTGCAGGATTACAGATGGCTAAAGACTATGTTCACTTGCATCCCGATAAGCAGGCTTTAGTGGTTGGATCTGATATTGCTAGATACGGAGTTCAAACTGCTGGCGAGGTTACACAAGGTGGTGGAGCAGTTGCCATGACGGTGTCGAGTAACCCACGTATTATGACTATAAGCGATGATAGTAGTGTTTATTCTCAAGACATTATGGATTTTTGGCGGCCAATCGGAAAGACTGAGGCCCTTGTGGATGGACACTACTCAAATGATATTTATGAAAAATTTTTTAATGAAACCGTTCATGATTATTTAAAAAGACATGGTCTTACTTTTAATGATTTAAAGGCAATTGTTTTTCATTTACCTTACACTAAGATGGGGTTAAAAGCATTACGCCAAGTTCTTCCTGAAATTTCAGTTAGGGAACAGGAGAAATTGTTAAGAGAATTTGAGGCTAGTAGGGTTTACAGTAAACGAGTTGGTAATTTGTATACTGGATCATTATATTTAAGTCTTCTTTCACTTCTGGATAATTCTTCAGATTTAAAGGTAGGAGACCAAGTTGGCGTGTTTAGTTATGGTTCTGGGGCTCAGGGCGAGTTTTATACCGGAATATTACAAGATAACTTTAGAGATCAAAAGCGAAAACAGTTAATGAATGAGCTGTTAGACAGTCGAAAGAAATTATCAATTGAAGAGTATGAACAAATATTCAATGGTTTGCCTAGTCTTTTGGATGATAATTATGAATTGGATCTAAGTAATGATCCTGCTAAATTTGTCTTTTCTGGTGTTAAAGAAGGTAAACGTCAGTATTTAAATCAAGAAAAAAACCATTCACTTTGAAGTGAATGGTTTTTATTTAATGCCGATTCGATATAAACCGACAACTTTACCTAAGATGACTACGTTTTTTAAAATAATTGGTGCCATGTCATCATTTTCGGGTTGGAGTCTGAAATGGTCACTTTCTTTAAAGAATCGTTTGCAGGTGGCTTCGTTTTCGTCGTTCATGGCGATAACAATATCACCATTTTCAGCGGTATTTTGGCGTTTTACAATTACCTGATCACCGTCTAAAATTCCGATATTGATCATACTTGTACCACTAATGGTAAGCATGAAGAGTGAATCAGAACTTCGTTGGAGTGCGGTTGGAATCGGGAAATAATCAGTTGCGTCTTGAACCGCAAGAATTGGTTCTCCGGCAGCAACGGTTCCAAGTAAAGGCATCTCGTCCGGCTTTGATTCTTGAGAAACACCAAGATAGTTCATTCCATCAGAAGTAACTTCAAGGGCGCGCGGCTTAGTTGGATCCTTGATGATATAGCCCTTCTTTTCCAAACGAGCGAGATGACCATGGACCGTTGAAGTTGACGATAATCCAACGTGTTCTCCGATTTCTCGAACGGTTGGTGGGTATCCTTGATCACGAACTTGTTTCCAAATGTATTCGAGAATATCATGTTGTTTTGTTTGTGATGCTTGCGACATAAGGCACCTCTGTGCTTTCTAATTGGTTTTTAGCTAAAATAAGAATACCACAAAAACGGAATTTTGCAAACGTTTGTTCGTGTACAAATCCTTGTTTTCACGCTTTATTTCGTGATATTATGATATCAGATGAAGGGAGAGGTTAACATGGCTGAAGATAAAGAATTAGAAAAACTCATTCCAAGAATTAACGAATTATCTAAAAAATCAAAAAACGAAGGTTTATCTGAAGAAGAAAAAGAAGAACAGAAGAAGTTACGAAAAGAGTACTTAGATCGTTTCAAGGCTAATTTTAAAAGTCAGATTGAAATGACTAAGGTCTATGATAAAAAAGGGAACGAAATTACTTCAGACAAAGTCAAGGAATCTCAGCGAAAGAAAAATTTGCGAGACGATTGATTCCAATCTTTTCAAAACCTTGCTAATTGTGTAAAATAATAATAAAAGGCTTGAAGGGAGGTCAATGATTTGTCTACATGGATCTGGATTTTAATAGTGATTTTGGCTTTACTAGCTGGTGCACTAATTGGCTTCTTCGGTGCTCGTAAGTACATGGAAAAGTATTTGAAGGATAATCCACCAATCAACCAGGAACAACTTAAAGCGATGATGCTTCAGATGGGACAAAAGCCATCACAAAAGAAACTTAACCAAATGATGAACGCAATGAAACATCATCAAAATTAAAAAAACGTCGAATTACTTCGACGTTTTTTTATTATGCGGTTTTGATTCATCAATGTACACGTAGTTGGGATTAATTTCATCATCGAGCTTGTCAAAGGCGGCTTGCATTTGATTTTCAATTAATTTTTGATTCTTATCATCCAATCTTTCTTTTTTGTTGATATAAATTGGATCACCAAAGTTAATTGAAACTTTCTGGCGTTTGAAAACTTCTTTGAGGGTCAATGGCCCCTGATAAACAACTGGTACCAGGGGCACTCCAGCTAGTTGGGCAATCAGTGCTGCACCGCCCTTGAGTTTTTTGGAATGCCTCGTACCAGACGGGAACATCATGAGTGATAGATTGGTTTTTCTCAGTGTTCTAACTGGAATTTTAATTGCTGAAATTCCTGGATTTGAACGATCAACCGAAAATACGTTGACGTGCCGCAAAAACCATCCCAGCATTGGATTTTTGAATAGTTCTTTTTTAGCCATGAAACACAACTGTTTAGGGCGAATTACCGTTGCAATTAGAATCATATCAAACCAACTCCGGTGGGGAGCAATTAACACGTAATTTCCGTCTGGGATACGATTCTTGTGCATCACATTCATTGGTCCATTTATAATTCTTAAAATGAATTGGCCAACTGTAAATAAAAACGAGTACCACAAAAGATTTTAAGCTCCTTTTTTTAAGATGTATAATTTAATAGTATATTATTAACGGTAAAAGTGACAAGTTAAATTTAAAAAATGGTGGTGAACTAGGTGAACTTGATTGGTGATGAACGAATTGACCAACTCTACAGTCAGGACATTAAAGTCATTCAAAGTCCAAGTGTGTTTTCATTTTCTTTGGATGCCGTAATGCTTGCTAATTTTGCTCAGCCTAAGATCAATAAGAATAGTCTTTTGGTTGATTTATGTGCTGGTAATGGTGCCGTTGGTTTGTTTTTAAGCAAAAAAACACATGGTAAGATTGCCGAAGTCGAGATTCAATCACGTCTAAGTGATATGGCAACTAGGAGTGTTCAACTGAACGGCTTAGAGGATCAGATATCCGTTTATAATGATGATTTAGCTAATGCTACCACAATTTTTGGCAAAGATGAGGTTGATACTATTACGGTTAACCCTCCGTATTTTTCAAATCTTCCGACTAGTAAAAAAAATCCGAATGAATATTTAGCGATTGCAAGACACGAAGTAAAAACTAATTTGAAAAGCGTTATTAAAACTAGTAGTGAGCTTTTAAAAACTGGTGGGAAACTTTACATGGTTTATCGTCCTGATCGCCTACATGAATTAATGAACTTAATGACTAACTTTCGACTAGCAATGAAGCAAATTCAATTTATTTACCCTAAAGAGGGAAAGAATTCTAACATGATTTTGGTATCTGCAATTAAAGATGGAAAAAATGCTGGTTTAAAAGTTGATTACCCGATTACGGTTTATGACCATGGTAGTTATTCAAAAGAGGTTAAAAAGATGTTGTATGGAAAGTAAAAGTTACTATATGTATGTCTTACTTTGTTGTGACGGGACGTTTTACGGTGGGTTTACCGATGACGTTTATCGTAGATTAGCGGTTCATCAAGCTGGGAAAGGGGCCAAATATACTAAAACTAGGCGACCTTTAAAGCTACTGTACTACGAAAAATTTAATGATAAAAGGAGTGCCATGAAAGCAGAATACGCTTTTAAGCATCAAACTCGGAGAAAAAAAGAATTTTTTCTAATTAGCCATGGAATTGACTCGACTCTTTGGGGTAATTAGTGGTTGGGTGTTATAATTATGGTGAAAAGAAAAGGGGGACTAAGTTATGAAAATCATTGCATATGGAATTAGAGACGATGAACGACCATACTTAGAACAATGGGATAAAGCTCATCCAGACATTGAAGTAAAAGCAGAATCAAAATTATTGGATAATGACACTGTCGACGAAGCAAAGGGATTTGATGGTGTGGTTGCATACCAGCAAAAGCCTTATACTGCTGATATTTTAGACAAATTAGCTAGTTTTGGCATTAAATCACTTTCACTTCGAAACGTCGGGGTGGATAATGTTGATGCCGACGCTGTTAAACGTGATGGCATTAATGTCACTAACGTTCCAGCTTATTCACCAGCTGCTATTGCTGAATTAGCGGTTACAGAAATGATGCGGTTACTTCGTCATACTAAAAAGTTTGAAGATAAGGAACGCCATGGTAACATGACCTGGGCTCCAGATATTGCTGACGAAATGAACAAACAAACCGTTGGTGTCTATGCTACTGGAAGAATCGGACGCCAAGTTGTTAAAATCCTTCAAGGTTTTGGTGCCAAAGTGATTGCTTATGACCCTTATCCAAACCCTGAGCTCAAAAAAGAGGGAATTTACGTTGATACCCCTGAAGAATTGTATGCAAATTCTGATATTATAACGCTTCATGCCCCAGCATTAAAAGAAAATGATCATATGATTAATGATGATTCAATTGCGCAAATGAAAGATGGAATCAAAATTATCAATGCTGCCCGTGGAAGTTTGATTGATACTGATGCTTTGATTCGTGGCCTTGACAGTGGCAAGATCTCAGGAGCTGCTCTTGATGTGTACGAAAACGAAGTGGGTATTTTCAATGTTGATTTTGGAAGTTTTGATAAGATCCCAGATGACAGATTGAAGAACTTGATGAAACGGGATAATGTTTTAATCACTCCACACATTGCATTTTACACGAAGCCTGCGGTTAAAAACATGGTTCAAATTGCACTCGATTCAAACGTTCAATTGATTAAAAACGGTAAGTCCGATAACTCAGTTGAAGTTAAATAGGAACTCAAAATAAAAAGTGCACTTCATATGAAGTGCGCTTTTTATTTTGATAGAGCCTTTAAAAGTTCACAAAGCTCATTTTGAGAAGTTACCGTTTGATCTGGGACAAAGTTTGTTTCTGGGACGGATCGTTTGCGGTGATTGAACCAAAAGGCATGCCAACCAGCTCGCTTGGCTGAAATGATGTCACCAGTAAATGAATCGCCAATGTAAGCTACTTCGGATGGTCTGACATCTAATCTATGATTCATAACGGTAAAAATTTTAGGATCCGGTTTTAACATGCCAACTGACTCTGAAGCAATGATGTAATTAGGATCAATGTAATCATCTAATCCAAGGATCTTTAGTTCGTTATTTAAGAATTGACTGGATCCGTTAGCAATAATTCCAATTTTTAAATCATTTGACAACATTTGGATTGTCTTTAAAAGATCGTGATAAGATGAAATTTCTTTAATACAAGTTAGATAGTTTTTCTTAAAATGTTTAATTTCTTCTTTATCCGGATCAAGATCGTTAACACCATTTTTGATGTTTTGATAAACTAGTTCATTTTGCTTGTAAGTCCCAGACATTATATTGGAATAAACTAAGGGACTTTGAATTTGAAAATTTTTAAATGAAGTAGCTGAGTCAATAATTGGATGATTAGGGAACGTCTTAAAAAAGGCCTCTTCTGAAACCCGCTTTTGATCATACAATGTGTCGTCGACGTCAAATACGACAGCTTTTATCATTTAAACTCCTCCTCAGATAAATAAAACCGTAACACATTTTTAATATTATACGCAAGATTTGATTAAATCTCAAAATATTATTGTTATTTACGTTGATATTTTGTATACTAATCCTTGGTGTTAATTACCAATACACACCTAGAAGGTTTTGTAAGGCGGTGCTCATTTGAGTTCCTTGCATAATTCTAGGGAGGAAAAAACTTTTATATGGAGGCTAATTATGGCTGTAGTTACAATGAAACAATTACTTGAGGCTGGTGTTCATTTCGGTCACCAAACTCGTCGTTGGAATCCTAAGATGAAGAAATACATTTTTACTGAACGTAATGGTATTTATATCATCGATTTACAAAAGACGGTTAAGTGCATTGACCGTGCTTACAACTTTATGAAGGATGAAGCAGCAAATGATGCTGTAATTCTTTTTGTTGGTACTAAGAAACAAGCTCAAGATTCAATTGAAGAAGAAGCAAAACGTGCTGGTGTTTACTACGTTAACCATCGTTGGTTAGGTGGTACTCTTACCAACTGGAACACGATTCAAAAACGAATTAAGTACTTGAAGAAACTTAAAAAGATGGCTCAAGATGGCACTTTTGAACGTTTACCAAAGAAGGAAGTTGCTTTGCTTAAGAAGCAAACCGACAAACTTGAAAGATTCTTAGGCGGTATCGAAGATATGCCTAAGATTCCGGATGTAATGTTCATCGTTGATCCACATAAGGAACAAATTGCTTTGCATGAAGCTCAAAAGCTCAATATTCCGGTTGTAGCAATGGTAGATACTAATACTGATCCTGATGGAATTGATTATGTTATTCCTTCTAATGATGATGCAATTCGTGCCATCAGATTGATTACTTCAACAATGGCTGATGCTATTATTGAGGGTAAACAGGGTGAAGATGAAGTTAGCGAAAAAGATTTTGATAAAAATGCTGACCAAAAAGATGAAAAATCCGAAGAAACTAAATAATTAAAGTGATAGGCTGACTTTTGTTTAGACCCTTTTGGCCTAATTTAAGTCAGTTTTTTATTAAAACAAAGGAGATCACAATTATGGCAAAAGTAACTGCTAAACAAGTTAAAGAGTTACGTGACAAGACTAGTGCTGGTATGATGGATGCTAAGAAGGCTTTAGTTGCCGCCGATGGTGATGAAAAGAAAGCCATTGATATTCTTAGAGAAAATGGGGTTGCAAAGGCTGAAAAGAAGAGTGGAAAGGTGGCTGCCAGTGGCCTCACTCGAGTTGTTGTTCATGATAACAAGGCTGCGATCGTTGAAATTAACTCGCAAACGGACTTTGTTGCCAGCAATGATGACTTTAAGGATTTGATTGATGCTGTTGCTGATGCAATTGCTTTAAATCAGCCTAAAGATTTAGATGCAGCAATGAAACTTGAATTAAACGATGGGACCGTCGAAGATGCCATCATTAATACCACCCAAGTTACTGGTGAAAAAATCAAATTGCGTCGTTTCAAGACCTTTAATAAAAATGATGATGATAGTTTTGGCTTTTATCTTCATAATGGTGGAGAAATTGGTGCTTTGGTTGAACTTCAAGGTGGAGATGACAATACTGCTAAGGATGTTGCCATGCATGTTGCTGCTGAAAACCCAGAATTCTTAACTCAAGATGAAATTCCTTCAGATCGGTTGCAGCATGAACGTGAAGTTCTTAAAAAGGAAGCTCTAAGTGAGGGTAAACCTGAAAAGATCGTTGAAAAGATGGTTGATGGGCGTTTAAAGAAATTCTTAGCTCAAATTAGTTTAGCTGATCAACCTTTTGTTAAGGATCCTGATATGTCTGTTCAACAATATGTTGAATCAAATAATGGTAAACTAAAAGGCTTTGTTCGATATGAAGTTGGTGAAGGTATTGAACAAGATACTCAAAGTTTTGCTGATGAAGTTAAACAACAAATGAATCAATAATATTTCAGCAAAAAGTCAGTGTTAAATGCACTGGCTTTTTTGTTATACCTAACTTCAGGGCACTGTTGTTATACGTTAATATATGCTAAAATTATCGTAGTTAATTTATATTGTTGGAGGAAATCTGATGGCAGATTTAAAGTACAAACGGATCGTTTTAAAGTTAAGCGGTGAAGCTCTTGCTGGTGATAAAGGATTTGGAATTAATCCCCCCGTTATCAAGACGATTGCTGAAGAAATTAGAGATGTTTATAACTTAGGGATTCAAATTGCCATCGTTGTCGGTGGTGGAAACATGTGGCGTGGTGAAGCTGGTGAAGAAATGGGAATGGAAAGATCTCAAGCCGATTATATTGGGATGCTTTCGACCATTATGAACGGTTTAGCCTTACAGGATAACCTTGAATCAGTGGATGTTCCGACTAGGCTTCAAACATCGATTGAAATGAAGCAAATTGCAGAACCCTACATTCGGCGTAAAGCAGTTCGCCACTTAGAGAAGGGACGAATTGTGATTTTTTCCGGAGGTACTGGTAATCCGTACTTTTCAACTGATACTACGGCAGTCCTCCGTGCTGCTGAAATTGACGCTGATGCCATTTTAATGGCAAAAAACGGAGTTGACGGAATTTACTCAGCTGATCCTAAAACCGATCCCAATGCTAAAAAGTATGAGAAATTAACGCAAATGGATATCATTAACAAAGGCTTACATGTTATGGATACTACTGCAAGCTCACTTTCGATGGATAATAATATCCCGTTAGTGGTATTCAATTTAAATAAGCCTGGCAATATCAAGAAGGTTGTTCAAGGTGATAAAATTGGAACAATCGTGGAAGGAAAATAATATGCCTAGTTCAAATGAAATTATTGACACAACTAAGTCAAAAATGAAAAAAGCAGAGGAAGCCTTACAGCGGGAACTTGGAAACATCCGAGCTGGTAGTGCTAATGCTAGTTTATTAAGTCCGGTTAGAGTTAACTATTATGGGGCATCAACGCCATTAAACCAAGTCGCTTCAATCTCAATTCCAGAACCGCGTGTAATTTTAATTACACCTTATGATAAGAGTTCGTTAAAGGACATCGAGCATGGTATTTTAGAGGCTGACCTTGGAATTAATCCGATGAATGATGGTGACAATATTCGAATTGTGATCCCACAGTTGACAGAAGATCGTCGAAAAGAAATTGCGAAAAAAGTTAAAGCAACTGGTGAAGAAAGTAAAGTAGCAGTTAGAAATGTTCGTCGTGATGGCATGGACGCTGCTAAACGGGGTAACAAAGATGGTGATTTTACGGATGACGAGTCTCATAATTTGGAGGACAAAATTCAAAAAATCACTGATAAGTCAATTTCTGAAGTGGAAGACATTATCTCGAAAAAGGAAGACGAGATTCTTAATGGTTAATAAAATGAGGAGTTTTTCTAATGGCTGATGATAATGATAACGAAAAAGAAGTAACACCGGGCACACCTGAGTTTGATCACATGGCATTTCGTTTGAAACAGCCAGTTAACGAAGGGAACCTGCGTGCACTGGACTATGATGGTAATCAATTACAGAAAATTCAAGATAATGTGTACGTGATGCCCGCTTATATTAATGATGACTTTAACTTATTTTTTGTAGTTTCTCCCTTGATCGAAAATGACTGGATTATTGCTTTCTCAAAAGCGACGATTGAGAATGGAAACGAGATTACAGATCTGTCAGAGCCAATCCCAACGGGTGAGGGATTGAATCAACTCGGGGAACAGAGCCCAGAAGACGCTAATAAGATTTTAAAGTATTTTAATACTTTGGTTGACGCAGGTCGTGGAGAATGGAAATTAGTAAAGTAAAAGGATGAGGATTCTCTCATCCTTTATTTATGTAAAAGTATTGAGGTACTCAAATGACTAACGAACTGGATATAAAAAACATTCCTAATCATATTGCAATAATTATGGATGGAAACGGGCGCTGGGCAAAAAAAAGACACTTACCTAGAATTGCTGGCCATAAACGCGGAATGGAAGTAGTAAAAGATATTACTACCAAAGCAAGTAATCTTGGGGTTAAAGTATTAACGTTATACGCATTCTCTACGGAAAACTGGAAGCGACCCGCAAAGGAAGTTGGCTACTTGATGAGTTTGCCAGCTAAATTTTTTGATGATTTTGTTCCGAGCCTCATTAAACACAATGTTAAGGTTACGACAATTGGTGACATTTCTGGATTACCTAAAAGAACCCAAAAAGCAGTTTATGACGCAATTGATGATACTAAGGATTGTACCGGGATGGTTTTGAATTTTGCTTTAAATTACGGTAGTCGTGACGAGATTGTGCGTGGCGTTAAGGAAATTGCGCAAAATGTAAAAAGGGGTAATATAAATGTTGATGAAATTTCTGATCAGACAATTTCAGATCATTTGATGACCGCTTTTTTGGGTGAATATTCTGATCCTGATTTATTGATTCGAACTAGTGGTGAAGAACGGATTTCTAATTTTTTGTTATGGCAAATTGCGTACAGTGAATTAGAGTTTGTTGATCAGTACTGGCCTGATTTCACACCTGCCGATCTAGAAAAAACAATTATACAATTTCAACAGCGTCACCGTCGATTTGGTGGTTTGGACGCAAAATAGGAGATTTATTATGAAGCAGAGAATTATCACAGCGGTTATTGCTTTGATTATTTTTATACCGATTATCATTGCTGGTGGAATATGGATTGATTTAGCCGCTATCGTGTTAGGTTTGATTGCTCTAGCAGAAATTTTTATTATGAAAAAACGACTTTTAGTGTCTCCAGAGACACTAATTGCGTTTGTTGCGACAATTGCTATGATTATCCCGACAAACTGGTTATCATTTTTACCATTGTGGATTAAGCCTCCATTTGCAATTTACATTTTAATAATGTTATTGATGTTATTTACCGTATTTTCTAAAAATAAGTTCAATTTTGATGACGCTGGGGTCTTTACCTTGGCAATTTTGTACATTGGGTTTGGATTTCATTACTTTATTGAAGCCCGGACTGATGGATTAACAACCCTGTTGTACGCTCTGTTTATTGTGTGGTTAACTGATTCTGGTGCCTACTTTTTTGGAAGGGCATTTGGAAAGCACAAATTGGCACCTCATATTTCTCCTAATAAGACTTGGGAGGGATCGATTGGCGGTACAGCACTAGCAGCCATTTTGTGTACAATCTTTGTCTGCTTTTTCCCAATTGATGGGATTGGTACTGTAAGTATGTTCTTTATTACGATTGTTCTTTCCATTTTTGGTCAATTTGGTGATTTAGTTGAGTCAGCTTTAAAGCGTTATTATGGAGTTAAGGATTCCGGCAAGATTTTGCCAGGCCACGGTGGAATATTAGATCGATTCGATAGTTTATTATTTGTTCTACCACTACTACATTTATTTGGAATTGTGTAATATCTGGAAGGGACTGGGTCTTTATTGTTAATTACAATCATTAGTTTCATAATCATTTTTGGAATATTAGTTTTTGTTCATGAATTTGGTCATTTTATCGTGGCTAAAATGTCAGGAATCATGGTCCGTGAATTTTCGATTGGAATGGGTCCCAAGTTGTTTTACTATCGACATAATCACACGACTTATACACTACGATTACTGCCTATTGGTGGATATGTTCGAATGGCTGGAAGTAGTGATGATGAGGATGAAGAAATTCAGCCAGGGACTCCAGTTCGGCTTCAAACTAATAGCAAAGGTGTTGTTACTAGAATTGATTTGAGTAATAAAAGCCAACTGTTTCAAGGAATACCACTAGATGTGTCGGGATCCGATCTAGAAGGGGGTCTCTGGATTGAAGGATACGAAAATGGTGATGATTCTGAGAAAAAAAAGTTTTCTGTTGATCACGATGCTACTATTATTGAAAAAGATGGGATCGAGGTTCAAATCGCGCCGGTTGACGTTCAATTTCAGTCAGCACCTTTGTATAAACGACTTTTGGTAAATTGCGCGGGAATTTTTAACAACGTTGTCTTGGCAATTTTGGCATTTATGCTTTTGTCCTTCATGCAAGGTGGAGTTCCTAATAACTCAAACAAGGTTAACCTGTCGCCACAAGTTTCAATTGCGAAAAAAGCTGGTCTGCAAAATAATAGTAATATTTTGGCTGTTGATGGTCACAAAACCAACACGTGGAATGATATCGGCACGTTGATTCAGAAGCGCCCAGATAAAAAAGTAACTTTAACGGTTAAGCATGATGGAAAAGTTAAAAATATTTCAATGACGACTGAAGCCAAAACCATTCAGAAGCAAAAAGTTGGTATGATTGGAGTTCAGCAGGCGATGGACACTAGTTTTTCAGCTAAGTTGTTTTCTGGATTTACTCGAACCTGGGATATGACAACTGAATTGTTTGGTGTGTTGGGTTCAATGTTTACCCATTTTTCTTTAAATGACTTAGGTGGTCCAGTTGCCATTTTTGCGGAGACGTCTAACGCATCCAAGGGCGGTTTTTTAGGACTGTTGAGCTTTTTAGCATTTTTATCCATTAATTTAGCCATTGTAAATGTGTTACCAATTCCAGCCTTGGATGGTGGTAAAATATTATTAAATATTGTGGAAGCAATTAGAAGAAAACCAGTTTCGGAAAAAACGGAAACGATCATTACGCTCATTGGTTTTGCCATTCTGATAGTATTGATGGTACTGGTAACTTGGAATGATATTGAGCGATACTTTATTCGATAAAACTTTAGGGGTTATAAAATGAAACAGTCAAAATTATTGATACCAACTTTAAAACAAGATCCAGCGGGAGCTGAAGCTCTTAGTCATAAAATGCTAGTTCGATCTGGATTCGTTAGGCAGGTTTCGGCAGGTATGTATGCATATTTACCACTGGCATATCGCGTGCTTGAAAACATCAAAAAAATTGTTCGTGAAGAATTAGATAAAACCGATGCAGCAGAAATGTTGATGCCCGCAGTTATTCCAGCTAAATTATGGAAAGATTCGGGTAGATATGACACTTATGGTCCCGAACTATTTAAATTTAAAAATCGACATGATACGGATTTTATTTTAGGTCCTACACATGAAGAAACTTTTACAGATCTAATTAAAAATAATATCAAATCATATAAAAAGCTTCCTTTAATTTTATATCAAATTCAACCTAAGTATCGTGATGAAGATCGGCCACGTTATGGATTGTTGCGTAGTCGAGAGTTTATTATGCTCGATGTCTATTCCTTTTCTGAAGATGATGATGATTTGGATAAGATTTATAAACAAATGGAAGCAGCGTTTCAGAGAATTTTTGACCGGATTGGGTTAAATTATCGGACCATCATTGGTGATTCTGGGTCAATGGGTGGCTCCGATTCAAAAGAATTTTCTGCTCCTGCTGCGGTTGGTGAAGATACGATTGTCTATTCGGATGATAGTGATTATGCTGCTAATCTGGAGATGGCAACGAATATGTTTGTTGATCAAAAGGGACATCAAGAATTAAATGATTTGGAATTAGTTGACACTCCAGATGTTAATAACATTAATCAAGTTAGTAAGTTCTTTGATGTTGAAAAAGATCAGATTATTAAAAGTTTACTTTATATCGTTGATGGTAAGCCAGTAATGATTTTGATTCGGGGAGACCAAAAAATTAATCCAACAAAGGTTAAGAATTATTTTGATGCTGATTCGGCAGAACTTGCTAGCCCAACTGAGGTTTCTAAATACTTAGACGTTAAACCTGGATCGGTTGGACCAATTAATGTTCCAGATGACGTTTCTGTTTATGCTGATCAGTATGTTAAAGGTATTAGTAATGGTGTTACTGGGGCTAACAAAAACGGGAAGCATTATAAAAACGTTAATTACGACCGTGATTACCAAGTAAAAGACTTTGGGGATTTTCATTTAGTTAAAGAAGGAGACATTTCTCCTGATGGTAGCGGAGTATTGAAGTTTACCAAGGGAATTGAAATTGGTCATATTTTCAAATTGGGAACACGATATTCCAAAACATTGGGTGCTGATATTCTCGATCAGAATGGTCGTAATATCCCGGTTGTCATGGGCTCATATGGAATTGGTGTCAGTCGTTTGTTGTCGGCAGTTTCAGAGCAGCAAGCTGATCAAAATGGATTAGTTTGGCCAAAAGAAATTGCTCCATATGATGTTCATGTTATCCCAACGAATGTTAAAAATGATGAGCAATTAGAGATGACATCTTCAATTGAAAAAGAATTGGAATCAAAAGGACTATCTGTTTTGGTTGATGATCGTAAGGAACGTGCCGGGGTTAAGTTTGCTGATTCTGATCTTATTGGAATTCCAATTCGGGTTACAATCGGCAAAAAGGCGGATGAAGGAATTGTAGAAGTTAAAATTCGTAAAACTGGCGAAACGATTGAGACTAAACAAGATGATTTAAGTAATACAATTGATATTTTGTCTAAAGAGATTTAAATTAAAGACCAGGTTTTAACTGGTCTTTTTTAAACTAATGAAAGAGAGGATCAAAGTGAGTTTAAATAAAAAAGAATTATTTAGTAAATTACTTCAGCAAATTAAATTAGAAGATTCAGCTGATCAATCTTACTTTCAAAATGCTGAAATTGACAAAATCGATGTCCATCAGAAATCAAATCGATGGCATTTTCATTTGGTACTACCAGAGATTATGCCTTACGAAAAGTTTATAGAATTTGTTCATCATTTGGGTGTGGCCTTCGATGGGATTGCTAAGGTAGATTTCGAGATTAAAACTAAGAATAGTGGTTTTGATAATCGTAAGCTTGGTGACTATTGGCAATGGGTTGTAAATCACGCTGGAATTACTTCAAATTTAACGCATGAATTATGTAATAATAATTTACCAAAACTGATTGATGACCGAGTTACCTTTCTTGCTGAAAATGAAATCGTCAAAGATTTTTTAAATGGTAATGCTTTGGGACCAATTGAATCAACTTATCAAAGAGTTGGATTTCCTAAATTTTCCATTCATACCATGATTGATACTACAGCATCTCAAGAAAAAATAGATGATTTAAAGAAAAAGAAACAACAACGTGACGTTGAGTTGGCTCAAAAGGCGATGCAGGCTCTAAAGAATTCCTCAGGCAAATCACATCCAAGTAAGCATTCTAAAATGATTGGAAAGAAAATCAAAGATGATGTTGATATTACTAAGATGGTGGACATAACCGAAGAGGAACGTTCCGCCGTGGTTAGTGGATATGTTTTTGATAAAGAAATTCGATCATTACGATCTGGCCGCCAATTGATGATTTTAAAGGTTACTGATTATTCTTCGTCAATTGTTGTTAAAAAATTCTCCAAAAATGATGACGAAGAACAAGAATTTGCATCATTAAATGTAGGAGATTGGGTTAAAGTCCGTGGAAGCATTCAAGAAGATAACTACTCTCATGAATTGACACTTAATGCTTATGATATTAATCCAATTAAACACGAAGAAAGAAAAGATACTGCCCCTGAAAATAAAAAAAGGGTTGAGCTGCACTTACACTCTAACATGAGCCAGATGGACGCTACTAATTCGATTAGTGATTATGTTAGTCGCACCAAAAAATGGGGTCATCCCGCAATTGCCATTACTGATCACGACGACGTGCAAGCCTTTCCGGATGCCTATCATGCTGCAGTTGATAACGATATTAAAATGATTTATGGAATGGAAGCAAATGTCGTTGATGATGGTGAACCAATTGCTTATAACGATAAACATGTTGCTTTAAAGGATGCTACATACGTTGTCTTTGACGTTGAAACCACTGGTTTATCAGCAATTTACGATAAGGTTATCGAACTTTCGGCTGTAAAGATGCAAAATAACAATGTGATTGAACAGTTTGAGGAGTTTATTGATCCTGGTTTCCCATTGTCTGAACAAACTACCAATTTAACTTCAATTACCAATGATATGGTGGCTGGTTCTAAGTCTGAAGAAGAAGTCTTTAAGTTGTTCCGTGAGTTTTGTGGTGATGCAATCATTGTAGGACATAACGTTACTTTTGATATTGGGTTCATGAATACTGGTTACGAACGCCATGACATGAGTCGGATTAGTAATCCAATTATTGATACTTTGACGTTGGCACGTTTTCTGTATCCTAATTTTAAGAGTTATCGATTAAACACGTTAGCTAAAAAGTTTGACGTTTCATTAGAGCACCATCACCGTGCGATTTATGATGCAGAATCAACTGGTCATTTAAATTATCTTTTTTTAAAAGAGGCTGAAGATAAATATAACATTCAGTATCACGATCAGCTTAATGATCATATGGAGGAACATGATGCTTATAAGCATGCTCGTCCATTCCATGCGATTATCCTGGCGAAAACTCAAGCTGGTTTAAAGAATCTGTTTAAACTGGTGTCACTTGCTCATGTTGATTATTATTATCGGGTTCCTCGAATTCCTAGGAGTCAGCTTAAGAAGTTTCGGGATGGCCTATTGATTGGATCGGCCTGTTCAAGCGGTGAAGTGTTTACGGCGATGATGCAAAAGGGTAAAAAAGAGGCGCTTGATAAGGCTAAGTTTTACGATTATCTTGAAGTTCAACCTCAAGCAGCGTATCAGCCACTAATCGATCAGGGATTAATTAGTGATCGGGGTAAGTTACAAGAAATTATTAGTAATATGTATGAAATTGCCCATGAGCTAGATATTCCGTTAGTAGCAACTGGTGACGCTCACTATCTTGATCCTCATGATTATATTTATCGTAAGATCTTGATTAATTCTCAAGGTGGAGCTAACCCACTGAATCGCCAAGAATTACCCGATCTCCATTTTCGGACCACTGATGAAATGTTGAAAGATTTTAATTTTCTGGGTGAAGATAAAGCTGAAGAAATTGTAGTTGATAATACTAATAAAATTGCTTCCGAAATTGATGATGTAAAACCCTTAAAAGACAAGTTGTATACACCAAAAATGGAGGGTGCTAAGGACGAAATTAGAGATCGAACGATGAATACAGCGCATCGTTTGTATGGCAATCCGCTTCCTGAAATTGTCCAGAAGCGTCTTGATAAGGAACTGAAAAGTATCATTGGAAACGGCTTCTCTGTTATTTATTTAATTGCTCAAAGATTAGTTTCTAAAAGTAACAAGGATGGATATTTAGTAGGTTCTAGGGGCTCAGTTGGATCGAGTTTAGTTGCCACTATGTCTGGAATTACTGAAGTTAATCCACTTCCTCCCCATTATCGTTGTCCTAAATGTCAGTACTCGCAATTTTTCACTAAAGGTGAATATAGTTCTGGATTTGATTTACCACATAAAAAGTGTCCAAGGTGTGGAACAGTTATGGTTGGTGATGGGCACAACATCCCCTTTGAAACTTTCTTAGGATTTAAGGGAAATAAGGTCCCGGATATTGATTTAAACTTTTCTGGAGACTACCAGCCAATTGCGCATAATTATACCAAGGTTCTGTTCGGTGAAAAGAATGTATATCGGGCCGGAACAATTGGAACCGTTGCTGATAAAACAGCTTACGGATACGTAAAGGCTTATGAACGGGACACCGGCAAACGTTTTCGAAATGCTGAAATTGATCGACTTTCTAAGGGTGCAACTGGTGTTAAAAGAACTACTGGACAGCATCCGGCAGGAATCATTGTTGTTCCAGATTACATGGATATTTATGATTTCACTCCAATACAATATCCGGCCGAAGATCAAAATGCGGCATGGAAAACGACTCATTTTGACTTTCATTCCATCCATGATAATATTTTAAAAATTGATATTTTGGGACATGATGATCCAACGATGATCAGAATGCTTCAAGATTTATCAGGAGTTGATCCGACAACGATTCCAATGGATGATCCGGGTGTGATGTCATTGTTTGCTAGTCCTAAGATTCTTGGTGTGAGTCCTGAACAAATTTTTTCAAAGACAGGGACACTTGGAATTCCTGAATTTGGGACGCGTTTTGTGCGGGGAATGCTTGAAGAAACTAAACCAAGTAATTTTTCTGAATTATTGCAAATCTCTGGGTTGTCACACGGGACCGATGTTTGGTTAGGAAATGCTGAAGAACTGATTAAGGATGGGACGGCTACCATTGCGAATGTGATTGGATGTCGTGATAATATCATGACCGACTTGATTAACTGGGGGTTAGATTCAGAAACCTCATTTCAGGTCATGGAACAAGTTAGACATGGTCGTGGAATTAAGAATGAGTGGCAGGATAAAATGACAGACGTTGGTGTTCCGCAGTGGTACATTGATTCTTGTTTAAAGATTAAGTATATGTTTCCGCGAGCTCATGCGGCTGCTTATGTGTTAATGGCACTAAGAGTGGCTTACTTTAAAGTCTATTTTCCACTCGTTTACTATGCCGCTTACTTTTCTGTTCGGGCTGATGATTTTGACATTGTGGCTATGAGTCATGGAAAAGAAGCAGTTAAATCAAGCATTAAGGCAATCAACGATAAAGGGACCGAAGCATCCACTAAAGAGAAAAATCTTTTGACTGTTTTGGAAATTGCCAATGAAATGTTGGAGCGGGGCTATGAATTTGAGATGGTCGACATTAATCGTTCGGACGCTTCTGAGTGGTTAATTGATGGTAAAAAATTAATCGCACCATTTCGAGCAATTCCTGGATTAGGTTTAAACGTTGCTAAACAAATCGTGGCGGCTCGAGAAGATAAGCCATTTATTTCAAAGGAAGATCTTGCTAAACGTGGTAAAGTTTCCAAAACCATTATTGAATTTATGACCCAAAATGGAGTCTTAAGTGAATTACCCGATGAAAATCAGTTAAGTCTGTTTGATATCTAGGGCTTTTTGATATTATTTGGGTTATATGGTATAGTTATATCAGTAATAATAAACTCTTCTGATGAGTGAGCAGGGATGCTCGCTCTTTTTATTGGTATTTTTTAGGAGGTAAAGTATTTGAGCGAAGTTATTGATAGAGTTACTAAAACCGTTCAACCGATTTTAGATGATAACAATTTTTACCTTTATGACATTGAGTATGTTCAAGAGGGTGGAAGCTGGTATTTGCGAGTTTATATTGATAAAGACCAAGGAATTAGTTTGGATGACTGTGTTTTGGTTAGTGATCAGTTAAGTGAAAAACTTGATGAATTGGATCCAGATCCATTTGACGAACCATACTTCTTAGAGGTGTCTTCGCCAGGTGCCGAACGGCCATTAAAACGGGAGTCTGATTATCAAAATGCAATTGGTGATTATATCCACGTTTCTTTATATCAAAAACTCAATGGGAAAAAGTCTTTTGAGGGAACCCTCAAAAGTGTTGATGATGATAAATTAACGTTAGCAATTAAAGATAAAACGCGAATTAGTGAACTTGAAATTCCGCGAAAATTAATTTCAAAAGCTAGATTAGCAATTGAATTTTAGTTAGGAGATTAAAATGAGTAAAGAATTAGTAAGTGCGCTTGATCAACTTGAAAAAGAAAAGGGCGTAAAAAAAGAGGTTGTGATCGATGCCTTAGAAGCAGCATTGTCTTCGGCTTACAAACGTAACTTTGATCAGGCTCAGAACGTCGAAGTTAACTTCGACGAAAAAACTGGAAGTATCCATGTATACGCCGTCAAAAAAGTCGTTGATAAAGTGGAAGATCAACGTTTGGAAGTTAGTTTGGATGAAGCTTTAAAGATTAATAAAGGATACGAACTTGGTGACGAAATTAAATTTGAAGTTACACCAAAGAACTTTGGAAGAATTGCTGCCCAAACCGCTAAACAAGTTATTACTCAAAGGGTTCGTGAAGCTGAACGTGAGACCGTTTATGACAAGTACAGTAAGTATCAAGATGAACTTGTAACTGCTGAAGTAGAACGTCAAGATAGTCGTTTTGTGTATATGAACCTTGGTCAAGTTGAGGCCGTGATGGCTAAAAATGATCAGATGCCAAATGAAACTTATCGTCCACAGGACAAGTTAAAAGTGTATGTTACAAACGTTGAAAATTCCTCAAAGGGACCACAAATTTTTGTAAGTCGAACTGCACCTGGAATGCTAAAACGACTCTTTGAACAAGAAGTTCCCGAAATTTATGATGGAACAGTTGAAATTGTCTCGATTGCAAGGGAGGCCGGCGACCGTGCTAAGGTGGCTGTTCGTTCTAATAGTTCTGATATTGATCCAGTGGGAACTAGTGTTGGACCTAGAGGAACCAGAGTGCAAACAATTGTAAATGAACTTGGTGGAGAAAATATGGACATTGTCCAATGGGATGAGAATCCAGCTGAGTACATTGCCAATGCATTGAAACCCGCTGACGTTATTGACGTTATTTTTAAAGATGGAGACGATCGTTCTTGTACCGTTGTTGTTCCAGACGATCAGTTGTCGTTAGCAATTGGGAAACGTGGTCAGAACGCACGGTTAGCCGCTAGACTGACTGGATACAAGATTGACATTAAATCCGAATCAGAAATGGATGGCACTGACGAAAGTGACAGTGAAGATAATCATTCTACTGATGATGTTTCATCAAATGAAGACGAAAACGAGGAATAATTTTTGAGGAGGTACTGTTATGAGAAAAAGAAAAGTGCCAATGCGAAAAGATGTGGTGTCGGGTGAAATGGCACCTAAACGACAATTAGTAAGAATTGTTCGTGATAAAGAGGGTAATGTGTCAGTCGATCCAACTGGGAAAAAATCTGGTCGAGGAGCTTACGTAAAAATTGACGTAACAATTGCCAAAAAAGCCAAGCGGGATAAAATCCTTGATCAAGTTTTTGATGTAACTTTAACAAATGATTTTTATGATGAACTTATTAGTTACGTCGACCATAAGCAGGCTCGACAGGAATTGATTGATAATGACAAATTATAATAAAGTCTTAAACTTATTGGGAATTGCAAGACGAGCTGGTAAAATAATCTCAGGTGAGGGGATTGTCTTGAATGCAATTAAAAAGGGACAGATTAATTACCTGTTTATTGCATCAGACTGTGGTGCAAGTACCAAAAAGAAGTTTCTCGATAAAAGTAAATTCTATGAAGTTCCAGTTAATACTGGTATGCTTAAAGATGATCTTAGCGACGCGATTGGGATGAAACGATCAATCGTAGCGATTAAGGATAAAGGATTTTCGAAAAAATTTAAAGAATTAAAATAATACAAGTAAAGGAGTGTGATTATATGGCCAAAAAAAGAATTTATGAATTAGCCAAAGAGCTTAATATACCTAGTAAACGTGTGATTGACACTGCTAAGTCAAATGGTTTTACGGTTAAAAACCATATGTCATCGCTTGATTCAAATCAGGAGAAGACCGTCCGAGGCGCGCTTAAGAATAGTCAGAAAGCGACCAGTGGAAGTGAACAACGGCATGCTCCAGCAAAAAAGACTGCTGACTCCCATAACGGAAGTAATGGTCACAATACTGCAAAACATGAAAATGGTCAGAATAACAATCATTTTGGTAGAAGCAATCATTCTAACAATCAGCATCGACCAAGTAATTCTGAACATAAACAAGTAAATAAACATCAAAATAATGGGAAAACAAGTAATCAGCGTCCAGAAAATGCTCATAGCAATGGTGTTCATACTAGTGGTCAGCACCGGAATCAGAATTCAAGTAATCATTTTAATCACAACAATCATCAAAATAGTCAACATTCGCACACGAATAATAGTCAAAGTGCGACCCATGCGAATAGTAATCGTCCCGCAACTGCAAATAGTGCAAGCAAGAAGCCGGTTAATAATACTTCTAAGCCACATAATAACGGAAGTGGAAAATTTGGTGGTAGTTTGAACCGCAACAAAAATAAAAAGGGCAAGAAGCGTAATAAGCGTCGCGATAATCGTTATAATATGTATTCTAAGAATCAACGAATTCGTCAGAATCACAAAAAGAATGCGGCGCCAACCCGTAAGAGTCGTCCATTACCTAAAGTTTTAATCTATCAGGATGGTATGAATGCGCAGGATCTTGGTAAGTTACTGCATCGGGAACCAGCAGAGATTGTTAAAAAATTATTTATGCTGGGAATGATGGTTAATCAGAATCAATCCTTGGATAAGGATGCCATTGAACTTCTTGCCACCGATTATGGGATCGAAGCTAAAGAAAAAGAAAATGTTAATGTATCAGATATTGACAAGTTCTTTAATGAAGAAGAGCATAACACCGATTACCAAGAAAGCCGTCCACCCGTTGTTACCATCATGGGACACGTTGATCATGGTAAAACCACGTTACTAGATTATCTTCGTCATTCACACATTACAGCAGGTGAAGCCGGTGGAATTACTCAAGCTATCGGTGCTTATCAGTTAAAACATGGCGATAAGACCATTACCTTCCTTGATACTCCAGGACATGCTGCTTTTACTGCCATGAGAGCTCGTGGTGCTGACATTACCGATGTGACTGTTTTGGTAGTGGCAGCTGATGATGGTGTTATGCCACAGACTGTTGAAGCAATTGATCATGCTAAAGCAGCGGGAACTCCAATTATTGTGGCAGTTAATAAAATTGATAAACCGAATGCCAATCCACAACATGTTAAAGAGCAATTGATGAACTATGGATTGGTTCCTGAAGATTTTGGTGGAGATACGATTTTTGTTGATATTTCTGCTAAAAATGGAACTAATGTTGATGAATTGTTAAATATGATTTTACTTCAGTCCGATGTGCTTGAACTTAAGGCTAATCCAAAACAAAATGGAGCTGGCTCAGTCGTTGAAGCAAGATTGGATAAGGGTAAGGGTCCTGTTGCTACCCTTTTGGTTCAACAAGGAACTTTGCACGTTGGGGATCCAATCGTTGTTGGTGACACTTTTGGTCGAGTTCGAACCATGACTAATGAGAACGGGAAAGAAATCAAGAATGCTAAACCATCAACTCCAGTTGAAATTACGGGGTTAAATGATGTTCCTGAAGCCGGTGATCGTTTTGTTGTCTTTAATGACGAAAAGACTGCTCGTGCTGCTGGAGAAGAACGAGCTAAAGAAGCCCAAATCGAAGAACGGAAGCAAAATAACCGTGTTACTCTTGATAACTTGTTTGATTCAATGAAACAAGAAGATATGAAACAGGTTAACGTAATTATTAAAGCTGATGTACAAGGATCAGTGGAAGCCTTAGCTGGAAGCCTCAAAAAAATCGATGTTGAGGGAGTTAAGGTTAACGTTATTCATGCCTCTGTTGGTGCGGTGAACGAAAGTGATGTTGCACTTGCTGAAGCAAGTAATGCCATCATCATTGGTTTTAATGTCCGTCCTACTCCGCAAGCTAAAGCTCAATCTGAAACTGATAAGGTTGATATTCGTCTTTATCAAGTTATCTATAACGCCATTGATGACGTGGAAGCTGCAATGAAAGGCATGCTTGATCCAACTTATGAAGAAGAAGTTACTGGTAATGTCGAAGTAAGACAAATTTATAAAGCTTCTAAAGTTGGAACGATTGCTGGTGGAATGGTTCTTGATGGGTACGTAAAAAGTGATAGCAAAGTTCGTCTGATTAGAGATAATGTTGTGATTTATGATGGAGAGCTTGGTAGTCTAAAGCGTTTTAAAGATGATGTTAAAGAGGTTAAACAAGGCTTTGAGTGTGGTTTAACGATTGAAAACTATAATGACATTAAAGTTGGAGATAAAGTCGAAGCATACCACATGAAAGAAGTCCAACCTAAGTAGATACCGTAAGGAGTGATTGTCATGGCACAATATCGTGTTGGAAGACTACAGCAGGAAATTCAAAAAGAAGTCGATGATATTTTACTTAAGCGTGTTCGTGACCCACGAGTTCAAGGAGTAACTATTACTGGTGTTGAAGTTACTGGTGATTTGCAACAAGCTACGATTTATTACAGTAGTTTATCTGACAAGAAGTCTGAACAAGAAAAGGTTCAAAAGGGCTTGGATAAAGCAACTGGTTTAATTCGAGGCGAGTTAGGTCATCGGTTAAGTATCTACGTTACTCCAGAGATTCATTTTGAACGGGATGGATCCATTCAATACGGAAGTAAGATTGATCGTTTGATTGATAATTTAAATAAAAAAAATAAGTAAAAAATTGACTGGAAATATTTATTTCCGGTCTTTTTTGCGTATATGGTACAGGAGTGAGTGAATTGGTCACTGGAATTATCCCTTTGTATAAGCCTAGGGGAATGACGAGCTTTGATTGTGTGAGTAAGATTCGACACATTATTGGACAAAAAAGAGTGGGCCATAGTGGCACACTTGATCCTAATGTAGATGGAGTTTTACCGATTTGTTTGGGCCATGCCACTAAAGTAGTTGATTATTTAATGCAATCAGGGAAGGTTTATAGTGGGTCAATTACGTTAGGTTTTTCCACTACTACCGAGGATTTAGATGGTGAAATTATTGATACTAATTTTGATTTTCAGCCAATCACAGATCAAGAAATTGACGAAGTCTTGAAATCATTTTTGGGGATTTCGACCCAGATTCCTCCCATGTTTTCCGCTGTTAAAGTGAATGGAAGAAGGTTATATGAGTACGCACGTGCTGGTATGAAAGTTGATCGGCCTAAAAGACAAATTAACGTTAGTCAATTTGTTCGTATCAATGCGAGTTCCTACAATCGTGATACTCACACCCAAACCTTTAATTTTGAGGTGAAGTGTGGAAAGGGAACTTATATCAGAACTTTGGCAACTGATTTTGGAAAAAAAGTTGGCATCCCAGCTGTGATGTCAAGTTTAACTCGGACTAAAAGTGGTGGATTTAATCTTTGCGATACAGTAACTTTTAAAGATATTAAAGAAGCCATGAATTCTAATCAAATCAATAAAGTTGTTTTTCCAATTTCACATGCTCTTAAAGATTTTAAGACTATTGTGATTAATAAAGAGCAGTGGAATCGTGTTCAAAATGGCGGTTTTTTAAGTATTGATGAGATCGCTTGTCAAGATGAAGTGATAGTTTTAAAGTATAATAATATTGATCGAGCTTTGTATTATAGAAATGAACAGGAAAATAATTATAAGCCCAAAAAAATGTTTGATTTAGATTAGAGGAAATTATGGAAGTCAATTATTTATCATACCCACTTGATAAGAACGAAAAAAATCGTCCCCAAGTCATTGCCATGGGGTTTTTTGATGGAGTTCACCTGGGACATCAAAAAGTGATTAATCAAGCTAAACAAATTGCTAAACAAAAAAAACTTCCTTTGGCAATTTTAACTTATGATCATCACCCGTCGTTAGTGTACAAGAAGTTGGATGGAAATGAAAAACGTTATTTAACCCCGCTTAACCGTAAATTATATTTATTTGAGCAACTGGGGGTTGATGTGGTCTATGTCATCAATTACAACTTTGCTTTTCAAAATCAAAATCCCCAAGAATTCGTTGATAATTATTTGATTGGATTGAATGCTGATACGGTTATAGCAGGATTTGATCATACTTATGGGGAACAAAATGCGGGCATGAAGGAGCTCCCTCAATATGCCAGGGAGCGATTTGATGTAGTCAGTGTGGCAGCTGATGAAATGGACGACAAGAAGGTTAGTTCTACTAGGATTCGTCGAAATCTTGAACGGGGACACATCCAGACGGTTAACGATCTTTTGGGATATGAATTCGAAAATGACGGAGTGGTTGTTCATGGATTTGCTCGTGGTCGTGAATTAGGCTTTCCCACTGCTAACGTTGAGTATTCGGCAAAACAGCAGTTGCCCAAACTTGGGGTGTATGTGGTCCAGCTTGAAGTTAATGGTACGTGGTACAAAGCGATGGCATCAATTGGCAAAAATGAGACGTTTGGAAATGATAATCCAGTTACTTTAGAAATTAATATTTTGGATTTCGATCAAAATATCTATGGTAATCACGTCAGAGTTAGATGGTTATCGAAAATGAGAGACGAGGTCAAATATCAGGGGCGGAAACCGTTGATTGATCAATTAAAAATTGATGAAAGTAACACCCGATCTTATTTTAAGAAATACATTAATTCTCACCAGTAAACTTATTTCTTGACGTTCTTTAATACCTTTGGTAAGGTATAAATGTACGTTAGCACTTGATAATAAAGAGTGCTAAAAGAGGTGGTAAGAATGCTCACAAAGAGACAAGATATGATTCTAAAGTACATTGTTGATGACTATACTAACAATGGTGTTCCAATTGGATCAAAACGCTTGGCTGATCAACTCCCAATGAATGTTAGTTCGGCTACCATTCGTAATGAGATGGCAGTTTTAAGTGGTCAAAATTTGATTCAAAAAGTTCATACTTCGTCTGGAAGAGTTCCTTCAAATGAAGGATATCGATATTACATTGATAATTTGGTTAATCCTGTACTGGTTGGCAATGAAGAAAAAAGTTTGATTCATAATGCTCTGGGAGGAACATTTCAACAAATTGATGATATTGTTAAACAATCTGCTGATATTTTGTCCAGCTTGACCGATTATACCGCGATGACTTTGAGTCCAGAACAGACTAATACCGAAACTTTACAACATTTTCAACTAATTAAGTTAGCCGATCACCAAGTGATGGCAATTATGGTGATGAATGATGGGCAAGTTGAAAGTCAGCCCTTTATAACTAATCACCAAATTGATGAAGATAAGTTACTTCAAGTAACTAATTTAGTTAATGACAAGCTTTTTGGTAAGACAATTCCGGAAGTTTTAGCGGCACTTAAAAGTACAATTCCTGACGAAATTAGACACTATTTAACTTCTTCAGAAAACTTTGTTGGAGCCTTTGAATACGTCATTAATAAATCGCTTAAAGACCATTTCTTTGTTAGTGGAAGAATGAATTTATTGGATACAATGGATGATAAGAACGATCTAAAAAATATTAAGCCACTTTATTCAATGTTTGGAAATAACTCGAATATGGCAAAAATTTTAGATAATGAATCCAAACCCATTTCAGTTATGATTGGTTCTGAGCTACGAAATGATTTATTGAAAAATTATAGTATTATCTCTGGAACTTATGATGTTGGAATTCATGGTGTTGGTAGGATTGCCGTAATTGGCCCTACCAGAATGTCTTATCCTAAGGTTTTGGGCCTAGTTGATGCGTTTAAAGATGAACTTCAGAAACGAATCAATGGATACTATGATAATTATGATAAATAAAAAGGAGGTTCAAAATGGCGAGCGAGAAGGAAAAGCAAAGTAAAGATTTAGATGATAAAACGGAAAAGGTTGATGAATCGAATAAGTCAGAGCAAGAAGTCAAAACGGACGAAAAGGATGATTCTGCAAAAAAGATTGATGAACTAAATCAACAACTAGATTCAGTTCAAGACAACTACTTACGAGCAGAAGCTGAGATTCAGAACATTCAAAATCGAAACAAAAAAGAGCGTGCTGATTTAGCAAAGTATGGTGCACAAGATCTTGCTAAAGACGTTGTGCCTGTGATGGATGATTTAAAAAGAGCTCTTGACGTTGACGTTTCTGACGAAAACGGTAAGCAACTCAAAAGGGGGATCGAAATGGTCCAACAACATCTTGAAAAAGCTCTGAAGGATAATGATATTTCGGAAATTAATGCTAATGGAGTGGAATTTGATCCTAGTTTTCATCAAGCTGTTCAAACGGTTGCTCCAAGTGATGAACATCCAAAAGGAACCGTAGTATCGGTACTTCAAAGCGGTTATAAAATTGCTGATCGGGTCTTAAGACCAGCAATGGTAGTAGTGGCACAGTAATTAAATAGTTATTAAATATATAAAAAGAAGGTTTAAGTTATGGCAAGTAATAAAGTTATTGGAATTGATTTAGGAACAACTAATTCAGCTGCAGCCGTTATGGAAGGTAATGAACCAAAAATCATTACCAATCCAGAAGGATCAAGAACGACCCCATCAGTAGTTGCTTTTAAAGATGGTGAGATTCAAGTTGGTGAAGTTGCTAAGCGTCAAGAAATTACTAACCCAGATACTGTTGTATCAATTAAGAGTCACATGGGTGAGCAAGGTTACAAAGTAAAGGCAAACGGAAAAGAATATACTCCACAACAAATTTCAGCTATGATTCTTCAGTACATCAAAGGCTATGCGGAAGATTACATTGGTGACACTGTTAATGAAGCTGTTATTACCGTTCCTGCTTACTTTAATGATGCACAACGTCAAGCTACTAAAGACGCTGGTAAAATTGCTGGGCTTGATGTTAAGAGAATTATTAACGAACCTACTGCTGCTTCACTTGCATATGGTTTAGACAAAAAAGATAAAGATGAAAAAATCTTGGTTTATGATTTAGGTGGAGGTACTTTCGATGTTTCCGTCCTTGAATTAGGTGACGGTGTCTTCCAAGTTCTTTCAACTAATGGTGATACTCACTTAGGTGGGGATGACTTTGATAAGAGAATCATGGACTGGTTAATCGATAACTTCAAGAAGGAAAATGGGGTTGACCTTTCAAAGGATAAGATGGCTTTACAACGTTTGAAAGACGCTGCTGAAAAAGCTAAGAAAGACTTGTCAGGTGTAACTCAAACTGAAATCTCACTTCCATTTATTTCTTCTGGTGAAAATGGTCCGCTTCATTTACAAACCACGCTTACACGTGCTAAGTTTAACGAATTAACTTCTGACTTAGTTGAAAAGACTAAAGCTCCTTTAGACAATGCTTTGAAGGATGCTGGACTTTCAGCTAGTGATATTGACCAAGTAATTCTTAATGGTGGTTCAACTAGAATTCCTGCTGTTCAAGAGGAAGTTCAAAAGTGGACTGGTAAAGAACCAAGTCATTCAATCAACCCCGATGAAGCTGTTGCTTTAGGTGCAGCTATTCAAGGTGGAGTAATTACTGGTGACGTTAAAGACGTTGTTTTACTTGATGTTACTCCACTATCACTTGGTATTGAAACGATGGGTGGTGTATTCACTAAGTTAATCGATAGAAATACAACCATCCCAACTTCCAAGTCACAGACTTTCTCAACTGCTGCTGATAATCAAACGGCCGTTGACATTCATGTTTTGCAAGGTGAACGTCCAATGGCTGCTGATGATAAATCATTAGGTCGTTTCCAATTAACTGACATTCCTGCAGCACCAAGAGGTGTTCCCCAAATCGAAGTTACCTTTGATATCGATAAAAACGGAATTGTAAATGTTTCTGCTAAAGATAAGGGAACTGGAAAACAGCAAAAAATCACCATCAAAGATTCCAATGGTCTATCAGACGACGAAATCGATAAGATGATGAAAGAAGCCGAAGCAAATGAAGATGCCGACAAGGAAAAGAAGAACAAGGTTGATCTAGATAATGAAGTTGACCAATTGATCTTCCAGACTGATAAGACATTGAAAGATGTTAAAGGCAAAGTTTCAGATGATGAGATTAAAGCCGCTCAGGATGCTGAAGACGAACTCAAAAAAGCTAAAGAAGATGGCGATACTGATGCAATGAAGACTAAAAAGGATGCTTTGAACGAAAAGGTTCAAGCATTAGCAGTTAAATTGTATCAACAAAACCAAGGCCAAGCTGATCAAGGACAACAAGGTGGAAATAATGCTAACGGTGGATCATCTAATGGAAATGATGATAATACTGTTAATGGTGACTACCATGAAGTCCATGATGATGACAACAAATAATTGTGGCAATTGAGGCTATTAACAATTGATGAAAAGCTAAAGTCAGTTTGATGGGCTTTGGCTTTTTGTTGTATTATTTGAGCTTGGAGGCGAACTAATGGCTAATAAAGATTATTACAAAGTATTAGGCGTGGACAAAAGCGCCAGTGAAGATGACATTAAGCATGCCTATCGAAAATTATCAAAAAAATACCATCCAGATATTAATAAAGCTCCAGATGCAGAGGCAAAGTTTAAGGAAATAACCGAAGCATATGAAGTTTTAGGCGACAAAAAGAAACGAGCCAATTATGACCAGTATGGTTCAGCTGATGGTCCCCAAGGATTTGGAGGCTTTGGTGGCGGAGCCGGTGCTGGTGCAGGCGGACAAGGTGCCGGATTTGGTGACTTTTCTGATATTTTCAATGATATTTTTGGTGGTGGCGGAAGACGTCGTCAAGCTGACCCAACTGCACCACGTCGTGGACGAGATTTGCAATATCAGATGACACTTACATTTGATGAAGCTGTTTTTGGGACTAAAAAGACCATTAAGTATAATCGTGAAGAAACTTGTCCGACCTGCCATGGCACTGGGGCTAAGCCCGGGACTAAACCAGAGACTTGTTCTAACTGTCATGGAAGTGGTTATGTTACTAAAACGGTTAATACCCCGCTCGGTCAGATGCAGACCCAGGAACCATGTCCCGTTTGTGGCGGCACTGGAAAAGTAATTAAAGAGAAGTGCCCAACCTGCGGCGGTACTGGAAAAGTTGAGAAACAACATTCTCTTGAAGTTACGGTGCCTGCTGGTGTTGAAGAGGGACAGCAAATGCACATGCAGGGTCAAGGTGATGCCGGTGAAAATGGCGGTCCTTATGGTGACTTGTACGTGATCTTTAGAGTTCTTCAAAGCAAGTACTTTAGAAGAGACGGATCTACCATCTATTTTGATCAACCAATTTCATTTGCCACTGCTGGTTTAGGTGGAGAAATTAAAGTTAAAACCGTTCATGGTGACGTTGATTTGAAAATTCCTGCAGGCACCCAGACTGGGACGGTCTTCCGTTTAAGAGGAAAGGGTGCGCCTAAACTTCATGGAAATGGTAATGGTGACGAAATGGTAAAAGTTAAGGTTCAGACGCCAAAAAAACTTAACTCTAAACAAAAAGTTGCTTTACAAGCTTTAGCTGAAGCTAGTGGTGATACTAATGTTGAAGAAGGCAAGAATTTCTTTGATAAAATGAAAGATGCTTTTAAATAAACAAATAAAGGAGCGGTTTAATAACCGCTCCTTTATTTGTTTGTTATACATATATCGGGTTGTTATAATAATAGTAACGACTTGGACGAATTAATAATGAAAGTAGGAAAATATCGTGGATTATAAAAAAATGAAGGAAAAGCAACGTCGGACGAGAAATTTTGCTATTGTTGCTCATATTGATCACGGTAAGTCAACTTTAGCCGACCGAATTTTGGAGTTGACTGACACTGTTTCTAAAAGGGACATGCAAGATCAAATTTTGGATAATATGGATTTGGAACGGGAACGTGGAATTACCATCAAGTTAAATGCGGTTGAGTTAACTTATCATGGTAAGGATGGGATTGATTATGTATTTCATTTGATTGATACTCCCGGACACGTAGACTTTTCTTATGAAGTTTCTAGAAGTCTGGCTGCTTGTGAGGGTGCCTTACTGGTTGTTGATGCCACTCAAGGAGTTCAAGCCCAAACCTTAGCTAACGTTTATTTGGCTTTGGATGATGATCTTGAAATTATTCCTGTCATTAATAAAATTGATTTGCCTTCAGCAGAGCCCGAGAAAACTAAAAAAGAGATTGAAGATGTGATTGGATTGGATACCTCTGATGCGGTTGAGATTAGTGCCAAGACTGGACTCGGGGTTGAGAACTTATTAGAGGAAATTGTTAAAAAGATTCCTGCTCCTGAGGGAAATATTGAGGGTCCGCTTAAGGCGTTGGTTTTTGATTCAGTTTACGATGATTATCGTGGCGTAGTACTAAGTGTTCGTTTGTATGATGGAGTCGTAAAGCCTGGAGATCAAATTCGCTTGATGAACAGTGGAAGTGAATATGAAGTCACAGAAGTTGGTGTTAACTCGCCGAAGCCACTTCAACGAAAGTACTTAATGGCTGGGGATGTGGGATACATTACTGCCAGCATTAAAGATATCACTAAAACGCGAGTTGGCGATACAGTTACTGACGCAAACAATCCAACTGATAAAGCTCTACCAGGATACCGTGAAATGATTCCCATGGTTTATGCTGGATTGTATCCAACTGATAATGCGAAGTTTGGTGATTTAAGGGAAGCACTTGAAAAACTTAAATTAAACGATGCTTCACTTGAATTTGAGCCGGAATCGTCTGAAGCACTGGGTTTTGGATTTCGTTGTGGGTTCCTTGGATTACTTCACATGGACGTGGTTCAGGAACGTCTGGAACGTGAGTTTGGGCTGGATTTAATTACTACGGCTCCATCAGTAACTTATCATGTGGATTTAAATGACGGAAGTACACTTGAAGTTGAAAATCCATCTGAAATGCCAGATGTATCAGCAATTAAGGATATTAAGGAACCATTTGTTAAGGCTAGTATCATGGTGCCAAACGATTATGTTGGTGCTGTGATGGAAATGTGTCAAGATCGACGTGGTCAGTTTGTCACGATGGGGTATCTAGACGATGCCAGAGTGAATGTCATTTATCAAATGCCATTATCGGAAATTATTTTTAATTTTTTCGACAAATTAAAATCAAGTACGCATGGTTATGCATCACTTGACTATGAATTATCTGAGTATCGACAAAGTGATTTAGTTAAAGTGGATATTCTATTGAACGGTGATAAGGTCGATGCTTTAAGTTTTATTTCCCATAAACAGTTTGCTGCTGGCCGAAGTCGTGAAATTGTTAAAAAACTCAAGAGTATTATTCCAAGACAAAATTTTGAAATTCCAATTCAAGCAGCAATTGGCGCTACCATTATTGCTAGGACTAATATTAAAGCTTATCGAAAAGATGTGACATCTAGAATTCATACTGGTGACCCTGATCGAAGAGCGAAGTTACTTGAGAAGCAAAAACGTGGGAAAAAGCGGATGAAAGCGGTTGGAAAGGTTGATATTCCTCAAGAAGCCTTCATGGCTGTCTTACAAACTGATGAAGACCAAAAAAGCGACAAATAGTAGTTGCCGCTTTTTTGATACTAACAATTATGGGTTATAATAAGTTAAATTTGATGATTGGAAGTGAATATATGTGGATGGTAAAGTCATTTGATCAATTAACTTTGAACGAATTATTTGATATTTATCAACTGAGATGCGAAGTGTTTGTAGTAGAACAAAAGATTACTTTGCAGGATATTGATGATAATGACAAGAAGGCATGGCATGTTTTTTTGCTTAACGATCAAAATCACGTTATTGCTTATGGTCGAATATATAAACAAGATTACTATATAACTTTTGGAAGAATTGCTGTTTCTGCCGAACAACGTGGGAAACATTTGGGAACAAAATTAGTTCAAAGAGTGATGAGGGTTATTAAGGAAAAATATCCTCATAAAGAGATTATTATTGAGGCACAAAAATACGTTGAAAATTTATATGCTTCATTTGGTTTTCGACCAGAAGGAGAAGTTTTCATGGAGGGAAATGTTGAACATGTAAATATGGCCCACGAACCGCTTTTTAAATAATAATTATGATATTTTAAAAATTAAAATTTATTATTTTATTTAGTACTAAAAACCACTATTATAGAATAGTGGTTTTTTAGTTTAAATGATATTATTCTTTCCGTTAATTGTTAATAAATTTCATGAAATGCCGGTATTATGATTATGAAAATCATTAGTTAATGTTATGGATTACACAATTGGATTGAGTACACTAATGAAGTGATATGACTAACTTTTCCAACTATCAAACGAAAGGGTTCTTTGTTTTTAATTATGAATTGCCACTATTAATCCCGTTGTCATGGGTGTTAAGATATGTGATATGGGAAACAATATAATTGTAAAAATTTCTTAGAAAAATTTTTTATAAGATAAAAATTGCTTTATGATTAGTCTTTGTGTTCTCTTATAAGGAGTATATTTTGATATTTTTTACTTATATACTTGATTAGTAACAGCTAATATAATATACTGTAAAAGTAAGGTAAAGATTAAAGAATTCACGCCAGGGGATTTGAATGTACAAAAAAAGCACTCAAATTGAGTGCTTTCTACGATTAGAGAGGTTCAAGAACTGTAGCATAGTTATGAGAAGTAACAATCTAATAAGTAAAGATCTATGAAATAAAAGAGCACACGTGTCTAAGACTAATAAGCAGTAGGAGTGGAAAGCCTTAGCTGATGTGAATGTTGAGAATGTAACAGAAATTTATTACCTCTCTAATCTACACTCTATATTTAATCACACTTTACGAAATTTTACCAGTGGATTCTCATAATTATGATGCTTATTTACCAAAGAAGTACTATCTGTTAGGTAGTACTTCTTTTTATTTTGGAATTGCCATGAACACAACCTTATTATTTGATGGGAATGAGTTCTTTTCACCGAATTCATCAAAGGAAATACTTTCACCAGGAGCTCCCAATTCATGTTTAGCGTCTTTTGTAATGGTTAAAAGATGTTCATGATCACGATCAATATCGTCAAGGGTGACGGCGTCTAATTCTACTTTTTCACCAGATGGCATTTTTACGGTAACTTTTCTAAGATCATGAACTCCATCGGCTTTGATTGCAAATGGGACATTTACTAGCATGTTATTTCCTCCTTTATACTTCATTATTCATTATACATATTTTTTGTTTGCATTTACAATATCTTTTATATTTTATAAATGATACATTTATCTTAATTTGTCACACTTTGAATTTTTTTATCAATTTCTCTCTTATGATCGAATAAAAAATGAAGCTATAAAAATAAAAAAATTTTTTTATGGACCAATGTTGGGCCAATTTATAAAAGTTAGGGTTGTTAGCAAATTTGTTTAGAGATTATAAGTGTGTAATGATGAAAAGTGAATTCAAATTTGTCGAAGGGATGATTATTTATGTCAGAGAAAAACAACATTGCGGCTTATGACATATTAAAGCCTAATTGGTATGTCAATCAGATGAAAGGTTGGAGCTTTAAAAGCTATTTGTTGCTCCTATTTGGTTTGGGAGTCATTGCTGGATCAACTGTCACACAACCACTTTCGTTTATTGCGATTATGACGATGTTAGCGGGGATGCTCGGATTTACTACTACCATTTCAATTACTAATACGAAACCATTAAATGGAATTTTTGGTTTGATTAGTGCTTTGATTTATATCTATGTTGCATTCACTGCTAAGAATTACAATGATATTATTCTCCAAACTACATACATTGTACTTTTGGATATTCCGGTCTTGTTAATTCCTAGTTGGGCTACTAATGTTGATGAACATATTAAGAAATTGACTGTTAAGGGTAACCTTAAAAAAACGTTTATGAATTGGGGGTTGACAGCTCTTTTCTTTGTTGTTGTACTAGGAGCTTTATATGCCTGGGAGCATGGATACAGTGACAGCCCTCGTCCTTTTGTAGATAGTTTTGCGGCCACAATTGGAATTACTGGTGCTTTACTTACGACTTTAAGGTTTCGAGATACTTATTATTTCTGGCTTGCCCAAGGGATTTTCTCGATTATTCTGTGGGGCATTACTGCATATCAGGGTGGTGCCAATTGGACGTTATTCTTAACTTACATTTTGTACTTATGTAATGACTTGTTAAGCTTCTTTGACAAAAACATTGCATGGTTTCATACGAAACCAACCAATCATTAATATTTAAATTGAAAGGACAGTGACTAGATGGTCACTGTCCTTTTTTTATGATTTGGTACTGTATCCAGTTTGATAATTAATATTGTATCCTGGCTCGACGTTAAAAATGTACACGTTAAAGTGAATTTGATTACTTCCGACTGATTGGGCTCTCATTTGGACACCACGACTAAGTAATTCATTATTTCGATAAATCGGAGTGACCTGATATCTAACGTAGTTATTTGGATTTTCTTTTAGATAAGTAGCAATATCATCCTCATGATAAAGCATTAATGGGGAATTTAACGTCCTTGTCCCAGTTATTAAGTTTTTGGGATTATTGTTTTCACCACATAGTTGGTAACCAATCAGATGACTTCGGTTATATAACCAACCACTGTTGGTGTGTTTATTGTGCCATCCAGTGGGATTAAAGGTAAGTGGTTCACGTTTCTTAGTGGGCATTGTTTTAACGTTTAACATACCGTTAGCATCGGTGGCTCGGTTAAGATGATCAAGGTTACTAAATCGTAACCAGGGGCGTTCATTACGCAATTCTTCAGTAGAAAAATTAGGATTATTGTGATCAACTTCTACTTCTTGATTTCCGTCGTAATTTAAGTCACTTAATTTTAAATCTGGTGCATGCTTCAATTGGTATTGAAGTTTTTTAAGCTTTGATCTTTTAGTATCAACTTGCCCTTGAAGTTGATTAATGCTTTTTTCAAGTTGCTGGGTACTTTCATTATCATGGGGGCTTTTATGTTCTTTTGAATTGGTTTGTTGTGAACATCCAGCAAGTAATAAGGATAATACCATGATTGGAAATAGCAGGAACTTTTTCATCGTTTAGCCCTCCGATATCCAGCTGCTTGTGCGTCTGCCTCCGAATTAAAGTAGATGACGTTTTGGCTGTTAATTTTGTAACCCGTTTGGCCAGGGACATGATAAATGTGTGAATTTTTATTTCCAACGATTCGCTGAGCGTTTGAAGTATTGATGTCATTGCTATTACTTTGATCTTGATGATTTGGTGTAGGTTTTGTTTTTAAGGTATCGGAGTCGTTTGTTTTGACATTTGAGACTGGATTAATCGATACATATCTACTGTTTAGATCATTTTCCGTATGATTGATTTGTTTTGATAGTTGTTGATTCTGTTCAATGAGTGCTTTTTTCTGGGAAATTAATTCTGATCTACTAGATTTTGAAGCAGACAGAATTACTGCCGGAGTAGTGAATAGTAATGAGGTACAGCCGATTAATATTATTGCTTTCTTGATTCGATGCATGGTTATTATGCTCCGTTTCTACTTAATATAATTAGAATATCATAAAAAATAAAAGCAAAAAATTATATTTACAAAGCAAATGAAAGATAGTAATATTTAATACGAACAGATGTTCGGGCAGGTGATATTTTGAATTATGATGATGAACCTCATGGTGTTTACTTTTTCATTGATAATAAGTCTTTTTATGCAAGTTGTGAGAGTGTTAAACGTGGACTTAATCCACTTCGTTCGATTTTGGTGGTTATGTCGGAACAAGCTAATACAAATGGAGGATTAATACTGGCCGCTTCTCCTATGGCAAAAAAGTTATTTGGGATTAGCAACGTTAGTCGTCAGCGTGATCTTCCTGATGATGAAAGGTTGTTGATTGTTCCTCCACGAATGAACTTATACATTAAAAAGAATCTACAAATTAATGATATTTTTGCTGAATTTACTGATGAACACGACATTTTGCCATACTCAATTGACGAGTCATTATTGGATATGACTCATACTTGGAGATTGTTTGGTAGTAGTTTGAGGGAAGTGGCCCTTAAAATTCAAGAGGAGGTCAGAAGCCGTTTAGGACTGTATACAACGGTTGGGATTGGTGACAATCCCGTTCAAGCTAAGCTAGCGTTAGACGTTTATGCAAAGCATGATTACGACCTGATTGGTGAGATTCATTACGAAGATGTTCCTGATAAGATTTGGAATATCAATAGATTAACGGATGTTTGGGGAATTGGAAAAAGAACAAAAGTCCATCTAAAGCGACTTCATATTAATAATATGTATGAATTGGCGCATGCTAACCCGTATCTGTTGAAAGAAAAAAGGGGAGTCATTGGATTACAGCTATTTGCCACTGCATGGGGAATTGATCGAAGTAACTTGAGACAACCCCTGCATACTAAAGAAAAAAGTTACAGTAATTCTCAGGTACTTCCACGTGATTACGTTAAGCGGGATGAGATTGAAGTTGTTATTAGAGAAATTGCGAGTCAGGTTGCTTCACGAATTCGTAATCATGGACTGCAAGCCGGATGTGTGACGTTATGGGTTGGCTTTTCTTTTTCAATAAAACAGCTTATTGGTAGCAATGGTTTTTCTCAGTCAATGAAAGTTGAACCAACAGATGATGATCATGACCTTGGTCGTTATTTAATTGAATTGTTTGAAAGGAACTGGCACGGTGAAGTTGTGCGAAATATTGGAGTTGACTACAGTCATCTCTCAAATAAGGTTGGAGAACAATTAAACCTATTTAAGGATAATCAAAATATGATTAAACAAAATGTGTTAAATAAAACCGGTGATCAAATTCGAAAACGGTTTGGTAACACGGCTTTATTAAATGCCAATAGTTTGTGTGTCGGTGCTACCGCAATTTCAAGATCTAATTTGGTTGGCGGACACAATGGAGGCAATTCTTATGAATAATGATGTGATTTTTATTGGGAATCAAGTTTTATCCCATATTAATCATCTATTTTTGCGAATTCCTAAGACCCGCTACTGGATAATGATTGTTAATAACACTTTTGATAAAGAGTACGATTGGTTTTTGAGTTCTAAGAAGAAGTATCAACAGGAGCGATCGCAACCAATCTATGTTATTTCTGATTACGACTTGGAACTTTTAGAAAAAGTAGTTAACTATGTAACTGAATATAACCTGTTAACCATTTATTATCGTAATTTTGATGACATGGTTTGGCCTGATTCACAGAAGAAAATTCAAGATTAACTTAAAGTTAGGAGAACGTTATGAACGAAGAAGCTGTACATGATTTTTTTAAGTTTGATTATCATGATCGTGGGATTAAAAAATGGCAGGGTTATTTTTTATCAGATCATACCAGTAAACTAAATCAAATAAAGAAAGAAAAGGATAATGAGCAAACCAGAAAATTAGATGATCAGATGGATCACTCAAAAATTGATGAAATTCTGCAAAAATCGTTTGTCAGTCGACTGAGAGTGGAACTACAGTATGCTTATTATGACAAAAACGAACTAAAAGTGGAACAAATTATCGGTAGGATGAAAGGGTATTATAAGAACTTAGTAATTGTGGGAGACCAAATTCTTCAATGGAATGAAATTGTGAGTGCTAAATTAATAAAATAAACTAGGATGATGGCTTTATTATTTATCATTAATGTCTTACAATGTAGTTGTTAGAGATTTCACATATGGTGAAAAATATATCATAAGGAGAATTATTATGGCACTTAGTAATTACTTTACCGGCATCCAACATGTTGGTATTCCAGCAAAAGATTTAGATGAAACGATTGATTTTTATAAGAAGTTAGGTTTTGATAAAGCTGGTCAATTCATGTATCAAGGAAATCGTTGTGCTTTTATGAAGTATGGCAATTTAATGATTGAGACATGGGAGGGCGATCCAGTTGCTGATAAAGATGGCGCTATTAACCATATCTCATTAAACACTACTGATGCTGACGCAGCGTTTAAAGAAGCTAAGAAAATGGGCTTAGATGTTCAGGAAGATGAAATTGATACTCGTCCATTCTGGGATAAGGGAATCCGTTTCTTTAACATTTATGGGCCTAACCACGAAAAAATTGAATTCTGTCAAATTGTTTAGTTTATAGTTTGAATGTTTATATTAAGACGTGGCGATACACGTCTTTTTGTTTGCTGGAAGTTAGATGCTTGCCAATTAAATATATCTCCATTATGATATAGACTAAAGGTTTTAAGAACGAGTTTTATTAAAAATATGAGAGGAGGATGAATATGTTAGATCAAACTAAAAGATTTTTGCGCGATCAAGGATATCATTACAAAAAAACATATATCAGACCGTTAATTACTCCAGATAACGTCTATGTATTTCGCTTCGGTAAAGATAATTTAAATAATCGGCTCATTATTCGTTATGGCCATGGATGGACAGGGCGACAAAGAATTAAGGAAATTGATCTTCGATTGCATAAACAAAAGCATCCTCGGATTTTTAAGACAGAACGAGGATTGCTTAAGTATTTGGCTGGTCATTTGAAACAACACGAGCAGAAGCTTAAAAAAATTGAGGACAATAAAAATAATGCATCCAATTAACGGGTGCTTTTTTTATAAAAAGAATGAGGGGTAACAATGAACTTAGTCGAGATTTCAGTTGAAACCAGTCACGAAGCAGTTGATGCGGTCGCTAATATTTTAATGGACTTTGGAGCAAATGGAGTTCAGATTAATGATAGAAATGATTATGAGGTTTTAAAACGAGAATCTAATTGGGATCAGTATGAATTGGGAGATTCTAAAGCTGATAACGATCTAGTTAACGCTAAAGTAAGTGCTTATTTTCAGGATGATATTGAGGTAGATGCGACCGTAAAAAAGATTCATGAAAAAGTTGCTGATTTAACGCGGTTCGGTTTGAATCCTGGTAAAAATGTGATAAATGTTCATGATGTAAAAGATGAGGATTGGGCGACATCTTGGGAAAAGTATTATCATCCAGAACGGGTGACACGATTTTTAACCGTTGTCCCAAGTTGGGAAGACTATGATGTCAAAAGCTCTGACGAGTTGATGGTAAAATTAGACCCTGGAATGGCATTTGGAACCGGCACCCATCCTACTACTAAACTTGCCATGCAAGCACTTGAGATTGTTATTAGAGGAAACGAAAGAGTGTTTGACGTTGGAACTGGATCTGGAGTGCTATGTATTGCAGCGAGGAAACTTGGTGCTGGCAATATAAATGCTTATGATGTCGATAAGGTGGCCGTTAAATCAGCTGAAAAAAACATTGAATTAAATTCTGGGATGAAGGGAATCAACGTTAGTGTTAATAATTTGTTAAATGGAATCGATGAAAAAGCAGATATTGTGGTAGCTAATATTTTAGCTGAGATTATCATTCCGTTAATCCCGCAAGCAGAACAATGTTTAAATGAAGGTGGCATGTTCATTAATTCCGGTATTATTGCCGATAAATTAGAGCTAGTGATTGACGCGCTAAAAAAACATCATTTTAAGGTTGATCAAGTTTTAAGTATGGATGATTGGCGATCAGTAATTGCAAAGAAAGATATTGAGGTTAATTAATTGCAACACTACTTTTTAGATAAGCCACTAAAAGTGGGTCAAATTGTTAAACTTCCAAACGATGTGACACATCATTTTGTTGGGGTTATGAGAGCAAAAGCTGGAACCAAGGCTGAGTTTGTTTCTAGTCAAAATATTATTTATATTGGGGAATTAGTTGATGAAACGGCCTCAACAATTAAGATTGTTCATGTAACTAGTCAAAATACTGAACTTCCGGTTAAAGTAACGATTATTTGTGGAATCCCGAAGGCGAGCAAAGCCGACCTCATCACGCAAAAGGCAACCGAAATGGGGGTCAGTGAGATTATTTTTGTGCCTACTGAGTGGTCAATTGCTAAATGGGGGAATAAGGCACCGAAGAAGATTAAGAGACTTCAAAAAATCGCTCAAAGTGCTGCCGAACAATCTCACCGAAATATTATTCCAATGGTGAAGTACACCGATTCAATCACTAAGGTAAAAAAACTTAGTAGTGATCAAAAAGTTGTGGCCTATGAAGAATCGGCTAAACAGGGTGAAAACAGTAAATTGTATGAATGTGTGTCGGAAATGAAGCCTGGCAAAAGCTTGACCGCTTTTTTTGGACCTGAAGGTGGAATTTCACTTAAAGAAATCGAACAATTAAAGCAAGATGGTTTTGTTCCCGTCGGATTGGGGCCGAGGATTTTGCGAACTGAATCAGCGCCTTTATATTTTTTATCAGCCGTTTCAACTATATTAGAATTAAAACAAGGTGAGTAGGATATAATGTCGAAAATTAAAGAATGGACACCACAAGAAATCTTTCGTGATGCTTCTGAGTATCTTGATGATAGTGATGTTCAAATGATAAAAAAAGCGTATAAATTTGCCAAAATTGCTCATGAGGGGCAAGAACGTGCTTCTGGGCAGCCTTATATTAATCATCCTGTTGAGGTAGCAGGCATTTTAACTGATCTTCATATGGATGCAGAAACGATCACGGCTGGTTTTCTTCATGATGTGGTTGAAGACACCGGTGCAACGATTGAAGATGTTACTGAACTTTTTGGTAAACACGTTTCATTAATCGTTGATGGAGTTTCAAAGCTTAGTAAGATTAAGTATAAATCGAGTAAAGAACAACTTGCTGAAAATCACCGGAAACTATTACTAGCAATGTGCAAAGACATTCGAGTAATGATTGTTAAATTAGCAGATCGATTGCATAACATGGAAACGTTAGATGCTCTTCGCCCAGACAAGCAAAAGCGAATTGCTCAAGAAACTTTAGATATCTATGCCCCCTTAGCTGATCGGCTCGGAATTGGAACGATTAAGTGGGAATTAGAAGATCTTTCTTTGCGTTACTTAAAGCCTGATGATTATTATCAAATTGTTGATTTGATGAATTCCAAGCGGAATGAGCGAGTGGCATACGTTGATAATGCCGTAAAAAAAGTTCAACAAGCGATTAAGGGCCTGGAAATCAAGGGAGAAGTCTATGGAAGGCCTAAACATATCTACTCCATTTATCGTAAGATGCATGATAAACATAAAGATTTTAAAGAAATCTATGATTTACTAGCTGTTCGGGTGATTGTGAAATCGGTAAAGGATTGTTATGCAGTTTTAGGTGCAATCCACACTGAATGGAAACCGTTCCCAGATCGGTTTAAGGATTACATTGCAATGCCCAAGCCTAATATGTATCAATCGTTGCATACTACAGTTGTTGGTCCTGAAGGCAAACCACTTGAAATTCAAATTCGAACTGAGGAAATGCATCGAATTGCTGAATATGGTGTTGCTGCTCACTGGGCTTACAAAGAAGGTAAAAAGGACGAGGTTGAAAGTAATAAAAACAATGTTCAACTCAATCTTTTTAAAAAGATCATTGAAATTCAAGAGGAGTCAGAGGACGCCTCTGATTTCATGGATAGTGTCCAAGGGGATTTATTTAGCGACCGAGTTTATGCCTTTACTCCATCAGGTGATGTTATTGAATTACCCAAGGGGTCAATTCCGATTGATATGGCTTACTCAATTCATACGGATGTTGGTAATTCAACCACAGGGGCACGAGTTAATGGTAAATTAGTTCCCCTAGATTATGAAATTAAAAATGGAGATATTGTTGATATTATCACTTCCAGTAGCTCCGACGGTCCTGGCAAGAACTGGATGGGCATGGTTAAAACGCGTCGTGCTAAGCATAAGATTAAGCAATTTTTCAAACGGAGTAGTCACGATGATGACATTAATTCTGGAAGAGAAATACTTGAAAAAGAAATTGTCGATTCTGGATTTGATCCGGCTACCATTTTAACTGATGATAATTTATCCCGTGTTATCAATGAAATGCATTATACAAGTATCGATAATTTATATGCAGCCATTGGGTTTGGTGATATTCAACCTAACGGAGTTGTTAATCGTTTACTAGAACCAGAAAAAGATGAAATTGAGAAGAAACGACAAAAAGATGCCGAACGTGATGTATTAGAAGGTCATAAAACCATCTCACATGAGAGTGAGGACGCAGAACAAGGAAAGAAACCAGAAGATAACATCAAGATTCAAGGCGTTGACAACCTATTAGTTCATATCAGTCGTTGTTGTGATCCGGTTCCAGGAGATGACATTGAGGGATACATCACAATGGGAAATGGTATCTCAGTTCATAGAAGTAATTGTCCTAACTTAATTCAAGCAAAGAATGGTAATAATCGAATTATTAATCTTAGTTGGCGTAAAATTGATAATAATGTCATTACTTATAGTAGTGATTTAGAGATTCAAGGGTACAACCGAAGTGGTCTTTTAAACGATATCTTAAAACGAGTTAATTCTGCTACTAAGAATTTGAATTCAGTTGAAGGAAAGGTCATTCACGAAGACCTTGTTTCTATCCGAGTCTCTGTGGGCGTAAGAAATATTCAACAACTAAATCGCATTATTGATAGTGTGAGTGCTGTTCCTGATGTTTATGAAGTTAAACGAACGGAAGGATGAGGAAGATTGAAATTAGTGATTCAACGAGTTAATCATGCAAGCGTAAGTATTGATGGTAAAATAAACGGGAAAATAGGTAACGGATATATGATCTTAGTTGGTGTTACAGAATCCGATGGACAAGTGGAAATTAATCATCTTGTTCATAAGGTTGCTCATCTAAGGATTTTTGAAGATGAGCATGGCAAGATGAATTTAAACATCCAGCAAGTTAACGGCTCAATTCTTTCTGTTTCGCAATTTACATTACTTGCTGACACCAAAAAGGGAAATCGCCCAACTTTCACTGGAGCTGGTAATCCTGAGCACGCTAAACTCATTTACGAAAAGTTTAATGACGCACTCAAAGAGATCGGATTGAAAGTTGAAACTGGCGTGTTTGGTGCCGATATGAACGTTGATTTAGAGAACCATGGTCCTGCCACATTTATTTTGAATTATCAGAAAAAAGGAAAGATTTAACATGACAAATGCAGTTTGGGATTTTGATGGAACACTTTTTAATACTTACCCGTACATGGTGACTTCGTTTTGTAAGGCGTTAGCTGAGAATGGAGTGAGTGATGTTAACTTTGATCCTGAGTCAATCTATGAAGATATGCGAGTTCATTCATTGGGCTCGGCTGAGACCAAATATTGCGCTGAATTTAATCTTAATCGAGATCAATTTCTAAAAGACTATAAAAAGTTTGAAGTTGATGAAGTTATGTTAGCAAAGCCATTTAAAGGGGTTCAATCTGTTTTGTTAAAAGTTTTAAAAACGGATGGAAAGAACGGACTTTTAACTCATAGAGATGACCAAGCATTAACTCTACTTGATCATTTTGACTTAAAAAGACTGTTTACTGGTTTTGTTACCAGCAAACAGTCTTTTAAAAGGAAACCTGATCCGGGGTCTTTGAATTATTTAATTGAAAAGATGAATTTAGATCGCTCTGATACTTTTATGATTGGTGATCGACGTTTAGATGTTGATGCTGGTCATAATGCCGGAATTAAAACCATCCTTTTCGATCCTGACTACGTAATTGTTGAACCAGGAGACCCAGATTACGTAGTTCATGATTTTAACGATATGTTAAGTTTAATTAAATGAACTTAGCACGCCGTCTAATAAGGGCCCAAATGTTTCCCCAAATAATACAACGTGCATTAGTGAGTAATAGAAGCGGTACCAACCGACCCGGTTTTCAAAACCCGGTTCAATTGGATAGGTGTCATTGTAACCGCGGTAGAAATCGCGGTTAAATCCACCAAAGACGGTTGTTACACCAAGGTCATACTCACGGTCGCCAAAGTAGACGTCTGGATCAATCAACATGGGCTCATGATTAGCTGTAAAAATAGCATTCCCAGACCAGAGGTCTCCGTGGAGCAGGCTTGGGATACTGGGATGTTTTGTGTAGTAGTCAATAATTTGTTGTCTCATAACTTGATAATGTTGGTCTCTGGAATCATTCCAGCGGCCCTTTTCTTTTGCTATTTTTACCAACGGATCAATTCGTTGTTCGACGTAGAATTTTTGCCAAGTGTCTTGCCAGGTGTTATTTTTTGGTATTTTTCCAGCATCAAAGTTTTGGTCTAATCCAAACTGATCGTTATGAATTTTATGAACGTTTGCGACCATTTTGCCAAGATCGTATTGGTTTCCAGAACCAACGTCAATCCAATCCAGGATTAAAAAGCCGTCACCATCAATTTCACCAGATGCTACTACCGTTGGGACGTTGGCCGCTTTCGATAACAAGTGAATTCCTTCAACTTCATGATCGAAGAATACTTTTCCACGATTAGGCTGGACCTTCATAAAATAAGTTTTATCTGGAGTTTTAACTTGATATGAGTCATTGATGTCTCCGCCTGAAACCGGAGTTAACGATTCAACGTTCTTTAATGGTAATTGAGTAATCCAATCTTGATTTAATTTTTTCATAGTAAACTCCCTTCTAATAAGTCTTGTTTACATAATTATTGATTCCATTGGTTACATCATTTGCAACGAGATTTTGGTAACTAGCATTTTTAATCTTACTAAAGTCATGGTCATTATTAATGTATCCCATTTCGAGTAAAACCGATGGGATTGAGACATCCCTAATCACTAAATAGTTACCAACTTGGACACCACGATTATTAAGGGGAACATCATCCATATTGGAATTGATGTCAGATGCCAGTTGTTTTGATTTTCCTGAATGATAGTAGTAGCTGGTAAATCCACTTGCGGTATTATCGGTACTGGATGAATCAAAATGGAAACTCACGAAGAAATTGGCATGATTATCAGTTGAAAAATCGGGTCGTTTGTATAGACTAACCGTCTTATCTGAATCCCTTGTCATGATAACATGCGCACCACGATTACGCAGCTTATTTGCGACTTGTTGGGCTAGTTTAAGGGTGTAGTTTTTTTCTTTTTGCCCGCTGGTTGATAGTGCACCCGAGTCACTTCCTCCATGACCAGGGTCTAAGACGATGGTTGTTTCTGATAGTTTAGTGGCTTTATTAAGCTTACGATTATTGACTAACCAAGTAGGTACCCAACCAATCTTTTGGTTTTGATATACAACTCTGTACCAGTTGTCTTTTTCACTTAGAATTTGAAGTCTAGTTCCTCGGTTAATGGTTTTGACCGTACGATATTCAATCCCTGGACCGGATTTTATGTCCAGGTTATTAAAGCCAATACTGACATTATTTTTTATTAACATAACTAAAAGAATGATCAAGGTTGCGCCAACAATTATCAAAGTAGTGTAAAAACCGCGTTTATTTTTTATGTATAAATTTATATTCATCTTTTCGACCTCATTAATGATACGATTACTCATAATAGTATAACTTTTTGACTTTTTGTTTAAGCATATAATAAAAATATTCACTAGAATCTTGACAATTTATGTGGGTTTTATTAGTCTTAAAGTGATTTAAAATGCTGTTGACGATGAATAGTAACCGTTTAGTGGTCTGAAGAGAACGTCCAAGTGCTGAGAGGGCGTGTCCTATAAATGGTAAAGACGCATCGAGGTAAAATGAATAAACAAAAGAAACTAAAAAAGGTGGTACCGTGCTAATTGCGCCCTTGTAATTACATGGTGCGCTTTTTTTATGCTTTTGACTCAATTAAATGAGAGGAAGATTAGTACATGAAGCGAACAACGTATGCTGGAAACGTTAACGAGGATTATTTAGATCAAGAAGTAGTCTTAGATGGATGGGTTGCTAAAAAGCGTAACCTGGGAAGTCTTATTTTTATTGACTTACGTGATCGTGCTGGGATCGTTCAGTTGGTTTTTAATGAAAAAAATGGCAAAGAAGCCTTTAAAGTAGCCGAATCAGTTAAAAATGAGTATGTTATCCAGATTAAAGGAAAAGTGGTTGCTAGAGCAGAAAAAGAAATTAATCCGGATATCCATACCGGAAAAGTTGAAGTTGATGTTTCTGACGCTAAGGTTTTAAGTACTTCCAAGCAAACCCCATTTGAAATCAAAAATGATATCAATGCATCTGATGACTTAAGATTAAAGTATCGTTATCTTGATCTTAGACGTCCAGTGATGCAAAAGGGATTATTGATCCGAAATCGGATCTTACAGTCTACTCACAAGTATTTTGACGAGAATGGATTTATCGATATTGAAACCCCAGATCTAACGGTTTCGACTCCAGAGGGAGCAAGAGACTACCTAGTCCCATCAAGAGTATATCCGGGATCATTTTATGCATTACCTCAATCTCCGCAGCAGTTTAAACAATTACTAATGGGAGCTGGATTTGATCGCTATTATCAAATTGCACGGTGCTTCAGAGATGAAGACTTACGGGGTGATCGTCAACCAGAATTTACCCAGATTGATATGGAAACTTCATTTCTTTCTGCTGAAGAAATTCAAGAAATCACAGAAGGATTAATTAAAAAGGTCATGAAAGATACGGTTGACGTTGATGTTAATCTGCCTTTTGAGAGGATTACTTGGCAGGAATCAATGGACCGATTTGGTACAGATCAACCGGATACTCGCTTTGGGATGGAATTAAAGGATCTTTCGGACGTAGTGACTGATTCGGACTTTAAGGTATTTGATTCAGCAATTAAAGATGGTGGTCAGGTTAAAGCCATTGCTGTTCCTGGTGGTGCAGCAAACTTCTCAAGAAAAGATATTGATAAGTACGGTGAATACGTAAAGCGTTTTGGCGCTAAGGGACTTGCATGGATGAAAGTCACTGATGATGGATTCTCTGGCCCAATCGCTAAATTCTTCAAAGATCCAGAAATGGTAAGTAAAATTAAAAAAGCCACTGGGGCAAAAGACGGTGACTTGTTATTATTTGCTGCTGATCGGAGTAAGGTAGTGGCTGATACTTTAGGATATCTCCGGGTTGCCATTGCCAATGAGTTAAATATGATTCCAGAAGACAAGTATAATTTCCTTTGGATTGTTGATTGGCCACTATTTGAATATGATGAGGGTGCTGGGCGTTGGGTTGCTGCTCACCATCCATTTACGATGCCAAATGTAGGTGACGAACATTACCTAAATGATGGAGAAGATCCCCACAAAGCGCATGCTCAAAGTTATGATATTATTCTGAATGGACTGGAGCTTGGTGGAGGATCAATTCGTATTCATACCCGTGATCTTCAAGAAAAGATGTTTAAAGCCCTCGGATTTACTAAGGAAAGTGCGGAGAATCAATTTGGGTATTTCCTTAGAGCATTGGATTATGGTTTTCCACCACATGGTGGTTTGGCAATTGGATTAGATCGTTTTGCTAGGTTATTAGCACATCGTGGTAATATTCGAGATGTAATTGCCTTCCCTAAGAATTCAAAGGCAGTTGAACCATTGACTGGTGCTCCTACACCTGTTTCTGACAAACAGTTAGATGAATTAGGCATTTCAGTTGATAAAAGGGATAATTAAATATTAGCTAAAAGTTGTGGTAACCCCACAACTTTTTATTTTTTTTAAATTTTGGAATGGTATACTAGTTATGAATTTCTAAATGATCAGGGGTTACTTAAATGGACGACGTACAGAAAATTTTAAAGCGACATCAGTACATATCTAAGTTCTCGACCGCCTTCGTGTACGGAATCATGGTTTCAATTGCGATGAATTTCTTTTGGACTCCCGGACACATTTATTCTTCAGGAGTTACCGGTTTTGCACAGCTATTGGATACTCTTACAGAACGGTATTTTCCATTTACAATTTCAGCTGCTTTGGGACTTTTCTTACTGAACATTCCAATGTTTATTTTGTCTTGGAAACAAATTGGTCATCAGTTTACCATGTTTACGTTCGTTTCCGTTGTGGTTGCCAGTGTTATGATCAAAATATTACGGCCACTGACTCTGACAACGGATCCATTGATTTGTGCTATCTTTGGTGGTGCCATTAACGGATTTGGAGTGGGTCTGTCGCTTAAAAATGGGATTTCTACTGGTGGGTTAGATATCTTAGGAATTGTTATCCAACGTAAAACCGGTAAATCAATTGGGACAATTAATCTGATATTCAATACTTTTATCATCTTATCAGCGGGATTCTTTTATGGTTGGCCCTATGCCTTTTATTCAGCAATTGGAGTCCTAGTTAACGCGAAAGCGATGGATCTGGCATATACAAGGCAACAAATCGTGCAAGTAATGGTAGTTACTGATCGTCCTAAGACGGTGGTTGATAGTATTCAAAATCACCTTAGGAGAGGTATTACGATTATTCATAATGCTGAGGGAGCCTATAACCATAAAAAAAAGTCGGTTTTGTTCACCTCAATTTCACGATATGAAATGACCGAATTTGAAGCGGCTTTAAATGAATCTGATCCAGATTCATTTGGAGTGGTTGTGGATGTTGATAAGGTACTAGGGAATTTCTATGAAAAGAAGCGAAAATAGCTTATTAAGTTAGAGTGTCCCGGTTTTTTCTTTATGATATAATGTCTCATTGTAATTATTGAAAATGGTGGTTTAAGTGAAAGTCATGTATACATGGTTAATTAAAATAGTTTCTGCAATTTTTTATTTTCGACCAAAGAAAAATATATATTATGTTATGAGTTTCGATAATAACCTTAGGTTGATTAAACAGATTGCCACTAACACGCCCATTGGACAAGAATTAGTCGTATTATACGAACCCGAAATTGAAGCTGCAGCAACTGATTTGAGTGCATTTGGAATCAAGACGATTCCCTTTAATGAAAACGCTAAATTTGCGTTATTTACCGTTCCTCAATTAATGTCAGCTCGAGTTTTGTTCTGTGATAATTACTTCCCATTTTTGGCTGGTTTAGTACGACCAAAGAGTAAGATGAGAATTGTTCAATTGTGGCATGCTGATGGTGCCATTAAATGTTTTGGATGGGAAGATCCCACGACCAAGAAAAGATCGTTTTTCGATAGACTTAGATTTCAAAGTGTATACAATCATTTTGATGACTTTGTGGTAGCTTCAAAAGCGATGGGAAAGATCTTTGAACGCAGTTATCATGAAGTTCCTAGTAAAATGAAATATTTAGGCTATCCACGTTCGGATCGATTGTTTAAGGAACGCTGGAGAAGAGTTGCCAGACATCGTGTTTATCAGGTTGCTCCAGAATTAAAGGGTAAAAGGGTCATTTTGTATGCTCCAACATATCGGGATGGCTTAGAGTTTGAACCTCCAAAAAGTATTGGCGAAGCATTGACCGCCGATCCAAATGCGATTACAGTGGTTAAACTTCATCCCTTACTCAGGGATCAGGAAGCACGTATTAGAAAGTTTTCAAACGGAAATATTCGTTTTTATAATCAACTTTCAACGTCTGATTTACTTTCAGTTTGTGACACACTTGTAACGGACTATTCTTCAGTTGCCTTTGATTTTAGTTTATTGCCACAAGCACGATCAATGATTTTCTTTATGTTTGATTTAGAACAATACGAAAAAGACCCAGGAATTCAAAAGGATTTCTTACAGTGGTTACCATCTAAACCAATCACTAAGGTTGATCAGTTGAATAAAGCCATTGTGGATAATCAAAAAATTGATTTTACTAATTTTAATAAACACTGGAACACTTATAATGATGGGTATGCAACCGAACGGGTTATTAAAAAGTATGTTTTACAAAATAATTAGATAAACAGAAAAGGGAGAGTGCTGAGCTTGAAGGAAGTTTGGGCCTTACTTAAGGAACAATTTGAAAATTTGGGCATTATTTTTCGAATTTCAAAGTATGAAGATAAGGCTACGTATCAAAGTCATTATTTGGGCTTAGTCTGGGAGTATCTTTATCCGCTGATTCAAATTGCAATTTACTGGTTAGTCTTTGGTGTTGGGTTAAAGGGTAGTACCGGACACAACGGCAGTTATCTCCCATGGATGGTCATTGGGATTACTCCTTGGTTTTTTATGAACCGAGTTACACTAGACGCCTCTAAGAGTATTTATCAACGAGCTGGGTTAGTTTCAAAGATGAAGTTTCCAATTAGCATTTTACCTTCGATTAAGTTAGTCAGTAACTTGAGTTCTTTTTGGACAATGTTGGCGTTTTCAATTGTAATTGGTTATCTTTATGGAGTTCGACCGAGTTTGTTCTGGTTCCAGTGGATTTATTACTTTATTGCCATGATTGCTTGGTTAATTGCTTTTGGCATTTTTAATTCGACCATTACCGTCTTGGTACGAGATTATCATGTCATGTTGCAATCGTTTATGAGAATGCTGTTCTACATCTCAGGAGTTCTATTTAACTTTGAATCGTCTGCATCATTTCCGCCATTTTTAATCAGAATTTTGGAGTTGAATCCGTTTTTTTACATTGTTCAAGGATTCAGGGATTCAATGTTATCGAGTAGCTGGTTTTGGGAGAAGCCACTGTTAACCGTGATTTTTTGGTTGATGACGTTATTTTTCTTTTTAATTGGATCTCATCTTCACTTTAAATTTAGATCGCATTTTGTTGATTTAGTATAGGTAAAAATAACATGAATGGAAAACAAATTAAAAACAAGTTAATTAATGGGATTAAGTTGACTATTCGCACTGGGCTCATCGTTTTAAACGATGGGTTTATTTGTTTACCAACTAAAAAAAATGAAGTAATGTTTGAAAGTTTTAATGGTAGGGATATAAACGATAATCCAGCCGCCATTTACCTTGCGTGGGTGAAGCAACATCCTCATGATGCTAAAAAAGCCTATTTTGGTGTCAAAGCTTCCAAATACAAACAATTACACGAAAAGTATCCCAACATAAAGATTTTACGGCGTTTTTTTCCAAGGTGGGTTTGGCACATTGCTAGGGCAGACTTTTGGGTTTTTAATTCCCGATTTCCGAAGTGGTGGAAAAAGAATAAGCGGACCACCTATATCCAAACATGGCATGGAACCCCGTTAAAAAAATTAGGAATTGATATCAAACACGTTGCGATTCCAGGTATTTCCACTAATCAATACCATGATGATTTTGTCAAAGAAGCCAAGCGGTGGGACTATTTAATTATGCCTAATCAGTATTCAGAACGAATCTTTGATCACGCCTTTGATTTTAGAAATATTCCGTTACGAATTGGTTATCCCAGAAACGATGTCTTATATCATAAAAATACTTCAGGTGAGATTAAAAAATTAAAAGAAAAAATTATTGGTGACTCGACTTCTAAAGTTATTTTGTATGCACCAACTTGGCGTGATGATGATTATCAAAAGAAGGGCAGTTATAACTTTGAGTTACCGTTTTCTTTAAAGGGTTTCTTTAAGTATGTATCTAGTGACACTGTTTTAATTATTCGTCCGCATTACTTAGTCAAGGACCAAATTGATATTTCTGGGTATGAAAAGCGAGTTTACATTGAAGCTGATCGTGATATTAATGAGTTATACTTAATTTCAGATTTACTCATTACTGACTATTCTTCAGTAATGTTTGATTATGCCAATCTAAAACGGCCAATGTTGTTTTATACTTACGACTTAAAGCATTATAAGGATGAACTACGTGGATTTTATTTTGATTTTCTAAGCGATGCTCCTGGTCCAATTGTTCAAAATCAAAATTCTTTTTATGAAGAGTTGTCTAATTTTAATGAAAATGGTAAGTTTGCTGGGTATCATCAGAAAATGAAGAAATTTTATGGTAAGTTTTGTAGTTGGGAGCATGGAGATGCTTCTAATCAAGTTGTTAAAGTAATGGGGGATAAACATGAGTAATGATGAATTTTTGATTGGTTCACATGTTGCAATGAAAAAGCCAGAGATGATGTTAGGATCCGCAAAAGAAGCCGAACGCGATGGTGAGAATGTCTTTATGTTATACACTGGTGCTCCTCAGAGCTCAAAAAGGACCCCGATTGCAAATCTTAAAATTGATCAAGCACACGACTACATGGCTGATCATGATTTACGTGAGGTGGTAGTTCATGCACCTTACATCATTAACTTAGGTAACACAAAAAAGCCACAAAGTTTCCACTTTGCGGTTGATTTTCTTAAACAAGAGATTGATCGATCTGAAGCAATGGGAGCTGATCAAATTGTTTTGCATCCCGGTGCACATATTGGTGCTGGCGTTGAAGCGGGAATTAAGCAGATCATTAAAGGGTTAAATGAAGTAATCACCCCAGAACAAAAGATTCAAATTGCACTTGAAACAATGGCAGGAAAAGGGACTGAAATCGGGTCGACTTTTGAACAACTTGCTGAGATTATTGACGGTGTTAATTTGAATGATAAGTTATCGGTTACCTTTGATACCTGTCATACTAGCGACGCTGGTTATGACATTAAAAATGATTTTGATGGGGTTATGGAAGAGTTCGATCAAGTTATTGGTATTAATCGAATCAAAGTGATTCATTTAAACGATTCTAAAAATCCAATGGGATCCCATAAAGACCGTCATACTAACATTGGTTTCGGGACCATTGGATTTGATGCTTTAAATTATGTAGCCCGGTATCCCAAGTTTGATCAAGTTCCTAAGATTTTAGAGACGCCGGTTGTTAAGATTGGAGATGTTAAAATTGATCCTCATCAATATGAAATTAAAATGTTAAAAGAACAAAAGTTTAATTCTGATATGATTGAGGATATTAAAGAAGATTATCAAGCTAAAAAGATTAATGATCTTGTTCGTTAATATTAAGACTTTGAGTTATGATGGTGGCCGTTTCTTCAATTGACTTGTTATACACGTTAATTTGAAGACAATTTAGTTTTCGATAAAGTTGCTTGGCATAGTCAAGCTCTTTTTTTATTTGATTTGAGTCCGAGTATGGAGTGTTTGGGTCTAACCCATAAGCAATCATTCTTTCCTGCCGAATCTTTTTTAGATTGGTAACTGAATTGGTTAAACCAAATATTTTATTGTGGTCGATCTGATAAACCTCTTCTGGTAATTGGATGGTAGGACCGATTGGGACGTTTGCTACCAAGAAGTTTTGATTGGCAAGGTATAGCGATAATGGCGTTTTAGATGTTCTTGATATTCCTAAAAGAACGATATCAGCTTTTTTGAGGTCATTAGGTCGTTTTCCGTCATCATTAGCTACCGCAAATTCGATTGCTGAGATCCGTTTGAAGTAGTCTTCATTTAAGTTGTGAACTAGGCCAGGTACTTCTGCAGCCGATTCATGGAGTTTTTTAGAAATGATTTGAATGGGTTTTTGAATGCAGTCAAAACTATACAGGTTATTTTCTAGTGCAAATTGAGATACCATTTTACTCAGGCCCGGATCAACTAAAGTGTGAAAAATGATGGCGTCCTGTTTTTTAGCAAGTTTGAGTATTCCATCGAGCATGGATTGCGTTTGAGTAAATGGGTATCGTTTAAAATTAGCGTTTGCTTCTGGAAATTGAGAAGCAGCGGTTCGGGCGATCGAAGTTGCCGTGGCACCACTTGAATCAGAAATGATAAATGCATTAAAATTAGTTGCCATAATATTACCTCCTACTTTGTTAACATTTTATCATATTTCTTGTTCAGACTCGTTGACGGGCTCCGTGCCATAATGTATAATTAATATTGACCGTTAAGGATTACAGACGGTATCATTTAAGCTCGGAGGGAGGGATTTTATCATGTCAAAAACTGTCGTTCGTAAAAACGAATCTCTTGATGATGCTCTTCGACGCTTTAAGCGCACGGTTTCAAAAAGCGGTACCCTTCAGGAATTCCGTAAACGTGAATTTTACGAAAAACCTAGCGTAAAACGTAAATTAAAATCAGAAGCAGCTCGTAAACGTAACAATAAGAAAAAGAAGCGTCGCAGCTTCTAATATTAAACGCCCCTGATTAGGAGCGTTTTTTATATTGACGAAAAGAGGTCCAATATGACTTTATCAAATGAATTAAATAATGATCTAAAAGATGCAATGAAGAATCATGATAAGACTAAGCTGACAATTGTCAGAATGCTTAAGTCGAACTTAATGAATGAAAAGATTAAATTAGGTCATGATCTTTCTGATAGTGAAGAAGCGGCTGTTGTTAATCGAGAAGTTAAACAACACAAAGATTCGATTGCTGAGTTTAAAGATGGTGGCAGGGATGATTTGGTGAAGGAGCAAGAAGATGAGCTAAAGATTCTTGAAAATTATGCCCCAAAGCAAATGTCAGAAGCTGATCTTGAAAAAATTGTTAACGAAACGGTTAAGCAACTTGGTGCGGCAAACAAGAGCGATTTTGGCAAAGTAATGGGTGCTGTCATGGGTAAAGTTAAAGGACAAGCCGATGGCAACACTGTTAATAAACTTGTTAATAAAGCGCTTAGTTAAGAAGGGAACTCATTGAATGGTCAATGGGTTCTTTTTGTTCTTTTACTTTGTAAGTGGCAAATTATATGCTAGTATTTTAAGTAAAAGTTGAGTTGATATGAAAGGAACCTGTTTGATTGACAGATAATTTTGAATTTAAAAAAGAATTAACGTTAAAGAATCCAAATGATGAATCAGCTTTATTTGGAGCTCAAGATGCCTTTTTAGATATTCTAGAACAGGGGATGGAAACTTCTATTCGCCATTCTGGTGGTAAGATTACGGTTGAAGGTGACACTCAGAAAGCGGTTCAAAATACCATTGATATTTTAAATGGAATGATTGAACTTGTTCATTCTGGGATCACTTTGAATGGTAGTGATTTTGTTTCGGCAATGAAGATGGCTGAGAAAGGAACTCTAGGTTTTCTCCCAGAATTATATAATCAAGTCCTTTTAAAGGATAATAAGGGGAAGCCGGTTCGAGTTAAGAATTTTGGGCAGCGTCAGTACGTTCAGTCCATCAAGCATAATGATGTTACCTTTGGAATCGGACCTGCTGGGACGGGAAAGACTTATCTAGCAGTTGTAATGGCAGTTGCCGCTTTAAAAAAGGGTGACGTTGATAAGATTGTCTTAACCAGACCAGCTGTTGAAGCGGGTGAGAGTTTAGGCTTTTTACCTGGCGACCTAAAAGAAAAAGTTGATCCATATTTACGACCACTGTACGATGCACTGAATTCGACCCTTGGATCTGATCACACTGAAAGGCTAATGGATCGTGGCGTTATCGAAATTGCGCCATTAGCTTATATGCGTGGTCGGACCCTCGATAATTCTTTTGTTATTTTAGACGAAGCTCAAAACACTACTAATGCTCAGATGAAAATGTTTCTAACCCGGTTGGGTTTTGGTTCTAAAATGATTGTTAATGGTGATATTTCTCAAATTGATTTAAACGGAAGAATCCGGAGTGGATTAGTCACCGCTCCTAAAATCCTGAGAAATATTGATGATATTAATTTTGTAAACTTTAGTGCTGATGATGTAGTTAGACATCCAGTTGTGGCTAAAATCATTAATGCCTACGAAAAAAATGATAATGGGGAATAGATATGGATCTGGAAATATATGATCAAACTAAGGATGGGGTCGACCCCAAAAAAATTGATTTGATTAGAGATATTCTAAATTATGCCGCTAAGTATATTGATTTAAAAAATAATACCGAAATGTCGGTTACTTTGGTCAACAATGATCGCATCAAGGAAATTAACCGGGACTACCGTGGTGTAGATCGGGCCACTGATGTGATTAGTTTTGCGATTGAAGATCAGAGTGATGATGATTTTCCCGTAATCATGAATGATGAAATGAAAAAAGATATTCCTGAAAATATTGGGGATATTTTTGTGTGTGTTGATAAAGTTGCTGAACAGGCTGATTTTTTAAATCATTCAAATGATCGAGAACTTGGTTTTTTAGTTGTACATGGATTTTTGCATCTAAATGGTTATGACCATATGAAGCCTGAGGATGAAGCCATCATGTTCCCACTTCAAAGAAAGATTATGGACTCTTATGGACTCACAAAATAATAAACAGACTGGGAAAAATAAAAATATATTTCAGGCTTTTGGACATGCGTTTGATGGCATTAAATGGGTTTTTGTTCATGAACGAAACTTTAAGTTTGATATAACTAGTGCCATTATTACCCTAATAATTGGTTTTCTTTTGAAAATTAGTTTGGAACAATTTATGTGGCTGTTTACCGCAATTATTTTAGTTCTTGTCGGTGAGATTCTTAACACCGTTGTTGAGAGGATCATGGATTTTATGGCGGACCATCATTACGACGAACGAGTTAAGGTAATTAAAGACGTTGCGGCTGGTGGCGTTGTTTTAACGGCAATTTTTGCGATCATTGTAGGTTTAATTGTTTTCGTTCCAAAAATTATTGATTTAATGAGCTAAAGGGGAAAATATGGCAGAAAAGGCACAGTATAAGTCAGGATTTGTAGCAATTGTAGGACGTCCAAATGTTGGGAAATCAACCTTTTTAAATCGAGTGATTGGGCAAAAGGTTGCGATTATGTCTGACAAGGCACAAACCACTCGTAACAAAATTCAGGGAATTTATACCACTGATGATGCACAAATTGTTTTCATTGATACTCCCGGAATTCATAAACCAAAAAACAAGTTGGATGATTATATGGACGACGCTGCTCTCTCTTCTTTAAAGGAGGTCGATGCAGTCCTTTTTATGGTTAGTGCTACTGAAACTCGTGGTGCTGGTGATAATTACATCATCGATCAATTAAAAAAAGTGGATTGTCCGGTTTACTTAGTTATCAATAAGATTGATGAAGTCAATCCGAACAGTTTATTACCAATCATGGACACGTACAAACGAGCTTATAAATGGGCTGATGTGTTTCCTATTTCTGCTCTTCAAGGGAACAATGTTGATGAATTACTGACTACTTTGGTTTCTAAGTTGCCAGAAGGACCGCAGTATTATCCTGACGATGAAATTACCGATCATCCCGAACGTTTCATCGTTTCCGAATTAATTCGCGAAAAAGTTTTAGAACTAACGAGGCAAGAAATTCCACATTCTGTTGCAGTTGAAGTTGAAAAAATGAAGACCCAAGATAATGGAAACGTTCATATTGACGCTAATATTATTGTTGAACGAAAGGGCCAACGCGGGATCTTGATTGGGAAGAATGGTGGAATGCTGAAAAAGATTGGGACATTGGCCAGAAAAGAGATTGAAACTCTACTTGGAAGCAAAGTTTATCTTGAATTGTGGGTAAAAATTCAACCAAGTTGGCGTGAAAAAGAATCAGCTTTAAGACAATTAGGATACCGAAAAGATAGTTACTAGGTGATATTTTGTCAGTAAATCCAAGGAGTCAAACTTTTCATGGAATTTTATTGTATCGTAAGAACTATCGCGAGCACGATATGTTGGTGAAATTTTTGACGGCAGAAGCTGGGCTCAAAATGTTTTTTATTAGAGGAGCCAATAAAGCGAACTTTAAAATGGCAGGTGATATTTTGCCATTTAGCTTTGGTACGTACGAGGGCACGCTCAAATCAGAAGGATTGTCGTACATTAGTAGTGGTAATGAGGTTAAGCATTTTGAACAGATTGCAAATGATATTTATTTAGATGCATATGCTACTTACATTATGACGTTAGTGGATGCGGCATTTCCTGAGGGAGTTAAGATAAACGATTGGTTTAATCGTTTATACTATGCTTTAAATATGATTAACAGTGGTTTTGATGCTGAAGTAATTACCAATATCATTGAGATTCAACTTCTTCCTGCTTTTGGGGTAGCACCTGAATTTAAATCCTGTGTTATTTGTCATCAAACCAATAAAAAGTTTGATTATTCAGAAGAGTATGGAGGAATTATTTGTGAGGATCATTTTCATCTTGATCCTCATCGAATGCATCTCGACCAAAAAACAATTTACTATCTTCGCTTGTTTTCTGCGATTGACCTGAAAAAAATCGGTAACATTCAGGTTAATAGCAAAACTAAAAAGAAAATTCGCAGTGTGATTGATAAAATTTACGATAGTTCTGTTGGACTAAATTTAAAGAGTAAAAAATTTTTAGATCAGATGAACAATTGGAAAATCAACCTTAATTGATGGTTAACCGTTGACTGTTTTGTGTGATAATTTTATAATTATAGTAGTTAAATAATTGGTGTTGATGAAGGAAGTTTTATGCTTATCACATTTCAGTGAAACCATGTTAGTGGGAAATGGTTAATGTGGGTATAAATTGGCACTTTCGGAGCCATTTAATCTCGAGTTGCTGATTAAGTTCAGAAGTAGGGTGGAACCGCGAATAAATCGTCCCTATGTGAAAGTCATTGTACTTTTGCATAGGTTTTTTTATTTGCTTATTGATTAGGAGGAGAAGTTAATGACAGAAAAACTATCAGTCCAAGATATTATCAGTACTCTAGAGTCATATTGGAGTTCGCTTGGTTGCATGCGGATGCAATCATATGATACTGAGAAAGGTGCGGGAACAATGAGTCCGTACACTTTTTTGCGTGCGATTGGACCAGAGCCATGGAATGTTTGTTACGTTGAACCATCAAGACGTCCAGCTGATGGTAGGTATGGAGAAAATCCTAATCGGCTTTATCAGCATCATCAGTTTCAGGTATTAATGAAGCCATCTCCGGACAACATCCAAGAATTGTACATTAATTCGCTTGAACAACTAGGAATTAATCCACTTGAACATGATATTCGGTTTGTTGAGGATAACTGGGAAAATCCATCAATGGGATGTGCCGGTGTTGGATGGGAAGTATGGCTCGATGGCATGGAAGTAACTCAGTTTACTTATTTTCAGGTTGTCGGTGGATTAACTATGGATCCAGTTGCGGTTGAAATCACCTATGGATTGGAACGGCTTTCTTCGTACATTCAAGACGTCAACAATGTTTTTGACCTGGAATGGGGTAACGGAGTTAAGTACGGTGATATTTTTAAAGAACCCGAATATGAGCATTCTAAGTATAGTTTTGAAGAATCAGACCAAAAAATGTTGCACCAAATGTTTGATGCTTACGAAAAAGAGGCTAAACGATTAATATCACTTGGCTTAGTTCATCCAGCCTATGATTATATTTTGAAATGTAGTCATACTTTTAACCTACTAGATGCAAGAGGAGCCGTATCTGTCACTGAACGTGCTGGTTACCTTTCACGAATTCGAAAAATGGCACACGCGATCGCCAAAGCATTTGTTGCTGAGCGTAAAAAGCGTGGTTTTCCACTTATTAAGGATGAGCAAAAACGACAAGAGCTTTTAAAAGATGATTCAAAAAATAGTAAGAAGAAAAACAAAAAGCATCATGATGGCAAGGGGGATAAGTAGATGGCTAAGACATTTTTGTTGGAGATTGGATTAGAAGAAATGCCCGCTCATGTCGTGACGCCAAGTGTTAATCAATTGGCAGAAAAAGCGGCTCAGTATTTAAAAGATCAAAGAATTTCTTATGACCAAATTAAAAAGTTCTCTACTCCTAGAAGACTGGCAATTCAAATTACTGGCTTAGTTAACAAACAACCAGATGTTGATAAAGAGGTTCGAGGTCCGGCCGAAAAGATTGCAAAGGACAAAGATGGCAATTGGAGTAAGGCGGCAATTGGTTTTACTAAAGGACAAGGATTAACGCCTGATGATATCGTCTTTAAGGATGTTAAGGGAACTAAGTATGCTTTTGTTGAAAAACACGTAGCGGGAAAACCAGTTCAAGAAGTATTAAGTGGTCTTAATGATGTTGTAAAATCAATGACTTTTCCAACGTTAATGAAGTGGGGAACCAACAAGTTTGAATTTATTCGCCCCATTAAATGGATTGTGGCTTTACTGGACGATGAAGTGATCCCAATGCAGATTGTTGATGTTCATTCTGGACGGACCACCTGGGGACACCGCTTTCTTGGAAAAGACGTCGAGTTAAAAAATGCCGATGATTATGAAGAAGCTTTAACCAGCCAACACGTGATTGCCGATGCTAACAAGCGAAAAGATTTAATTCGTAAACAGATTGAAGCAATTGCGAAAAAGAACAATTGGAAGGTCAATATTGATAATGATCTTCTTGAAGAGGTTAATAATTTAGTGGAATGGCCAACTAGTTTTGCTGGAAAATTTGACGACCGTTTCTTAAAAATTCCACGTGAAGTATTGATTACTTCAATGAGAAACCACCAACGATTCTTCTACGTTGAAGATCAGGATGGTAATCTTTTACCTTATTTTGTCTCCGTTAGAAATGGTGATGAGAATCATCTTGATAACGTAGTTGCCGGAAACGAGAAAGTTTTGACTGCTAGACTTGATGATGCTGATTTCTTCTATAATGAGGATCAACAGCAATCAATTGACGATTATGTTAATAAGCTCAAAACAGTTAGCTTTCACGATAAGATTTCTTCTGAATACGATAAGATGCAGCGCGTTCAAGTTATTTCCCAGATAATTGGGAAAAATGTTGGATTAGATGAAACTCAATTAAAACACTTACAACGTGCCTCAGAAATTTATAAATTTGATTTAGTTACCGGGATGGTTGGAGAGTTTGCTGAATTACAAGGAGTAATGGGTGAAAAATACGCATTGCTTGCGGGTGAAGATCCGGAAGTTGCTACTGCAATTCGTGAACATTATCTTCCCATTTCATCCGACGGGGAACTTCCCAAAACTAAAGTAGGTGCTGTTTTGTCAGTGGCAGATAAACTTGACAGTGTGATGACCTTCTTTGCTGCAGATATGATTCCTAGTGGTTCAAATGATCCGTATGCATTAAGAAGGCAGGCAGCTGGAATTGTTAGAATTGTTGTTAGTGAAAAGTGGCGAGTACCACTTATGCCATTAATGAATCAAGTGATTGCTGAAGAGAAAGCTAAAGCGGTCTTACCAAAAGTAGATCAAACTAAGATTGTTTCTGACGTGGTTGCGTTTATTAAAGAAAGAATTAAACGACAACTCAAGTCGAAAGATATTCGCTATGATCTAATTGATGCGGCGGTGGGATCAACTGACAGTGATATTTACTTTAACGTTGAAACCGCAATGACATTAAATGATCATAAAGATGATCCTAATTTTAAAGAATCAATTGAAGCACTGACACGAGTGGTTCGGATTGCTCAAAAAGGTCATTTTCCAGCTGGTAGTGTTAAAGTTGATGAAAAGTTGTTTGAAAATGATTCAGAGAAAGTCCTTAATGATAAAATCAAACTTATCAGCCCAAACTTTAATGAATTGAATGCTAACCAAGCTTTTAATGAATTAACTTCTTTAAAGCCACTCATTGATGAGTATTTTGATAAAACCATGGTAATGGCAGACGACACGAAAGTTCGCAATAATCGTCTGGCAGAATTGACTAATTTAGCAAGAATGATTGATCACTTTGCTGATGTCGACGAAATAATTGTTAAATAAAAAAATTAATATTAGAATAGATTTCCGAGAAAGGATGGTGATCTCATGGCAAAAATTCCTGAAACGGTAATTGATGATGTCTTAAGTAAGACCAACATTACTGACGTTGTTAGTAAGTATGTCAATCTAAAGAAGTCAGGAAATAATTTATTCGGTTTGTGTCCGTTCCATGAGGAAAGAACACCATCCTTTTCTGTGTCAGAAAGTAAACAGATTTTTCATTGTTTTAGTTGTGGACGCGGTGGAAATGTTTTTAAATTCCTCATGGATTTGCAAGGAATTTCCTTTCCAGAAGCTGTTATTGCTGTGGCAGAAGATGAGGGAATTACTCTTCCTGACTCAGTTCAAAATGATAATAGTAAATCTCCAGTAAATTCAGAAAAGAACAGCCTCATTAATCTTCATGAGGAAGCCAGTAAACTCTATCATCATGTATTGGTTAACACTGAGCTTGGAGTTCCCGCATTAAAATATCTGCATGAACGAAAAATAACGGATGAAATGATTGAAACTTTTAACTTAGGATTTGCCCCTAGCCAAAGACTCTTAAAACCGTTCTTTAAGAACAAAAAAACTGATTTTCAACTTTTACGAAAATCGGGATTGTTTGTTGAAAATTCGAGTGGTGAATTGAATGATCGATTTTCGAATCGGATCATGTATCCTATCAGGGATCCTAATTCTAAGACCATTGGATTTTCCGGTAGAATCTTACATCGAGATCCTGATCTTCCAAAATATTTAAATAGTCCTGAAACTAGCATCTTTAATAAACGAAGGATTATTTATAATCTCGATCTTGCCAAGTCTAGTATTCGAAATGAGCAAAATTTAATTCTGTTTGAGGGTTTTATGGACGTTATTTCTGCTTTTCAGGCCGGGGTTAAAAACGGCGTTGCTTCAATGGGAACGAGTTTGACGAACGAACAAATTTATCAGTTCAATCAGTTAACGAATCAGATATACGTTTGTTATGATGGCGATGAACCTGGACAGAAGGCTACTAAGCGAGCGATTAGCCTTTTAAGTAGTGAAGGTAAGTTTAAAGTTGGCGTGATTCAAATGCCTAACGGGGTTGATCCTGATGAGTATCGACGAAAAAATGGAAATGACAAGTTTAAAGATGCTATCAAAAGTGCTCGAGAAACCACAACTTCCTTTGAATTGCATTTTCTTAAAACGCAGTATGATTTAAGTAATGATGAAGAAAAACTAAATTATGTAGATGAAGCCGTTAATGTGATTGCAAAAATTGACAAACCCGTTGAACGTAGTGTTTATTTAAAACATTTAGCTGATGAGTTTGACTTGGATCTCAATGCTTTGTCGGTTCAATGTAAACAAATTCGTTCGACCTTCATCAATAAACAGCAAAGAAAACAAATCCGTAGGTTGAAGACTGACTCATCTCCTGAAGTTTTGAATCGAAATCCAAAGAAGATTACTAAAGTTGAAAGTGCGGAGCGCTTACTTTTGTCACGAATGTTGAATAATCATGATGTTTGGTTAAAGGTGACCGATGATCCTGATTTTAGTTTTGTTCATGATGGGTATCAAACGATTTATTTACTTGCACAACATTATTTTCAGTCGCATGACGAGTACGTTACTGCTGAATTTAGTGACTTTTTGAAAGAATCTGATTTGCAATCAACTTTTGCTAATATTGAAATGGCTGCTTTATCTAATGAGCCAAGTGAAAAAGAAGTTGACGATTGTGTTAAAATAATAAAGCAGGCTTTAACTGGTGGGGTATCCCTTAAATCAAAGTATCAAGAAATGTTAGATGCAGTTAAACTTGGTGATACTGATAAGGCTGCCCAATTGGGTAAAGAATACCAGGACCTGCAAAAGAAGTATCAATAAGAATACAGTAATGGGAGGCAATTTTTATGGCAGAAAAAGACATTAAGAAAAATGAAGTAAATTCCACAAATAAGACTGCGAAAGCAGCTCCCAAAAAGAGCGGTGCTCCTAAAAATAAGAGCACTAAAAAGACTACTGCAAAGAAAACGACTAAAACTAAGGCAACTAGAGCAAAGAAGACAACGAGTAAAGAAAAATTTGATAAAACTGGATATAAGAAGGTTTTTGACGCCGTTGTAAAGAAGCACAAGAAGGTTGGTCACATCACCTATGGGGTCTTAGAGGAAGAACTCCAGGTTCCATTTAGTTTGAATAAAAAACAAATGAACGAATTGATGGAAAAGGTTGAAGACTCAGGAATAAGTATTGTTGATGAAAGTGGCGAACCAGATCCCAGAGCTTTAAAAGCAGCTAAAAAAGTTACTCAAAAAGAACTAAAAAATGCTTCCAGTTCAAAGGGAGTTAAAATTAATGATCCGGTCAGAATGTACCTAAAGGAAATTGGTCGAGTTCCATTACTTACCGCTGATCAAGAGGTACAATTAGCTCTCAGAATCGAGCAGGGTGATGAAACAGCTAAACAAGAATTAGCTGAAGCAAACTTGCGATTAGTTGTTTCAATTGCCAAGCGTTACGTTGGCCGTGGCATGCAATTTCTTGATTTGATTCAAGAAGGGAACATGGGTTTAATGAAGGCCGTTGAGAAGTTTGATTACCGTAAAGGATTTAAGTTTTCAACGTACGCTACGTGGTGGATTAGACAAGCAATTACTCGAGCCATTGCGGATCAGGCTCGAACCATTCGAATTCCCGTTCATATGGTTGAAACCATCAATAAACTGATTCGAATTCAGCGTCAATTACTCCAAGACCTTGGCAGAGAACCGTTACCATCTGAGATTGGTGCTGAGATGGATATGCCAACTTCAAAGGTTAGAGAGATCCTTAAGATTGCTCAGGAACCAGTTTCACTTGAAACTCCAATTGGTGAAGAAGATGACTCCCACTTAGGTGACTTTATTGAAGATGAAGATGCCACTAGTCCTGCTGATCATGCTGCTTATGAGCTTTTAAAAGAACAACTTGAAAGTGTCCTAGATACGTTAACTGACCGTGAAGAGAACGTTTTACGACTTAGATTCGGGTTAGATGATGGAAGAACTCGAACCTTAGAAGAGGTTGGGAAAGTCTTTGGTGTCACTAGAGAACGAATTCGACAGATTGAAGCTAAAGCATTAAGAAAACTGAGACATCCATCACGCAGTAAACAATTAAAAGATTTCTTAGATTAAAGATGTGGCAGAGATCCAGCTGGATCGCTGCTTTTTTATTGGATTAGGAGGGAAACGATGACGGCAAAAAAGTTATCGCCACGTTTACAAGCAGTTTCTGATTTAGTTCCTAATGGGGCAACAATAGCTGATATCGGTTCGGATCACGCTTATGTTCCGGCTTATTTGTTAAAACGGAATTTGATTAAGTTTGCGATTGCCGGTGAGGTTGCTCCTGGACCACTGCATAACGCAACATTGGAAATGAAAGAACAACACTTAGGTGATAAAATGGTGACCCGGTTGGGAGATGGACTTAATGTGATTAAATCAAGTGACCACGTGAATGCAATTGTGATTGCTGGGATGGGTGGTGAATTAATCACTCAGATCCTTGAACGTGGCAAAGAGAAACTTTCTAAACAAACGGCCCTAATTCTGCAACCAAACGTTGATGAAATTCGGGTAAGAAGTTGGTTAGTTACAAATCAGTATAAGATTGATATTGAAAACATTGTTTTTGATGCTGGGCATTTTTATGAAATGATCTTGGCAACTCCATCAACGAATCCGATTAAGTATTCTAATCAGGAACTAAGGTTTGGACCGATTCTTTTAAAACAACAAAAACAAGCATTTATTGCAAAATGGACTGATCGGATGCGGAAAAATAAGATTGTTTTGGATAATCTGCATAATGCTACTAATCCACCTCTTGAAAAAATTCAACACATCCAAAAGATTAACGAAGAATTAGAGGAGATTTTAGATGACAACCGTTAATGACTTAATTACTAGATTTGAACGATTCGCACCACTTTCACTTGCTGAACCAAAAGACCCAACTGGATTTCAAATTGGTTCTAAAAAGCGAAGTATTAAAAACGTCATGACCACTTTAGACGTTAGACCTGAAGTGGTTGATGAAGCGATCAACAAGAACGTTGATTTTATTTTTGCCCATCATCCCGTGATGTTTCATCCTGCAAAGAATTTAGATTTAGCTGATCCCCAAAATCAAATGTACGCTAATATTTTGAAACATAATATTACCGTTTATGCGGCTCATACGAACTTGGATAATGCAAATGGTGGAATGAATGACTGGCTAGCAGATGCGATCGGTCTTCAAAATACCGTTGGACTGGTACCCCATTTGGATACTAATGGTTTTCCTACTAATTATTCGATGGGACGTGTTGGCAACTTGAAACAATCAATGAAAATCATTGATTTAGGTCGACTATGTAAACAAGTGTTTGGAATTAGTGGTTTACGAATGGTAACAAATGATGATCAAGAGCGTGTTAAGCGGATTGCTATCTTAGGTGGAGACGGTGGCAAGTTCTATCGACAAGCGATTGAACAAGGCGTTCAAGTTTATATTACTGGCGATTTGTATTATCATACTTCTCAAGAGATGCTTTCAAGTGGTCTGTCTGCGATTGATCCCGGGCACCATATTGAAAGTATATGTAAAAATAAGTTAGCTGAAATGTTTACGCGCTGGTCTGATGAAAATCGTTGGGATATCAATGTATTTGCATCGCAACTAAACACGGATCCGTTTGAGTTTATATAGGAGGAATAGTTATGGCTGATAGCAAGCAGTTACTGGATCGCTTTTTGAAATATGTGAAGGTGAATACGAGATCTAATCCGAATTCTGACACAATTCCGTCTGATCCTAAAGAAGTTGATTTTTTAAACGAACTTTCTTATGAATTAAAGGATATTGGGATGGAAAACGTACGAACCAATGAAAAAAGTGGTTATGTTTTTGCTGATTTACCAAGTAATGTTAAGCAAAAAGTTCCTAAGATTGGATTTATCTCTCATATAGACACGGCAGACTTTAATTCAGAACACGTCAATCCACAAGTAGTTAAAAATTACGATGGAAAATCGATTATTAAACTTGATAAAGATGGCAAATACCAGCTGGATCCGAGCGTATTCCCAACCCTTAAAAAGTATGCTGGTCAAACTTTAATTACTACCGATGGTTCAACTCTCTTAGGAGCTGACGATAAGGCGGGAGTGACTGAAATTATGACGGCAATGAAATACTTAGTTGATCATCCCGAAATTAAGCATGGCGATATCGTAGTTGGGTTTGGACCAGATGAGGAGATTGGTACCGGAGCCGATCAATTTGACGTTACTGATTTTGGTGCTGATTTTGCATACACGGTTGATGGTGGTCCACTTGGAGACTTAGAGTACGAAACGTTTAATGCGGCGTCTGCCACAATAAAATTCAACGGAACTGATGTTCATCCTGGTGACGCCTATGGTGTGATGGTAAATGCCTCTCAGCTTGCAATTGATTTTCATAATCAATTACCAAAGGACCAACGACCGGAAAATACCAAAGATCGTCAAGGCTTTTATTATCTGCTTGCGATTGATGGGGTAACTGATCATGCTAAATTAGATTACATCATTCGTGATCATGATAAGAGTAAGTTCAACGAACGCAAGCAATTCATTCAAAACTTAGTTAATAAGTTTAATGATAAATATGGTGATGGGAGAGTTGAACTTGAGATGCATGATGAATATTACAACATGGCGGAAATCATTAAGAAAGATATGACACCCGTCAATATTGCTAAGGATGCCATGAATGAAGTTAACATTAAGCCAAATATTTATCCGGTTCGTGGTGGTACTGATGGTTCTAAGATTTCTTTTCTTGGGATTCCAACTCCCAACCTATTTGCTGGACCAGAAAACATGCATGGCCGCTTTGAATATGTGTCGCTTCAAACGATGGAAAAGGCTGTCGATTTAATTATTAAGATTTCAGAGGATGTTTCAAAAGACTAAAAAAATAACCTGCAGGTTCAACCTGCAGGTTATTTTTATTTCTAATTAACGACTAATTAGTTTAATTCCGTTGAAGGCAATAAGGGCAACAACAGCGCCGATTACTCCAACTTGAATCCAATTATAAGGTGCGCCAACCAAGGCCGATCCAATATAACCAATAATTTCGCCATATACAAATCCCCAGAAAGCACCAGTTAAGTTAGCAGCAAACGTCTTCATAATTAACACCTCTCAATACCAGTAGTTTATCACTACAGTAGAAAAAATCAATTACAAACTTCGAATAAAATTTATCGGGTCCATTTGCTATAATGAATATGAAATTAGGAAAGGAGATGACAAATTTTGGGATACAATCCGTTACAAAACATTACATCGTATAGTTTGCTTCAAAGTACCAATACGGTTCCTAAGTTAATTGAAAAAGCTCGTGCGCGTGGTTATCAAAGTGTGGCACTAACTGATCGGAATGTGATGTATGGGTCGGTAGCTTTTTATAATGAGGCAAAAAAGCAGGGTATTAAGCCAATTATTGGTTTAACGGCAGTTTTGGACGGGATGTTTTTTAAAGAAAACAAGTCCGAATTGATTTTGATTGCTAAAGATCAGGATGGGTACAAGAATTTGATGAAAATTTCATCACTTTTGATGAGTAATGAGCAAACTAATGTTATTGAAAAAATCAAGGATAAACTCCACCATCTATTTGTCATTTTTCCAGAGAATAGTGAGTTAAATAAACTGATTGAAGTAGGAAGAATGAGCGAGGTTAAAACCTTAATTGCTAAAGTAAAGAGCGTTAGCGATTCAAATGCAGTAAAAGTTGGAATTAGCTTAAATCGAACTAAGATAATTATAAATGAGCTTAAGAACCTAGGGGTCCAAGCTGATGTTGATTTAGTGGCGCTTAATTCGGTTGAATATCTTGATGCAGATGATTATTTTTCAAATGAAGTTTTAAAGTCGATTGGAACTGGTGACGTGATCAAAAATCCAATGGAAGAACGGCACCAGGTTGGAACCAAATGGTTGAAAGATCGTCATAATATTGAGACTCAGTATCACAATCTAGGGCTTGATCAAGCGGTTTTAAATAACCAGAAAATGGTTGATGAAGTTGACGTAGCGATTCCCAAAGAGCAACCTAAACTACCGACGTTTAAAGCTCCAGATAATCTTTCTTCAATGGACTATTTACGTCAATTATGTGAACTTGGTTTAAAGGAAAGATTGAAGGATGAATCGCATCTTAATCGTAATGAGTATCAGGACCGGTTAGATTCTGAACTAAAAGTTATTAATCGGATGGGATTTGATGATTATTTCTTGATTGTATGGGATGTTTTAAATTTTGCTCATCACCAAGGAATTATAACTGGACCTGGTCGGGGATCTTCAGCGGGATCATTAGTTGCGTACACTTTAAAAATTACCGATGTGGATCCGATTAAGTATAATTTGCTATTTGAACGATTTTTAAACGAAGAACGAGCACAGATGCCGGATATTGATTTAGATATTCCCGATAATCGGCGTGATGATATTTTACAGTATGTTCATCAAAAATATGGAAATGAACATGTTGCTCAAATTGTGACTTTTGGAACGTTAGCTGCCAAACAAGCTCTTCGAGATGTTGGCAGGGTATTTGGAATGACTCCAACTCAAATGGCAAAGTGGTCATCTGCAATTCCAAATCAGCTTCATGAATCCCTGGCTAAGGCCGAATCAGAATCACAGAAATTAAGAAATTTATTAGCTGATAGTAAAACCAATCGGTTGCTATTTGATATTGCTGAAAAACTAGAGGGACTACCACGCCATTTTTCCACTCACGCTGCTGGTTTAATTTTAAGTGAAGATCCCATCGTTGATCGTGCTCCACTTCAATCCGGAAATGATGGATTGTTGATGACCCAGTACTCCAAGTATTATGTTGAAAGCGTGGGGCTCTTAAAGATTGATTTTTTGGGTTTGAGAAACCTCTCTACAATGGCTAACATTTTAGAAATTATTCATTCAAAAGTTGATCGTAATTTTGAAATAACTGACATCAATTTAAATGATCAGGATACTTTGAAGCTTTTTCAATCTGGTAAGACTAATGGGGTTTTTCAATTTGAATCATCTGGGATTCAAAACGTGTTACGTAAATTAAAACCAAATGATTTTGATATGGTGGCAGCCGTGAATGCTTTGTATCGACCCGGTCCCATTAAGAATATTGATATGTTTATTGCCAGAAAGAATGGGACTCAGACGGTTAACTATCCAAATGAAACCATTAAAAACATTTTGGGTTCAACCTTTGGCATTATTGTTTATCAGGAACAGGTTATGCAACTTGCATCGGCAATGGGTGGTTTTACACTGGGACAAGCTGATATTTTGCGCCGTGCGATGAGCAAAAAGCATAAAAAAGAAATGGATAACATGAAGATCCAGTTCATTGATGGCGCTAGTAAAAAAGGATATTCTAAAGACGTTTCAAAGACAACGTTTGACTATATGGAACGATTTGCCGACTATGGATTTAATAAGTCTCACGCAGTTGCATATAGCAAAATGGCGTTTCAGTTGGCCTATTTAAAAGTTCATTTTCCTGGTCCATTTTTTACATCGTTGCTAAATTCGGTGATCGGTAATTCACGTAAGACCAAGAATTACGTTCAAGAAGCCAAAGAATCAGATATTCAAGTTGAGCGTCCTGATATCAATGAGAGTAAAGATGTTTATACTTATCAGGATGGTAAAATCAGGTTTGGACTTCGTACCATCAAAGGATTACGAACCGATTTTATTAAGAATGTTGAGGAAGAACGAAAACAAAATGGTAATTTTCATGATTTACAGGAATTAATCAGTCGAATCGATCCCAGGTTTAGAAAAATTGATCTTTTAAATGCACTTGCTTATTCAGGGGCGCTTGATGGTTTTGGGTATAACCGAAAAGAATTAATTAATGCCATTCCAGAATTTATTAGTTCTACTGAATTAAGTGGAAACTCAATTGAATTAATTCAAGCGTTGGCTCCCAAAATTAAAAGAACTGATGATTTTTCTGATTGGGAGAAACTAAACAAGGAAAATGAGTACCTTGGAACTTATTTAACCGGGCATCCAGTTGGTCACTATACTGATTTACAAGAACAAGTGCATGCTTTAACTACTAATGATATTCATGAGCCCAGTAAAAACGTGAAAATGATTTTGTTTGTATCTCATGTAAAGACGATCCGAACGAAAAAGGGGCAACTTATGGCTTTCATAGATGGTAATGATCAGTTTGGTGATATTGATGTAACCATTTTTCCTAATCTTTACGCTAAAATTAGTGGATGGATAAAAAGTGGAATAGTGGTTTTGGTGTCTGGAAACATTGAGGTTCAACGGGGACTTCAATTAGTGGCAAATTCAATTGAACCAGCTGCTAATGTCGTTCATCAGTCTTTAAAAAAAGTTGATCATCAAAAAAAGCTTTATTTAAAGATTGCGTTAGATCATGATCGAGATTCAATCTATCAAGATTTAATCCGGATAATAAAAAGATATCCTGGTTCAACACCAATTTTGCTTTATCGAGCTTCCGATGATCGAAAGCAACTATTAGATAAAGCATATAACGTGGCCATTAATTCTGATTTAATGCATGATTTACGTGACATTTTAGGAGCGGGAAACGTTGTTACACAATGATAAATTTTGCCTGTGAAACTAACGACAATCCTTATAAAAAGTGATACAATACACTTGAAATCAAATAATGCTTGGTACGCAGATGTGTGCCATGCAAAAAGGAGAGGCTTTACTTATGAAGAGAACAAAGATCGTAAGTACACTTGGTCCTGCAAGTACTGATGTTGATACCATCACTAAGCTTATTGAAGCAGGAGCAAACGTTTTTCGTTTCAATTTTTCACACGGAGACCATGCGGAACATTTAGACCGTATGAATAAAGTAAAAGAAGCGGAAAAGAAAACTGGTAAGGTTGTTGGAATTGTCTTAGATACTAAGGGTGCTGAAATCAGAACCACGGTACAAAAAGACGGAAAGATTGAATACCACACTGGTGATCAATTTAGAATTTCAATGGATGGTAACCTTGAGGGAACTAAAGACAAGATTGCTGTTTCTTACCCAGGCTTGTATGACGACGTTAAAGTTGGCGGACACGTTCTGTTTGATGACGGTCTTTTGGATACCAAGATTGACAAAAAAGATGATGCCAACAAAGAGTTAGTGGTTACTGCCCAAAATAACGGGGTCTTGGGCTCACGTAAGGGTGTTAATGCTCCAGGAGTTTCAATTAACTTACCTGGTATTACTGAAAAAGATACTGATGATATCCTTTTCGGATGTGACCATGGTATTAACTATATCTCTGCTTCATTTGTTAGAAAGCCACAAGATGTCCTAGATATCCGTGCCTTACTTGAAAGCAAGAATATGGAAGACGTTCAAATTTTTCCTAAGATTGAATCACAAGAAGGAATCGACAACTTTAACGAAATCATCAAAGTATCTGATGGTTTGATGGTTGCCAGAGGTGACATGGGAGTTGAAATTCCACCAGAAAATGTCCCAACCGTTCAAAAACATTTAATCAAGATTTGTAATGATTTAGGTAAACCAGTTATCACTGCTACTCAAATGCTTGATTCCATGCAAGAAGAACCAAGACCTACTCGTGCCGAAGTATCTGATGTTGCTAATGCTGTTTATGATGGTACTGATGCAACTATGCTTTCAGGTGAAAGTGCTAACGGTGATTACCCAGTTAAGTCAGTTGCAATGATGAGCAAGATTGATATCGAAGCTGACAAACACTTCTTTGAATTTGGTACTCCACGTCCTAAGTTCGGTACTGGTGACGTCACTGAGTCACTTGGTGAAGCAGTTGCACGGATTGCTAAGGATATGGGAATTCACACGATTGTAGCTGCAACTGGTTCAGGTTACACTGCAAGAATGATTTCAAAATATCATCCAGACGCTGATATTCTTGCTTTAACGTTTAACGATCGTGTTCGTCGTGGCTTGACGGTTAACTATGGTGTTCAACCAATCTTAGTTGATAAACCATCAAATCCAGATGAAATGTTCGAATTGGCTGCTAAAAAGGCAGTTGAAACTGGACTCGCTAAGGAAGGCGACATGATCTTGATTACTTCAGGTGTACCATTAGGTGATCAAGGAACTACTAACACAATTCGCGTTAAGTTGATTGGAACTAAATTAGCTCAAGGTCAAGGTGTTGGTGGTGAAACTGTCATTGGCAAGACAGTAGTTGCTAAAGATGCTAAGGAAGCTAACGATAAAGCCGTTGATGGTGGCGTTCTAGTTGTTAAGGATACAAACAAGGACTACTTACCAGCAATGAAGAAGTCAAGTGCAATCGTGGTTGAAAACGGTGGTTTGACCTCATACGCTGCTGTCGTTGGTATCTCACTTAACATTCCAGTAATTGTGGGTGCTACTGATGCAGTTGAAAACATCAAAGATGGTCAATTAGTTACTGTTGACGGTCGTCGCGGTGTTGTTTACGCTGGGAACCAATCAAAAGCTAAATAATAATTATTAAGAATGAAGCACCCGATTATTATCGGATGCTTTTTTTATTTGGTATAATATTCATTAAAAGCACTGGGATGGAGAATTAATATGAATGAAGATTTGGGAACCGTAATTACGGGAAAAGTCACTGATGAAAACGATAAGGAGTGTTTCATTCAAAATAACGGAATTACCTATTCTTTAAACAAGGGCGAGTTAAAAAAGCCAATTAAATTAGGTGGAAATTTTAAGGGATTTGTCTACGAAAATGAAAAGCATCAAATGAAAATCACGCGAAACGTTCCTGATGTTGGAATTGACAGCTATGCATGGGGAAAAGTGGTTGGAATTAAATTTGGATTGGGAATCTTTGTTGACATCGGTTTACCAGATAAGGATGTTGCTGTTTCTCTTGATGATTTGCCGGATATTAAGTCATTATGGCCAGAAGTTGGTGACCAACTTTTAATTGCTTTAAAAAAGGATAGTAAGAATCGAATCTGGGGTAAATTAGCTGATCCTCAGATATATAAAGCGATTTCTCAGCCAGTTAATGATCCAAAATTGAAAAATCGGGATGTTAACGCTTGGGTCATTAACCCTAAACTGATGGGAACGCAAGTAATAACGGATCACTACAATTTAGGGTTCATTGACAAATCAGAAGAGGAAGAACAACCACGACTAGGAGAGAAAGTAAACGCTAGGATTATTGGAATCCGACCCAATAAAACGCTTTATTTATCACTTAGACCACGGTCTTATGAAGTGATTGGTGAGGACGCCAAGATGATTCAGACAATTCTTGAGCATAAGCCTAATAATGAATTACCTTATAACGATAAAAGTGACCCTCAAGTAATTAAGGATTACTTTGGAATCAGCAAATCTCAGTTTAAACGAGCCCTGGGGCATTTATTAAAGGCTCATGTTATTTCCGAAACCCCAGATGGAATTAAATTAACTGAAACGAGATGAAAGTAAGTGAATGATCAAATTGAAGATTATCTCCACTATTTACTAGTAGAAAGAGGATTATCTGACAATACCATTAAAAGTTATCGACAAGATTTAAGGGAATTTGAGTTGGATTTAGAAAAAAATCACATCAGTTCGTTTAAAGATGTCGACCAGTATGCAATTTTAAATTACATGGAAACAATGAAAAATAGTGGTAAGTCTCGTAATACAATCATTCGATTTGTATCAACGCTTCGTAAATTTTTTCAATATTTAATGGAATTTAAGGTGATTAAAAAGAACCCCATGAACAAGATTGATACTCCTAAAAAGGGCAAGCACTTACCCGATGTTTTATCCGTTAATGAAGTTGATCGATTACTTAAAATGCCGGATGTGAACACCAAGTATGGGGTAAGAGATCGAACCATTTTAGAAGTGATGTATGCTACTGGGCTTCGAGTATCTGAATTGATTAATTTAAAGTTATCTGATCTTCATTTAGAAATGAATCTGATTCAGACCATTGGAAAGGGAGATAAGGAACGAATTGTTCCAATTGGAGAAGTTGCTCAGAATTGGCTATTTAAGTATTTAAATGATAGTCGATTACAGTTACTTAAGCAGCGGACATCTCCGTACGTTTTTTTGAATGCGCATGGTGGACGAATTAGTCGACAAAGCATTTGGGAAAAGATTAAACGTTACGTTAGTTTAGCTGGCATTAAAAAGAACGTTACTCCACATACATTACGACATTCTTTTGCAACGCACATTTTAGAAAATGGAGCCGATCTTAGAACTGTGCAGGAATTACTTGGACATTCTGATATTTCCACGACGCAAATTTACACTCATATTTCCCACGAGCGGTTAAGTCAGGTGTATGATAAATATCATCCAAGAGCATAAAATGAGATGGAATAATAATGACAGCAAGTAATTGAGGTGATGTCGATGCTATTCAGGTATCGAAATGATTATGAAAAGATTGTGATGGGGATGTTGTCACTTTCTAAAAGTAACGATAAAACGAAACATCTTGTGGAGGAAATGAATTGGTATCGAAATGCTGACAATCGTGACATTTTTCTTTGGAAGGATCGATTTGGAAATTGGGCTGGAATTGTAGGAGTTGAAACCAACCCAAAAAACGTGGTTGTTAGAAGGATTACCCTTACGCCAGATGCTAACAATATTTTTAATGAATTTCGAATTCTTGATAGTGTTGAAAATGAATATCCTGACAAAAAAATCATGGGAACGTTTAATACGCAAGATGTCATTAGTAAATGGGAGTTAGGTCATGAACAGAGACAATCTACAGATTCACGTTAATGACTTTGATGGTCCACTAGAGCTTCTACTGCATCTAATCAAACAAGCAAAGATGGATATTTATGATATTGACATTAAAGATATTACTGAGCAATATTTTAAATATTTAAATAAAATGAAACGTTTAAATTTTGATATTGCTGGTGATTTCTTTGTAATGGCGGCTAATTTGATGCGAATTAAATCTAAAATGTTGTTAGCTAAAGAAACTGATGATGAATTAGATGATGATCCACGGGATGATCTGGTTGATCAGTTGGTTGAATATAATCGGTATAAAAAAGCGTCGAAAAAGTTGCAAAAAAAAGAAGTAGAACGAAATCATTATCATTCTAGGATTCGTTCTTTTAATAAGTCGGAGATTGCAATTGGTGAAAATGAGTTTGAAATTAGCTTGCTGGAACAAGCATGGAATAAGATCATTAAGCGACATCAGTTAACTTCTAAACCGCCAGTTCATCAAGTTTCAGAATGGAATTTTAGCGTTAATGAGCAAAGTGAAGTAATTATGAGACGAATAAATAGAGCTAGTAGTCATGAAATCTATTTTTCCAAGTTGTTTGAGGCCAATTCTCCTTTAGAAGAATTAGTGACCGATTTTTTGGCACTTTTGGAAATGGTTAAACATCATCGTATTATGGTTGTGCAAACCAGTAATGACGGAGAAATCTTATTAAGGAAATCTAATTAATGAATTTAATGGCAGAAATTGAAGCTCTCTTGTATGTTTCGGGAGAGTCTGGAATGACAATTGAACGGTTGAAAAAATTAACTTCCGCAAATGATTCCACCATTCGTAGCTGTATCGCTTCGTTGAGTGAGCGTTATTCAAGTGATCAATTTGGCATCTGCATTTTACAAAATGGTGACATTATCCATATGACAACTAAAAAGGATTATTCAAAAGTAATTCAAAAGTTTGTTAAATCCGATGAAGAGTTGTTAACGCAGTCGGCACTTGAGACGCTTACGATTATTGCGTATAAACAGCCAATAACGCGCGTTGAGATTGATGAAGTGAGGGGCGTAAATAGTTTGATTTCAATTAGAAATCTTTTGGCACAAAATTTAATTACCATCAAGGGTGAGCGTGATGAACCAGGCAAACCTAAGCTATATGTTACTACCGACCTTTTTTTAAACGCTTTTAACCTTAAAAGCATTAATGATTTACCAGCTTTAGACGCAGAAAGAGATCCAAAAGATTATGGTCAGATGTTTGATGACAAAATGAAACCATTGGAGGATCAGCAAGATGAGTGAAAGATTACAAAAAGTTATGGCGCATGATGGGGTGGCTTCGAGACGAAAGTCTGAGGAACTCATTAGTACTGGACATGTGAAGGTTAATGGTAAGATTGTTAATCAGTTAGGGATAAAAGTTGAACCCACTGATAAGATTGAGGTGGATGGAACATCGTTAAGAAAAGAAGATCTAGTATATTTTGCCCTGTATAAGCCACGTGGGGTAATTTCTTCTGTGAGGGATGAAAGGGATCGAAAGACCGTTTTGAACTTTTTTAAAAAGGTTCCTGAACGAATATACCCGGTTGGACGATTAGATTATGATACGAGTGGGATAATTATTTTAACTAACGACGGAACGCTTGATTTCCAGTTAACTCATCCTAAATATGAAGTAAAAAAGACGTACTTAGTTAAGGTGATTGGGAAACTCGATCACAATGAGTTGAATAAAATTCGAAAGGGTGTTTTAATTAATGGCAAGTATAAGAGTGCACCCGCGGAAGTCGAGGTGATTTATAAGGCTGGTAATTCAAAGAATAATTCGGCGCTACGTTTGACGATTCACGAGGGTAAGAATCATGAAGTTAAAGATATGCTGAAAGCAGTTGGTCATCCTGTTGAAAAATTAAAACGGGAAGAGTTTGCTGGGATCGGTTTAGAAAACTTACAACCTGGTGAGTTTCGTAGGCTCCGAAAAAGAGAAATACGAGATTTGTATGCTTTAACTAAATAATTAATAAAACGTCTTCAAGGTCGGGTGAAATTCCCAATCGGTGGTTACAGCCCACTACCCAATGAAAATTGGTTGAGATGGTGAAATCCCATTGCCGACAGTAAAGTCTGGTATAAAGAAGATGAGTTTTTTTATGGCGCAATTTACCCTAATTGACTTTGAAGAACGTTTAATTGGAGGAATTGTGATGATAGCTAAAAACGATCGAATTAAAAGAATTACTATAACTGCCGTGATTGGTGCGATCTCATTTTTGTTAATGTTGATTTCATTTCCAATCATCCCATACATGAGTTATTTGAAATTGGATTTTTCGGATATTCCAATTTTGATTTGTTTGTTATTATTGGGACCGGGTGCAGCCATTGAAGCTGTGATACTTAAACTATTTATTTACTGGATGGTGATGGGTTTTTCACCACTTGAGTTAATTGGGTTGACCACCTCTCTTTTAGCCTCATTAACAATGATTTTGGTGTTTTACTTTTTGAGAAAATATTTATTTAAAAGTCACTGGATTGACTTTTTGATTGTTTTGGTTGAAACGCTGGCGTTAACAATTGTCATGAGTATTACCAATTTGTTCATTAGTACTCCACTGTATGTGAAACTAACAAATTTAAAGTTAGATTTTTCGCTTGCCAAAACGATTCTTTACGGAGTAGTTCCCTTTAACTTAATCAAGGGTATTGTGATTGGATTGATTTTTGTGATTATTGCAAAACAAATGCAGAAATGGATTAATAAGCGATCTTATCAAAAATGATTAATAATACAAATGAAGCTCTTGGTCTTTTCGTTTTTAGTGCAACCCAAAAACGAAGGGCTCGATTAATTGAAAACTTACTGTTAGGCAAGAAAACGGTAGCCACCTTATACTGGGCGATGAGATATGGTCTTTTAGACCTTCTTGGAGTTGGACGATATTTTAATAAAAACGAATTAGATGTTAAGTCTCTGATTAGTGCGAACTTGCTGGAAGAAGTTGAACATGGTCAGTTTAAATTAACGTCTGAAGGAGAAAAAGAAAGAGCAGAATTAATTAAAATGATTGATGATTCTAATCTTTCTTTTTCATTACATACTTTTCAAAGAATTGATTTAGTTAGTTTTAAGCAACGATTGCAGTTGTTTGTTCAGATTATATCAGAGCATGTCCATAACGTTAGACACTATTATCCAGTCAATGTTGATGGAGTTAATAAAGATTTTATTAAAAAATATTATCGACTGATTGATCGCAAGCAAGTTGGCACAGATTTAAAGAAAGAGTTGAAACGATTTTTATCCTTACTCGATCTAAATGACGCTGATTTATTTGCTCAAGGATTAGTTGGATTTAATACTAATGGATTCACAATCCAGCAGATTGCACATAATTTAAACCAATCGTTAGTCAAAAGTTATATTGATGATTTTATCAATTATGCAAAATTAGCGAACTTTGTTGAGCAAAGTGACCAATCTGTAATGGTTCCATTACTTAATGGTCTTTTCAAAAATCCAATTTCTGGTAGTGCTAAAAGGACTTTTGATGAATATGAACGATTGGGTAATATAAAAAAGGTTGAACAACTGCGAAATCTACGAGAGTCAACTGTCCTAGAACATCTTCTGGAAGTTGCAATTTACGTTGATTATGACAAGTTTCCTTATCAAAATTTCATTTCCCTTCAAATGGAAAGAAAAGTTAGGCGTATTCTACTTGGAACGGACGTTGATGACTGGGACTATCATCAATTACCAACTGACGTTTTAGAGCAGTTTAGTTTTTTTCAATTTAGATTACTTGAAATCAAACAGACAAAACAGGGAATTCATAATGAATAAGATGAAACTTGCTAAACAAATATTAAAAAACAAGTTTGGCTTTAGTGATTTTAAGCCTGGTCAAGATAAGACTATTTCTGCACTATTAAATGGCGCAAATGTTCTTTCAGTCATGCCAACTGGGGCAGGCAAATCATTAATATACCAGTTATATGGGTATTTAGTTAAGCGGCCGGTTGTGATTGTTTCGCCACTTATTTCTCTTATGGAAGATCAGGTTGGTCGAATGAACTTTATGGGAGAAAAGCGGGTGTGTGCTTTAAATTCAATGAACGATTGGTCGAAGCGACACCGGCTATTGAATCATCTTGATCAGTTTCGTTATATTTTTGTTTCTCCAGAACTATTATCTAATTCTGATGTGCTTAACCGCATTAAGCAATTGAAAATTGGCTTATTGGTGATTGATGAAGCACATTGTATCTCTAAGTGGGGGCTTGATTTTCGTCCTGATTACCTGTCATTAAGACAGGTGATTCGTACGTTAGGACATCCGCAAACGCTAATGCTAACGGCAACTGCTTCAAAAAAAGTTCAAAGAGATATCATTAATTATTTGAAGTTAACTGACGTTCAAGAAATAATTGAAAATGTGGATCGGCCTAACATTTTTCTTGCGGTGCATAAAAGTTCAAGTGAAAAAGATAAGCAAGCCTATCTTTTTAATTTAATTGAGAAACTCAAGTATCCCGGTATAATTTATTTCTCTAGCCGAGATAAGGCTTCGAAAGTTGCTTTGAAACTTAGAGAACAAACTGATATCAAAGTGGCAGCTTATCATGCCGGTCTTAGTAACGATGATCGGTATCGGATTCAGCATCAGTTTATGGATAATGAGCTTCAGGTCATCTGTGCAACCAGCGCCTTTGGAATGGGGATTGACAAATCAGACATCCGATTTGTAGTCCATTACCATATGCCAACTGATATGGAAAGTTATGTTCAAGAAATTGGCAGAGCTGGAAGAGACGGTAAACAGAGTATCGCAGTGTTACTTTACTCTAATGGTGATGAACAAATTGCACAGAGCTTAATTGTTAGGTCCATTCCTAATGATCAACAGATTGATAATTTCTTTTCAAATCCCAAAGCTAAAATGAGTGAGCAGAATAAGAGACTCCTTCAGTTCTATTTAAATCATGGGTATGGTAATGATGACGTCAAACAGATTTTTTCTGAGGTCACCCTTAAAAAGGATCAAAGTTTAAAGCAAGTTGTCCGGTACATTAATCATACTGGCTGTCGGCGAAAACTTCTGCTTTCTTTATTTGATGTGAACTTTGATGACCACACTGATGATTGTTGTGACTTTGGAAGTGAAAAGTTTGATTTAATGAGTCTTGGTTTGTTAAAAAACGTTAATAGTGAAAAGTCCAATTTAACTGGTACTTGGTATGAGATTTTGGACAAACTTTTTTAATAATAATTAGGCGCAAAAAATGATATAATCACCATAGAAGTTTTGGAGGGATGTATTTATGAGGGACGACAAACATAAAGATAACAAAAAAAATGATCCATGGGATGATTCATTTTCAGATGACACCGATCCAGATGGAAATCTTTCAAGGACAGAGTACCGTAAGCACCACCGTAGTAATTCATTAGTCGTGATTATGCTGGTTTCTGTTATTGTAATTATTGCCCTTGTTGCACTTGTTTTTGGGCTTTCTAAGGAACGTGCGGTTGGAAATGGGAGTACCAGTCAAAAGACACAGAGTAGTAAGATGCACCACGCAAAGCCCAAAAAGAATAAAGATCAGAAATCAAAGAAACCGAAAGCAAACTCAGGTAGTGTTCAAAGTGAGGATACTACAAATGATAATACTGTTTCATCTGATGCTGGATCTGAAGAGGCTTCATCTTCATCCGTTCAAAACGAAATGGGAAGTAACCAAAGTAGTACGACTCCAAGTAGTGATTCATCATCTACTGCTAATAACTCGCAGCAACAAAAACCAGCCCAAACAACGAATGGCACTGATAATGCTGGTAGTAATGATTACGTTAAGGTTCAAAAAGGTCAGGGAGTTTATCGCGTAGCTACTAATGCGGGTATTAGTATGCAACAGTTATTAAAATTAAATGGACTTAGTTCATCCAGCCAGATTCATCCAGGACAAAGTTTAAGGGTTAAATAATTACAAATAAATGATAAGGATTGATTACATTTGGGTAAGAACGGCTTACAAGTTGCAATCGATGGACCTGCTTCAGCGGGTAAAAGCACGGTAGCTAAACTAGTTGCAAAAAAATTTCATTACATATATTGTGATACCGGTGCAATGTATCGATCAATTACGTTAAAAGCAATTAGACTAGGATTGGATTTAAATGATGAGAAGACCATTCTTGATCTTTTAAAAAAAACCACGATTACTTTTGAACCGGGTGATCCAGTTCAAAAAGTCTTTGTTGACGGTAAAGAAGTTACAAATGATATTCGCAGTCCTCAGGTAACTAGCAATGTTTCAGCAGTTTCAGCACTTGGATCAATTCGTTTCGAATTAGTTAAAAGACAACAGAATTTGGCAAAAAATGGTGGAATCGTTATGGATGGTAGAGACATTGGCACGACGGTTCTACCAAAGGCAGATGTAAAGGTCTTTTTAATTGCCAGTGTTACGGAGCGAGCTGAGCGGAGATATAAAGAGGATCAAGCAAAGGGAATTTCGGTTAATCTCAATAAACTTAAAAAAGATATTGAGGAACGGGATTATAAGGATTCCCATCGAAAGATATCCCCATTAAAAAAAGCATCTGATGCTTTTGAAATTGATACCACTTCAATGTCGATTGATGACGTGGTTGCGGCAATTTCGCAATTAATCGAAAATAAAATTCAACAACTTTCAAATAATAAAGCCGATTAACTGGTATTTTATTTCCAACTAAGATAAAATAGCAATTAGAGTTGTTGCAAGGAGGAAATGTTTGATGAGTGAAAACGATACTAATGCAAACAAAGATTTATTAGCCGCTCTCGATAATATTAAGCAGGTAAACGTTGGTGATGTTGTTAATGGTGAAGTTTTGGCCATTGATGATGACCAGCAATTAGTCGTGGGAATCGAAGGCGCTGGTGTTGAAGGAGTTATTCCAAGGAAAGAAATTTCCGCACAAAGGGAAGATAACCCAACTTCAAACTACAAAGTTGGAGACAAAGTTAAGGTTGTTGTTGTATCTCGAATTGGTGATGATAAGGAAGGTGGAAGTTACCTTCTTTCAATCAGAAGACTTGAGGCTCTCAAGGTTTGGGATGACATCAAGGAAAAAGCTGATAAGGGTGACACCATCAAAGTTACTGTTACTCGTGCGGTAAAAGGTGGTTTAGTGGTAAATGCTGACGGAGTTCGTGGATTTATTCCAGCTTCCATGATTACTGATCACTTTGTTGATGATTTAAATCAATTTAAAGGTCAAGAACTCGAAGTTAAGATTATTGAAGTTGTTCCTGAAGAGAATCGTTTGATTTTATCACATAGAGCGATTGCTGAAGCAGAACGTAAAGAAGCTCGTGATAGAATTATGAGCACACTAAAACCCGGAGATGTTGTTGAAGGGAAAGTTGCTCGTTTGACTAATTTTGGTGCCTTTGTCGATCTTGGTGGGATTGATGGACTTGTTCACGTTTCAGAAATTTCTTATGAGCATGTTAACAAACCAAGTGATGTTTTGAAGGTTGGCGAAGAGGTTAAGGTTAAAGTTCTTTCAGTTGATCCTGATCGTAATCGTATTTCATTATCAATTAAACAAACTCAACCAGGTCCTTGGAGTGACATTGAAGAAAAAGCTCCTAAGGGAAGTGTCCTTGACGGAAAAGTTAAGCGCTTAGTTGATTTTGGTGCTTTTGTTGAAGTTTTCCCTGGTGTTGAAGGATTAGTTCACATTTCACAAATTTCACATAAGCATATTGACAAGCCAAGTGATGTTTTGAAGTCTGGCGAAGACGTTAAAGTTAAAGTCCTTGACGTTCAACCTGAAGAACATCGATTAGCATTGTCAATGAAAGCTCTCGAAAAAGACCCCAGAGATGATCAAAAAACTCCAAAGAAAAATGTGAGTGATAATTCAACTAATAATGCTCCTGAAGAAGAGAATGGTTTTACGTTAGGTGACATTGTTGGAAATGAATTAAATGATGATGACAATGAGTAATTAGAAAATTATCCTTCATATTTATGAAGGATTTTTTTTATTCTCAAAAATAAGAGGTGATATAAAATGGCAAAACCTACTGTAGCAATTGTTGGAAGACCAAACGTTGGTAAATCAACAATTTTTAATCGAATTGCTGGTGAACGAATTTCAATTGTTGAAGATACTCCTGGAGTGACCCGTGATCGTATTTATGCTCATGGGAGTTGGCTTGGTCACAATTTTAATTTGATCGACACTGGTGGAATTGAAGTTGCTGATGAACCATTTATTAAGCAAATTACTGATCAAGCAGAAATTGCGATTGATGAAGCTGATGTAATTATATTTATGGTAAATGGTAAGCAGGGAATGACTGACGCTGATGAACGAGTGGCCCAATTATTGTATCGATCTGATACACCAGTTGTATTGGCGGTTAATAAAATTGACAATCCCGAAAGTCGGGCCGACATTTATGATTTCTATGCTTTGGGGTTTGGTGACCCATACCCCATTTCGGGATCTCACGGACTTGGTTTAGGGGATTTGTTAGATGCTGTTGTTAAGAATTTCCCAGAAAATGTTAACGAAGCTGACGATGATAGTATTAAATTTAGTGTGATTGGCCGACCAAATGTTGGCAAGTCATCACTTGTCAATTCTATTTTAGGAGAGAATCGGGTGATCGTATCAAATGTAGCTGGCACTACTCGCGATGCGATTGACACTAAGTTTGAAAATGATGGTCAAGAGTACACCATTGTTGATACCGCAGGAATTCGGAAACGTGGTAAGGTTTATGAAAAGACCGAGAAATACAGCGTAATGCGAGCTATGAGAGCAATTGATGGAAGTGATGTGACATTGATGGTTCTTAATGCAGAAGAAGGCATTAGAGAGCAAGACAAGCGGGTTGCTGGATATGCGCACGAGGCTGGAAAGGGTGTCATCATTGTCGTTAATAAATGGGACGCTTTAAAAAAGGATAATCACTCGCAACAACAATTTGAAGCTGATATTCGTGAGCAATTTCAGTATTTGGCTTACGCACCCATTATTTTTGTATCCGCAACGACCAAACAACATGTTAGTGAGTTACCATCTTTGATTAAACGAGTTAACGAAAACCATCAACGTCGAATCCAGTCGTCAACCTTAAATGATGTTATCATGGATTCAATCGCAATTACTCCAACACCAACCAGAAATGGGAAGCGACTTCGGATTTACTATGCTACCCAGGTTGCTGTTGGACCGCCAACGATTGTCTTGTTTGTAAATGATCCAGAACTACTTCATTTTTCGTACAAACGTTATTTGGAAAATCAAATTAGAAAAAATTTTGACTTTGCTGGGACACCAATTCACTTGATAGCAAGGCGTCGAAAGTAATGAGTAATGGTAACAACCTTCTAATCATAATTATATTAAAATTTTTTTAGTAAATGTTAATTATACTTCCATTATTTGTTGCAATGACACCATTCTTATGCTAAATTAAGACTAGAAATGATGTAGTAGTACATCATTTCCCCTGGCTTAATCTTTAACTTATTGGGTGTTTTTTACATAAAAAACATCTATTCAGGAGGTGAATACACATGGCCAACAAAGCAGAATTAGTTAATGATGTCGCAAAGGCAACTGGTTTAACTAAGAAAGATGCCACCGCAGCTTTGGATGCAGTTTTTGACTCAATCCAAGACAAGTTGACTCACGGTGAAAAGGTACAATTGATCGGTTTTGGTAATTTCGAAGTACGTAATCGTGCCGCTCGTAAGGGACGTAACCCCCAAACTGGTGCAGAAATTCAAATCCCTGCAAGTAAAGTACCTGCCTTTAAACCCGGTAAGGCTTTAAAGGAAGCTGTTAAATAGTTTTATTTAATGGTTTAACCAGTGCGCTTATGCGTACTGGTTTTTTTATTAGTAGGAGGACATGTGTAATGACTTATTCAGAGCAAGCCTTAGACGCCCTAAAAAAGGGTGATATGAGTCAATTTAATGATGACATCAAAAAAGCCAAGGTAAATGATAGTGATGATATGATTTATTCGTTAGCAGAAGAACTTTATTCATTAGGTTTTTTAAACGAATCGATTGATATATATAAAGATCTTTTAAAAAAATATCCTGAGGAAGACGAGTTAAGAACAAGTATTGCAGATATTTTGATTTCTGAAGGCAAGATTGATAAAGCGCTTAATTATTTAAGTGAGATTAAACCTGATTCCCCAAATTATGTTAATGCTTTGATGGTTGAAGCTGATCTTTATCAAACTCAGGAAATGTATAACGTTAGTGAACAAAAATTACTTGAAGCTGAAAAAATTGATCCAGACGAAAACGTAATTAAATTTGCCCTGGCTGAATTGTATTTTTCTACCGGACAATTTGATAAAGCCATTCCTATATACTTGGGAATAATTAAACAAGGTGTTTTGAACATTTCTTCAGTTAATTTGGTTGAAAGGTTAGGGGTGGCATATGCTAATGCAGGTCATTTTGAACAGGCTATTGGATACCTTGAACAGATTAAGCCCACTGATATGACGCCAGACGTCAAATTTGAAACGGGTTTTACTTACTTACAGTTGAAGAACTATGCTAAAGCGATTGAGATGTTCAAGCAGTTGCGAGAAGAGGATCCTCAGTATGCCTCACTATATCCTTACTTAGGGGAAGCATACATTCAAATGAATGAACCTGAAAATGCTTTAAAGGTTTATCAGGAGGGTATGAGCGTTGATCAGTATAATGTCAATATGGACATTAAAGCCGCAGACGTTGCTGCTAAACTTTCAAAAGAAGATCTAGCCCTGAAGTATCTTAATAAGGGACATCAGGTTGATCCGGATAACATGGAATTAGTTATTAAGTTATCTAATTTGTACGTTAAGCAGGGTGAATATCAAAAAAATGTTGATTTTTTGAGCCCATACGTAAAAGAAGAAGAAACCGATCCACAAATTTACTGGAATTTGGCGGTGTCTTATGCTCATCTTGAAAAGTATGATGATGCTCAAAAGTACTATGAGCGAGCTCTTCCGTACTTTGATGATAATCCTGATTTCTTACGTGAGGCGATTTTATTGTTCAGAGAGAATGGTCAAATTAAGGAAACCATTAAATTGTTAAAACATTATGTGAAACTTGTCCCGACTGATGATGAAATGGCATACATGCTTGAAGATTTAGAAGATTACGAGTAACAAAAATAAGGATCAGAGTTGGATTTGATACTCTGATCCTTATTTTTGTGCTAATTTTTGATAATAGATTAGTGACGCTGGATCCATTCTTAAATCCTGTGCAAGAGTTTTGTCACTATCATTTGGATGTTGATTGAGGTAGTTAACGACGAATGCTTGGTATAGTGATTTGGGATTAAGATTCATTGCTAGGTATTCACTATCTGGCTTTAAGTATTTGTGAAGACCTGCAGATGTAATATGGCAGTTGGAAGCGATTCTTTGCTTTAAAAAGAGGTCCTTTGAATGATGACGAATTTGAAGCGGGGTAACAAATTTTTGAAAATTAGATAAAAAGGATTTTTCTTCAGATGAAAAGTCAACGTGGTTTAATTCATGATAAAAGCCAGGTAAGAGAAACTCTGAAGATTGGTATCCCTTACTGATAAGTAACAGTGTCATTCTAGTGTAGTAGTGAACCTCAGGATCTTCGAGGATAGTTGGTAAAGAATAGATCCACTTGGTAATGTATGAATTATGTTCGTTTTTTTCCTTACTTTTAATGTTAATTGTAGGAAGATGGGTATTAAGATGATTGTTAAATAAGAATTTAAAGTAGACGTTGATCTGAGATAAAACCTTGTTATAGGTATTGTTTCCGTTATTACGCTTAGAAATGATCATATCTAGATATTGCTCGATGTCTCGATCAAAGATTTGACTAACTCGGTGATCCGCTTGGTATCCCACGTTAAAATTAGATAAATAATTAAAAAGATCCGATAAGGTTTTGGAATACTCGCGAATGGTTACATTTGAGAGTTCTTTTTTTCTTAGATAACGTTCAAAATGATCTTGATATGGATAATTGTTACTCATGATTTGTCTCCTGTAATAAGTTACTTTAACCTAATCATAACACAAGAAACAGACCCAAGCCTAACTTTTATATGATAATTTTGGTAGAATGAAATCAGTGAAGGTGTGTGGATCATGAAAATAGACAACTTACCAAGTGAATTTGATGATGCTAGAAGGGTTCTTCAGACAATTGAAGAAGCGGGATTTCAAGCTTATTTTGTTGGCGGATCAGTCCGTGACACTATTTTGCATTCACCAATTCATGACGTTGATATTGCAAGTAGTGCGTATCCTGAAGAAATTAAAACCATTTTCAAAAAGACAATTGATACTGGGATTGAACACGGAACCGTCACGGTGGTGCACGATGGTCGATCTTATGAAATCACGACGTTTCGGACTGAATCAGGATACCAAGATTATCGGCGTCCCGATCAAGTTACCTTTGTTCGATCACTTGAAGATGATTTAAAGCGTCGTGATTTTACTATCAATGCGCTTGCCATGAAAGAAAATGGTGAAATCATTGACTTGTTTGGTGGCTTAAATGATTTAAGAAATCATCTAATTAAGGCTGTTGGAGATCCAGAACAACGTTTTAATGAGGATGCTTTACGAATGATGCGTGCTGTTCGCTTTGCTAGTAAACTGAATTTTGCAATTGAAAAGAACACTTTTAATGCGATTAGTAAACATAGTTATCTATTAAAAAAGATTGCTGTGGAACGAATTAACGTGGAATTTGTAAAGATGATGCTAGGGATGGCTCCTGGCAGGGGGCTTAAACAGATGATCCAAACGAATTTAATTAAGTATGTTCCCGTCTTGGGTGATTATGTTTCTGAAATAGCTAGGTTAGGGTCACGTCCCATTTCAGAATACATTAATAATGAAGTTCAGGTTTGGTCCTTAATTGCATGTCAGTGCGAATTAAATAGTGAACAGATTGGACATCTGATGAAGAGTTGGAAGGGATCAAATAGGTTAACCGAGAACGTTAAACTAACGGTTAAAGCAACTTACAAGATTGTAAGTGATGTTTTAGATCCAGTAACGTCGTATAAAGTTGGTCGCATCAATCTTGATAACGCATGTCAAGTAGCCATGACCTTAGGTAAGGTAGTCAATATTGACCAAATAGAAAATGAATATGATCGCCTTCCGATTAAAAGTAAAAGTGAACTAAAAATTAACGGTAAAATGTTGATTGATAGAGGTTTTAAACCAGGTCCATTATTAGGAAATGTTCTTAATCAACTGGAACGTTCCGTTATAAGTGGCCAAATTAAAAATGATTCAGATTCACTACTTTCTGCATCGAAGCAAATAAATAATGATTAAAAATAATTGGAGCAGATATTGTGCAAACATTAAAAGCAGAAAACTTGACGAAGACGTATGGTGAAAAGACTTTATTTAAAAATCTTGACTTTATTATCAATGAACATGACCGAATTGGATTAATTGGAACGAATGGAAGTGGTAAATCGTCCCTTTTAAATACTATTTCTGGAATTGATCATGATGTTAATGGGATAATTACCACTTCTAAGTCGTACACAATTGGATACCTAAAGCAGGTTCCAGATTTAGATGAAAACCTAACCGTTATTGACGCTGTTTTTGCTGGTGATCAAAAGATTTTTAAAATCATCAGATCCTATGAACATGCACTTAAAAATTACTCTAAGCATCCGGAAAATTCAGATTTTGAAAAAAAGTTTGAGAATGCAGAAGCAAAAATGAATGAAGAGGATGCCTGGACGGCGGAAGTGGACGTTAAAAACATCCTTAATCAACTGAAAATTACCGATTTAGATCAAAAGGTGGGAAGCATGTCGGGTGGCCAGCAGAAACGAGTTGGATTAGCTCAGGTTTTAATTCAGTCACCTGATTTACTTTTATTAGATGAACCTACCAATCACTTGGATTTTGACTCGATTGACTGGTTGGAACGATTTTTGAGTAAATACAAGGGAGCTTTAGTATTTGTTACCCATGATCGTTATTTTTTGGATCAAATTGCTAATCAAATATGGGAATTATCATTTGGTAAACTTTATAAGTATCCCGGTAATTATCAAGATTATGTCCAGAGGAAAGCTGAACTTGATGAAGAGCAAGAGGCTGCCTCTCATAAGCAGCAACGGCTTTACAAACAAGAGTTAAAGTGGATGAAAAAAGGCGCTAAAGCTCGTTCCACTAAGCAACAAGCACGAATTAATCGATTTAACGATTTAAAAGCTGATGTTGATCAGGACAATCCAATCGATGAAGATGTCGATATCACGATGGGTCAAAAACGGCTTGGTAAAAAAGTGATTGACATTAAACACGCTAACTTAACAATTGCTCATAAGCCAATTCTAAGAGATTTCAACATGTTAATTCAAAATGGTGAACGAATCGGAATTAGTGGTGAAAATGGTGCTGGAAAATCAAGCTTTTTAAATGTAATTGCTGGAAAGCTTCCACTTCAGTCCGGTACCATTGATATTGGTGAAACCGTTAAAATGGCGTATTATACACAAAAAATGGAGAAAATCCCGGAAGACAAACGTGTTATTAGTTATTTAACTGATATCGGTGAAAATGTGGTTGATAAGGATGGAAATAAGGTCAGCGTTACTAATTTATTAGAACAGTTCCTTTTTCCTAAATTTATGCATGGAACTTTGATCCGCAAGCTTTCAGGTGGAGAAAAAAGGCGCCTTTATTTACTGAAATTATTGATGGAGCAACCAAATGTGCTTCTTCTTGATGAGCCAACTAATAATCTCGATATTGGGACCTTAACGGTTCTAGAGGATTACATCAAGCACTTTAATGGGACAACGATTACAGTATCTCATGATCGTTACTTTCTTGATAAAGTAGCTGATCGATTATTGATTTTTGATGGGAATGCTAAAATTGAGCGTTATACTGGTCAATTTACTGATTATCTACAAAAAATGAAAATGCAAAGGAAACAGGTTCATCATGATAGTAAGAACCAAACCAATAGCCGATTAGATGAAGCTAAAGATAGCACTTCCGAGAAAAAAAGCACTAAATCGAAAACCAAGTTAACGTATGCTGAAAGAATTGAGTGGGATAAGATCGATGGCAAGATTAATTCTTTAGATCGTCAGACTAAAGATGTAAAAAAACAGATGCAAGAAAATAGTTCGGATTACGATAAGTTAGCAGAGTTACAACGAAATCTTGATGAATTAAATCAGAAATTGGATCAATTAATGAACCGATGGGAATATTTGAGCCAGTACGTTGATGAGTAGTTGTTTTTATTAAAAAAGGAAGAGATTAAAATGTTAGAGGATGCATATTTAAATCTAGAACGTTACGTTTTAGATAATGGTCACAAAAAATCAGATCGAACTGGTACCGGAACCATTAGTACCTTTGGTTATCAAATGCGTTTTAACTTACAGGACGGCTTTCCACTTTTAACCACTAAGGCGGTTCCCTTTCGGTTGATTAAATCAGAATTACTCTGGTTTTTGCGGGGTGATACTAACATTCGTTATTTACTTAAACATAATAATCATATTTGGGATGAATGGGCGTTTGAAAAATGGATTAATTCTGATGAATATCATGGACCAGATATGACTAATTTTGGTTTGCGTTCACAAAGTGATCCCGAATTTAATGAAGAATACCAAAAGCAGAAGAAAATATTTTGTGAACGAGTTTTAAATGACGATGATTTTGCCAAAAAATATGGCGATCTAGGCTTGGTTTATGGGAGTCAATGGCGCAACTGGAAAACGAGCAATGGTAAGGCCATTGACCAGATTAAAAATGTTATTAATACCATTAAAACTAATCCTGATTCCAGAAGAATGATTGTGAGTGCTTGGAATCCAGAAGATATTCCTAGTATGGCTCTTCCCCCTTGTCATGTAATGTTTCAGTTTTACGTAAACGATGGCAAGTTAAGTTGCCAATTGTATCAGCGTAGTGGTGATATTTTTTTGGGAGTTCCATTTAATATCGCAAGTTATGCTTTACTTACTAGTTTAATTGCCAAAGAGGTCGGATTAATTCCTGGAGACTTTGTCCATACGTTGGGTGATGCTCATATTTACAGTAATCACATTGATCAAGTCAAAGAGCAGTTAACGAGAAAGCCACACCCAGCTCCACATCTATGGCTAAATCCCGATAAGGAAAGTATTTTTGATTATGATATGGATGATATTAAGGTGGTTGATTATCACCACGACAAGCCAATTAAAGCGTCAGTGGCAGTATAGGAGATTATTATGTTAGCTTATATTTGGGCAGAGTCAAACGGACATGTCATTGGAAAAGATGGTAAATTACCCTGGCACTTGCCGGATGACATGCAATTTTTTAAACGTAATACGATCGATCATCAAATTCTAGCTGGTAGAACCACGTATGATAGTTTTAAAAGACCATTACCAAGACGCAAAAATTTGGTTTTGACTCACCGCCCGCAGAGTGATTTTCCGAGTGGGGTTGTGACCTTTAAAACGGTTGATGAATTTTTGAAGTATGCAAAAAGATACCCTAATGAAATGATTTTTGTGGTTGGTGGAACGTCTGTATTTGAAGATTTGTTGCCGTTTGTTGATTATCTGTATCGCACTAGTATCAATCATGATTTTGATGGGGATGTTAAAATGATTGATATTGATTATTCTCAATTTGAATTAGAAAAGAAGATTTCTGGAAAAGTTGATGAACATAATGTTTATTCGCATACTTTTGAGATATTTAAGCGTAAGAAATAAGAGGTAAGAAATTGAGAAAAAGTTTTTATGAATTTTTAATGACTAGAAGACATCCAGGGAGTTCCGATCCGATTGCGGAGTTTGCTAATAATGCGTTCTTTGATCAATTATTTCCAAAGCAAGAGGATAATTTTGAAAGGCTTTCTAAGTACTTGGAGGAAAATGCTGGTTATTTACCATCCATGACAATTTTTGATGATGCATGGAAAGAGTATCTTGCCTACCTCGATTAACGATAAAGGAGCAGTAAATGGGAAGTAATATACAATGGTTTCCTGGACACATGGCGAAAGCTATTCGTCAGTTTGAGGAAAATGTCCACGTTGTTGATATTATTTTTGAATTGGTTGATGCAAGGATTCCGTATTCATCGATTAATCCAGAGATTAAGCGAGTATCAGGTAGTAAACCACGCTTGTTTATTTTAACTAAATCTGATTTAGCTGATCCAAAGATGACTAAAGAATGGTTAGATTACTTTAATAGTACGGGATTATCGGCCATCTCAATCGATTCAAAATCACGTGGGGTCAGAAATAAGATTGAGACTGCTGCTCGGAAAGTTCTGAAGGATAAGTTAGAGCAATCGCAAGCAAAGGGATTAAAAAAAGACATCATTAAGGCTGTCTGTGTTGGGGTTCCGAACGTTGGCAAGTCAACTTTGTTGAACCAGTTAGTTAGTAAGAGATCAGCAGCGGTTGGCAATCGTCCGGGAGTAACTAAGGGTCAACAATGGTTAACCTCCAGTAAAACGATGGAATTATTGGATACTCCCGGAATATTGTGGCCAAAGTTTCAAAATCAAGAGATTGCTGATAAATTAGCGTTAACGGGAGCAATTAAGAAGAGTATTTATCATCCTGATGATATTGCTTTATTTGCGCTTCATTTTTTTCGTAGTCACCATAGCGACGAGATCTTGAAACGTTATCATTTGGGTCCGTCCGATTTAAATCTAAGTGATGTTGAGTTATTATTTAAAATTACTGAAAAGATTGGAATGAAAGACGATTACGACCGAGCCAGCGTCAGGATTATTAATGATGTTCAAAGGGGAAAATTAGGACGTTTTACGTTAGATTCCCTTGAACTGGTGGAAAGAAATGAGCATGGTAATGACGATTAGAGAAATTTCTGAGCGGTTTGCTAACGTTGATAATGTTAGTGATCCGCTTTTTGTCCGCTTTGGGGATGATCCACGAATTGGAGTTCAAAGAATTATTAAGAGAACGTTGAAGCGAATTAATACCCAGACCGAGAAAAAACGTGATTTTTTAACCAGATTTAAATATGAAAAAGAAATATGGCAACGCGGGGTGAAGTATATTGCTGGCGTTGATGAAGTGGGCAGAGGGCCGCTTGCTGGTCCAGTAGTCGCTGGTGCGGCAATTTTACCAGTTGACTTTGATCTTATTGCCGTCAATGATTCCAAAAAATTAAGTGATGAAAAAAGACGAGAACTAGTTCCAAAAATCAAAAAGGAAGCGATTGCTTACAACTGTTTTGCGGTTTCAAGTCAGATGATTGATCAAGTCAATATTTATGAAGCAACCAGAATTGCCATGAAAAACGTAATTAGTATGTTAGATCCACAGCCAGGTCATATTATTGTGGACGCCATGACAATTGATGACAGTATTCCGCAGACTAGGTTGATTAAGGGAGACTCAAAATCAGTTAGTGTTTCTGCTGCTAGTATCCTTGCTAAGGTTTTTCGAGACGATTTAATGAATGAATACGCTCGTAAGTATCCTGGATATGGATTCGAACGAAATGCGGGTTATGGAACCAAAGAACATTTACGGGCTTTAGATAAACTTGGTCCGACCCCAATTCATCGCAAGACTTTTTCACCAGTATTAAAAACAATCAATCATTAATTTACGTATTTATCCATAGACAAACCAGGAGGTAGAAAATGGATAAACGGAAATTATTGCTTAGAATCAAGTTATGTCGTGGGATTGGGATTAAAGGCGAAGCAATTCTTGCACGGTGGGTTAAGGGGACTTCAGTTGAAAACATGTCTTTATCTGAGGTTGAAGATGAATTAATCAATCTATTAAAACGTCATCATTTGCAGACAACGAAGTTTAAGAATTCATTTTTAAGTAGTGAGTTAGAGCGATCTTTTCGTTTGAACCAAAAGTGTCATTGGATAACCATTCTTGATGATGGTTATCCTGAACAACTTGCTGATATTTATTGCGCGCCAATTGTGCTCTTTTATGTGGGTGACGTGTCGTTACTTACAACACGTTCGATTTCTGTGGTAGGAGCACGACAGTGTACAAGTTATTCAATTGCAGCAATTAAGGAAATTATTACACGTCAGGTACTTAAAAAGTTTACGATTGTGTCTGGTCTGGCTAAGGGAGTTGATTGTTTAAGTCATCAGTGTGCTTTAGCACATGATGGCCGTACAATTGCGGTGATTGGAACAGGCCTCGACCGTTTTTATCCCGCTGAATGTACGCAGCTTCAGGATAATTTGATGAGGACCAACCTGGTTATCAGTGAGTATCCATTAGGAAGTAAACCCTTAAAATACCATTTTGTGGAACGAAATCGCATCATTGCTGGTCTTTGCGAAAAATTAATTGTTGTTGAGGCAAAGCAAAGGTCAGGAAGTTTAATTACTGCTAGTTTGGCTTTGACCGAAAATCGGGATGTCCTTGCCATACCAGGTAATATTACTTCTCCACTTTCTAAGGGTTGTAATCAACTAATTGCTTCTGGAGCACGTCCTTGTTTGAGTGATAATGATGTTTTGGAAGATTCTTTAGTTTGACAGGTCTTTAAAACTGCAATATGATATGGAAGAAATTTAAACGGAAATTATCATGTATTAATGAAGAAAAAAATAACGAGGATAATTTTAATGGCCACAACTTCTGTAGCAAAGACAAAGAAAACAACTAAAACAAAAAAACGTAAAGCAAGTTCAAGAAAGAAAAAGTTAGTGATTGTCGAATCGCCAGCTAAAGCAAAGACAATTCAAAAGTATCTAGGAAGTACCTATAAGGTCGTAGCAAGTAAAGGACACGTTCGTGATCTCCCTAAGAGTAGGATGGGCGTGGACATTGAAGACGATTTTAAACCTGATTACATTTCAATTAGGGGGAAGGGTGACGTAATTAAAATGCTAAAGTCTGAGGCTAAGAAGTCGAAGATGATTTATTTAGCATCTGACCCTGACCGTGAGGGTGAGGCAATTGCCTGGCATGTTTCTCACGTATTGAATCTTGACGTTAATGATCAAAATCGGGTGGTCTTTAACGAAATTACCAAAGATACCGTTAAGGATGCTTTCAAACATCCAAGAACGATTGATATGAATCTCGTGGATGCCCAACAAGCACGTCGGGTTTTGGATCGATTAGTGGGATATTCAATTTCTCCACTGCTTTGGAAAAAAGTAAAAAAGGGATTAAGTGCCGGACGGGTGCAGTCAGTGGCATTGTGGTTAGTGATTGATCGGGAACGTCAGATTAGAAAATTTGAGCCAGAAGAATACTGGACAATTGATTCTGAATTTAAGTCTGGGCGTTCAAAGTTTAAAGCCAGTTTCTACGGTCTTAATGGCAAGAAAGCGAAACTTGCGAATAATGATGATGTGCAAAAAGTTTTAAAACAAATTGATCCAAAAGCTGATTTTGATATTACAAAAGTTACTAAAAAAGAACGACGGAGACAACCAAACGCACCATTCACAACCAGTACTCTTCAACAAGACGCCAACCGGAAATTAAATTTTAAGACTGGACGAACAATGATGGCTGCCCAGCAACTTTATGAGGGAATTAATATTGGCAAAGAAGGAAGCCAGGGTCTCATTACTTATATGAGAACTGATTCAACAAGAATCTCATCAATTGCTAAGCATGAGGCAGCTACCTTTCTTCATGAAAAGTATGGGGCAGAATACTCTGCTAATAAACCAATTAAGGGGAAAATGCCAGAAGGCGCTCAGGATGCGCACGAAGCAGTCCGACCTACATCTGTTTATCGGACTCCTGCAAACATTAAACAATATCTTACTAAGGATCAATATAAACTTTACAATTTAATTTGGTCACGATTTGTAGCTAGTCAAATGACTCCAGCAATTATGGATACTGAAACAGTAACCATTGAACAAAATGGTGTAACGTATCGTGCTAACGGCTCAAAGATGAAATTTGAAGGTTTTTTGAAAGTCTATTCAAATGGTAAAGAGAAAGATAATATCTTGCCTGATTTAAATAGTGGTGACACCGTTAAATTATCTAAAAATAATCCAGACCAACACTTTACTCAACCACCAGCTCGATACACTGAAGCCAATCTGATTAAAACTTTAGAAGAGAATGGAGTGGGACGTCCATCTACCTATTCGCCAACATTAGGTACAATTCAAAAACGTTATTACGTTAAACTAGTTGGAAAACGGTTTGAACCAACCGAACTCGGCGAGATTGTGAATAAAATTATTGAAGAGTACTTTCCTGACATTGTCAACGTTGATTTTACGGCTGATGTCGAAGGAAAATTGGATGAGATCGAAGAAGCTAAAGAAAAATGGGTTGAAGTTGTAGATCACTTCTATCAACCATTTTCAAAAGAAGTGGACCATGCGGAACAACTTATGGAAGATGTTCAAATTAAGGATGAATTAGCCGGGTTTAACTGTGAGATATGTGGTGCACCGATGGTCGTAAAGATGGGGAAGTATGGTAAATTTTACGCTTGTTCACGCTTTCCAGATTGTCGCAATACTCAAGCAATTGTCAAAGAAATTGGGGTAACTTGTCCGAAGTGTAAGAAGGGCCAAGTTATTGAACGTAAAACAAAAAAGAATCGGTTGTTTTATGGGTGTTCACGTTATCCTGAATGTGACTTTGTTTCCTGGGACAAGCCAATTGGAAGAGATTGTCCAAAGTGTGGTCATTTCTTGGTTGAAAAAAAGGTTCGTGGTGGCATGCAAGTTATTTGTCCAAACGGCGATTATAAAGAAGACATTCAGAAATAATTAAAATAGCTGTTCCTCGGAACGGTTTTATTTATAAGGTAAAATGTAAAAAGTTACTTTAACTTAGGAAAAACTAATGCAAAACAAAAAACTAATCAAACTATTCGTAAAATATATTGTAAACGAACGTCAATATTCAAAAGACACGGCTAAAGCTTACGAAGACGATCTTGAGGAATTTAATGTATTTCTACAGACGTCAGGAAATGCTAAAAGCTTTAAAAATATCGACAATTTTGACGTTGAAGTTTTCTTAGGTACTTTGCACGATAGAGGAGATGAGAATAGCACCATCGCTCGTAAAATTTCTTCATTAAGGTCTTTTTTTAATTTTTTGCTAAACAATGAACTAATTTCGGACAATCCGTTTGAATATGTTCACATAAAAAAGCATAATAAGCATTTACCAAGATTCTTTTATCAAAAAGAATTAGACATTCTTTTTAAAACAGCCGCAAGTAATCAGGACAAACGAATTGCTACTCGTGACAGTGCCATTCTTGAGGTTCTATACGGGACGGGAATGAGAGTCAGTGAGTGCTCCAATCTTGATATTAACGACATTGATTTTGATAATCGAATCATGCTTGTTTTAGGTAAGGGAAACAAGGAACGTTATCTGCCATTTGGAAGGTATGCTAAAAGTGCTATTTTACGATATATGGAGAAATGCCGAACGCCAATTATGCGTAAATATCATAAAGACCATCTTTACTTATTTATCAATCAGCATGGTGATAAACTGTCAAGCCGCGGTATTGAATACATTTTAGATGGAATTATGAAAAGAAGTGGTCTTAATAGTTCAATTCATCCTCACATGCTTCGTCATACATTTGCCACTCAAATGTTGAATAATGGAGCTGATCTTAGAACTGTTCAGGAATTGCTTGGTCATTCTGATTTATCTACAACCCAAATTTATACTCATGTTACCAAAGAAGGACTACTTAAGAACTACCAGAAGTTCTTTAAGCGTCCTGATGAAGATAATCCAAACTAACTTTTGAAGGGAATTTAATTATGACAGTAAAATTTGAAGCTACCACAATTTGCGCCATCAGACATAATGGTCACGTTGCACTAGCTGGTGACGGTCAAGTTACTATGGGAGAAAAAGTTATCATGAAGGGAACCGCACATAAAATCCGTCGGATCTTTGATGGGAAAGTTGGAGTCGGTTTTGCTGGAAGTGTTTCTGATGCATTTAACCTAGAAGAAAAGTTTGAAAAAAAGTTGAAAGAATATAGCGGCAACTTAAAAAGAGCTTCAGTAAAATTAGCTCAAGAATGGCGCGGCGATCAACAGTTACAAAAACTTGAGGCCATGCTAATTGTTGCCGATCATGATAATTTGCTTTTAGTATCTGGTTCAGGAGAAGTAATTGAGCCAGACGATGATATTTTAGCAATTGGATCTGGTGGTAATTTTGCATTAGCAGCAGCCACTGCAATGAAACATAAGGCGCCTGAAATGTCAGCTGAAGAAATTGCCAAAGCTGCTATTAACATTGCTGCTGACATTGATATTTTTACTAATCACAATGTAATTTCTGAAGAACTATAAACCGAGGTATTAATTAATGACAAAAGAAGAACAAATGACACCAAAAGAAATTGTTTCCCAATTAGATAATTATATTGTTGGACAGGACGATGCTAAGAAGTCTGTAGCAATCGCGTTGCGTAATCGTTACCGTCGTCTTCAATTAAGCCCACAGATGCAAGAGGACATTACTCCTAAAAACTTATTGATGATCGGTCCCACTGGAGTTGGTAAGACAGAAATTGCACGTCGTTTGGCTAAGATTGTAGACGCTCCATTTGTCAAAGTAGAAGCAACCAAATTCACTGAAGTTGGATACGTTGGTGGAGATGTTAATTCAATGGTTCGTGATTTAGTTGAGAGCTCAGTTCAAATGGAAAAGAAAATTGAGTTTAAAAACGTTAGACGTGAAGCTGAAAAGAAAGCGAATAAGGACTTGGCTGAGATCATTTCACGCGAAGAAAATCACGTAGATGATCCAGAAGCAATCGCAAATAACGATAAAAAATTAGAAGATACGGTCAAAGAGTTTAATAAGGCGTTTAAGAAGGGTAAGCCAATTGATCTATCTTGGTTAACTCAAAAAGATCCCTTCATGGATAATGACGAAAAGAATAAAATTAAAAATGATGCCGATCAAATTTTAAATCAAATTGAAAACGGCGAGTTAGAGGACCATGAAGTTAAAATCTCCATTGATGACCCAGCAACTGCACTAAACGCGGACAACAGCAAAATGGAACAAATGGGAATTAACTTGCAGGGATTAGAGAGTATGCTGCCAAAGAAGCAAGTTGAAAGAGTCCTTCCGTTAAAAGAAGCTCGTGAAGCATTAATCAATCAAGAATCAGAAACACTAATTGACGATGCCAAAGTGAATGGCTCAGCAATTAAACGTGCCGAAAATACCGGGATTATTTTTATAGATGAAATTGATAAATTGACTGGTGGAAACAAACAAACTCGTGGAGAAGTGTCAAGAGAAGGTGTTCAACGAGACATTTTACCAATCGTTGAAGGTGTAAATGTAAATACTAAGTATGGAGTCATAAATACCAATCACATCTTGTTTATCGGTTCCGGTGCTTTTGCTGATAGTAAGCCTTCAGATTTAATTCCTGAACTGCAAGGTCGATTTCCAATTCGAGTAGAATTAAATGATCTAAGTAAGAATGACTTTGTTAAAATTTTAACTGAACCGAGTGATGCATTAATTAAGCAATATGTAGCATTAATTGGGACGGATAATATTAAAGTAACTTTTACTAAGGAAGCAATTGAAAAAATTGCTGATATTGCATATTCTGTTAACCATGATACTGATAATATCGGGGCTAGACGGCTTCACACAATTCTAGAAAAATTACTTGAAGATATTTTGTATGAAGGACCAGATATGCATATGGGTGATATTACGATTAACCAACAATACGTTGAAGACAAAGTTGGTAATCTTGCGGCTGATGAAAATATAGCACGATATATTTTATAGTTTCTACATTTTGTGAAATAATATATAAAGAAAGGGAGGGATTAAATTGCCAGTTACACTAAAAAATGATTACTTAACGGTTCGAATTAATCAAAAAGGTGCTGAGATTGTTTCGGTTAAGGATCAAAGCGGTACTGAATATATTTGGGGTGCTAATAAAAAGTACTGGAAGCGTCATGCACCGATCTTGTTTCCAATCGTTGGTCGACTTCAAGATGATGATTATATTTACGATGGAAACAGTTATCATATGTATCAGCATGGTTTTGCTAGAGATAGTGAGTTTGAGATCGAATCTCACAACCAAACCGAAGTCAATTTTATGTTGCATTCGAGTGCGGCTACTAGAAAGATTTATCCCTTTAACTTTAATTTATCTATTCACTATGAGCTAGATGAACACACCATTGCGGTTGAAATGGTAGTAGAAAATATCAATCCAGATCCAATGTATTTCTCATTAGGAGCTCATCCAGGATTCAACGTCCCATTGTTTCCTAAGAAAGAAACATTTGATGATTATTCGGTCTCGATTGCTCCAAAGCATGACTATAAAACTGTTAGAATTGATCAGAATGGATACAGTAATATTAAACATCCAATTGAAAAAACGCTGAACAATCCACTACAGTTAAATCGTAACCTATTTATTCATGATGCAAAGGTGCTTGATGTATCTGATAATGAGCAAACTACCGTTATGCTCCAATCAGATGTCACCGAGCATGGAGTCGCTTTGACTGCTTACGACTGTAAGTACATTGGTATCTGGTCAACTTATCCTAAAAATGCTCCCTTTGTGTGTTTAGAACCATGGTGGGGAATTGCTGATGAGGAAGGCAGTACTGGATTTTTAAAAGATAAGGCCGATATAAGTAAACTTGACCCGAACGAAAGCTTAAATGCTGATTTTGATATTACTTTCTTCTAAATAAGATTAAATTAAATAAGGGACACTCGTTGAGTGCCCCTTATTTATGCTGTTTTTTTGAAGGAATGGATTTCTTTACGTATTTTAAGTACCAGTAATAAAGACCAAACGGAACGAGATTTTCATCTCCATGAATAATCTTAATGATGTTGTTACGGTGGCGATAGAAAGTAAATATTGTTAAACAAATTGCTAGAATTGTCAGTGCTGGATCGTTTTCAAATAATGATGCAATAACAATAATGGTAAAGCCTAGCATACTAGCAAGACTTACCATACTAGTAACAAAGATACAGATAATCCAAGTTCCGGCCGCAATGCAGAAAAAGACGAAGTTATATGCCCAAAGCATCCCGGCACTAGTTGCAACTGCCTTACCACCACGAAAATGATCAAAAATTGAATAAGTATGGCCTAAGATCGCTGCCAGTCCAAAAATGAGTGGGTACCATGAATGGATTCCAAACTGCATTGGTAACCAAGTAGCAATGGCGCCCTTAGCAATATCAAGAATCATCACAATGGTTCCTGCAAACCATCCTAGTACCCGATAAGTGTTGGTAGCTCCAATATTTTTGGAGCCATGTCGTCTAATGTCGATATGAAAAAATACTTTGCCAATCCAAATTCCGTTGGGAATTGATCCCAATAAATAAGCAAAGATTAGGAGAATAATAAATTTAACCATATCTTCCTCCGTATTATTAATGTAATATATAAGTCCCAAAAGTTTATTCTATCATTAAAAAGATGATTTTAAAATTTAGTTTGGAAAAATGAGCTAACTTTAAAACGTCTTTGCAATCAAGTTTAAATAGGTTATTATTAAAAACGATGACTAAAAGAAGGAGTCTTTCCTAATGACACAGGCAAAAAAGCAAGAGTATGATGACTCTTCAATTCAAGTTTTACATGGTTTAGAAGCAGTTCGAAAACGACCTGGTATGTACATAGGTTCTACTGATTCAAAGGGATTGCACCATTTAGTTTACGAAATTGTTGACAATGCAGTCGATGAAGCATTAGCTGGCTATGGTGATGAAATCAACGTTACCATTCACGAAGATGATAGTATCACAGTGGTTGATCATGGGCGTGGTATGCCAACTGGAATGCATTCTTCTGGAAAACCAACTCCTGAAGTAATTTTAACGGTTCTTCATGCTGGTGGGAAATTTGGCCAAGGAGGATATAAAACTTCTGGGGGATTGCACGGAGTTGGGTCAAGTGTTGTTAATGCACTTTCAACTCATTTAACGGTTCAAATTGTCCGTAATGGTACTCTTTATCAAGAAGATTTTAAAAATGGTGGGCATCCTGTTGGAACCCTAAAAAAAATTGGAAAAACCAATAAACATACCGGAACGACTGTCACATTTAAACCTGATCCGGACATCTTTACTACTACAACTTATAATTATGATATCTTGGCAGAACGGCTTCGTGAGTCTGCCTTTTTGCTGAAGGGCGTTAAAATAACGCTTAAAGATGAAAGACCCGGAAAGATTCGTGAAGATGAGTTCCAGTTCAAAGATGGCATCAAAGAATTTGTTGATTATTTAAACGAGGGTAAAAGTACCCTTGGGAAAGTTATGTATTTCGATGGTAAAAAAGATGGCATCGAAGTTGAAGTTGCTGCTCAATACAATGACGGCTATACCGAAAATATGCTTTCATTTGTTAACAATGTGAGAACTAAGGACGGTGGGAGTCATGAAGCCGGCTTTAGGAGTGCATGGACCAAGTCCTTCAATGAATACGCTAGAAAAGTTGATTTATTAAAAGATAAAGACAAGAACCTGGAGGGAAACGATGTTCGTGAGGGGTTAACTGCTGTCGTAGCGTTAAAAGTACCTGAAGAACTGCTCCAATTTGAGGGTCAAACTAAAGAAAAGTTGGGAACCCCGATTGCAAGGTCAGTTGTTGATAGTGTTGTTTCAGAACAATTACTTTATTACCTCATGGAAAATAGTGACTTTGCTAAAACTTTGATTAAAAAGGCCACCAATGCGCGCACAGCGCGTGAGGCTGCTAAAAAGGCTCGGGAAGAAAGTCGACACGGTAAAAAGAAAAAGAAACGAGAACGACTCCTTTCTGGGAAACTGACCCCAGCTCAGTCAAAAGATACGAGTGAAAACGAATTATTTCTAGTTGAAGGAGATTCGGCCGGAGGCTCCGCTAAGCAAGGACGAGATCGAAAGCATCAAGCAATTTTACCGTTACGTGGGAAGGTTCTAAACACTGAACGTGCTAAACTTCCCGATATTATGAAAAATGAGGAAATTAGTACGATTATCTACACAGTAGGAGCGGGTGTAGGAACTGATTTTAAGATCGAGGAATCAAATTATGACAAAATTATTATCATGACAGATGCGGACGATGATGGTGCCCACATTCAGATCCTCCTTTTAACTTTCTTCTATAAATACATGCGGCCAATGATTGAAGCAGGTAAGGTATATATTGCATTACCGCCACTTTATAAATTGCAACATGGTAAGGGGAAGAGATCCAAAGTAGAATATGCTTGGACCAATGAAGAACGTGATCAAGACATTAAAGATTTTAAATCAGGATATTCGTTACAGCGTTTCAAAGGTTTGGGCGAGATGAACGCGGATCAATTATGGGAAACTACGATGGATCCTGCCAAAAGGACTTTAATTCGAGTTCGAATCGATGATGCAGCTGATGCAGAACGACAAGTATCAACTTTAATGGGTAATAAAGTAGAACCACGTCGAAAATGGATTGAAAATAACGTTCAATTTAATCTCGAAGAAGACGGAAGTATTTTAGATAATACTGAGAAAAATTAGCTTGGAGGTGATGAAATGGCACATAGATCTAAAATTAAAGATTTAACTCTTTCAGAAGTTATGGACGAACGGTTTAGTCGTTATTCTAAATCAATTATTCAAGAGCGAGCATTGCCAGACGTCCGTGATGGACTTAAACCCGTTCAAAGACGGATTTTGTATGCCATGAATAAGGATGGCAATACTTCTTCTAAAGGATTTAGAAAAGCAGCTAAATCAGTTGGTAACGTCATGGGTAATTTTCATCCTCATGGCGATAGTTCAATCTATGAAGCTATGGTTCGTATGAGTCAAGACTGGAAACTACGGGAACCGTTGATTGAGATGCACGGAAACAATGGTTCAATGGATGGTGACCCTCCAGCAGCCATGCGTTACACAGAAGCTCGCTTAAGTAAAATATCAGATGAAATGTTGCGGGATATCGATAAGGATACCGTTGATTGGGTTTTAAACTTTGATGATACGGAGTATGAACCTGTCGTTCTTCCTTCTAGATTTCCTAACTTACTAGTAAATGGTGCTACTGGAATTTCAGCGGGATATGCCACCGAAATCCCATCACACAATCTCGGTGAAGTAATTGATGCATTAATTTATCTACAAAAGCATCCAAATGCCACACTTGATAGTCTGATGAAGTACGTTAAAGGACCAGACTTTCCAACTGGCGGAATCATTCAGGGACTTGACGGAATTAAACAGGCCTACGAAACTGGTAAGGGACGCATCATGATCCGTTCTAAAACTTCAATCGAAGCATTACGTGGAAATAAACAGATGATCAAGATAACCGAAATTCCTTATGAAGTTAATAAGGCTCAATTAGTCAAACAAATTGACGAAGTTAGGATCAACAAAAAAATCGATGGAATTGCCGAAGTAAGAGACGAATCAGATCGCGAAGGATTGACGATTGCAATTGAATTGAAACGGGACGTTGATAGTACTAGTATCTTAAATTACTTGTTCAAAAATACTGACCTGCAAATTTCGTATAATTTTAATGTCGTTGCTATTAGCAATATGGCACCAAAAAGGCTTTCTCTAAAAGAAATCTTAGTTGCTTACTTGGATTATCAACGCGATGTTATATCTAAAAGAACTAAATTTAATTTAGATAAAGCCAATGCACGACAACACATTGTCTTGGGTTTGATTAAGGCATTATCAATCCTAGACCAGGTGATTAAAACCATTCGTGCTAGTAAAGATAAACAAGATGCACGAAATAATTTAATTTCTGAATACGATTTTTCCGAAAAACAAGCGGATGCGATTGTTGCCTTACAATTGTATCGTTTAACTAATACAGATGTTACTGAATTAAAAAAAGAAAACGCTGATTTGGCAGCTAAAATTGCTGAATATGAGACTATTTTAGCAAGTCCAGATGAACTTGACTCTGTTTTAAGAAGCGAACTTAGAGATATTGCAAAACGTTACCGTAATCCACGTCGTACTAAAATTGAAGACAAAATTCAAAATCTGGAAGTTAGTGAGGAAGTTACGCTTCCGGACGAAAATGTAATGGTAATGGTAAGTAATGATGGTTATCTAAAACGCAGTAGTCTTCGCTCATTTAATGCGTCTGAGATCACTGATAACGGCTTAAAAGACGATGACCATGCCGTTTACCTAAATGAATTAAACACTCGTGATTCGCTGTTTATGTTCACTGACAAGGGTAATATGATTTATCGCCGTGTTTATGAAGTCGAAGACGTTAAGTGGAAAGACACGGGAGAACATATCTCAAGAATGAATGGGCTTGATGCCAATGAAAAAATCATTGCGGTTTATGACTTCTCTGATCTAAGTAAACAAGATGGTGAATTTGTAATTACAACTAGTGCTGGCCATATTAAGCGCACTGAATTTAGTAAATTACTTCCCAGTCGTACCTATAAAAGTCGCGCTGCAATGTATGAAAAATTGAAGGAACCGCTATCAAAAGTAGTCAATGTCTCATACAATCGGGTTGAAGATCCTGGTAGTGTCTTATTGATGACAGAAAAGGGAATGGCCCTTAGATACGACTTGCAGGAAGTTTCGTTGAATGGTCCGAGGACCACAGGAGTGAAGGCAATTAGTTTAGCTGATGATGATCACGTCGTTAACATGCAATTTGTAAATGATGAGTCTGAAATTGGAGTTGTTTTCCAAAATGGGAACTTTAAAAAGATGAGAGTAAGCGACATTCCAGTGACTAGCCGCGCACGAAAAGGAATTAAAGTCTTAAAGGAATTTAAAACCAAAAGTAATCTGTTAGCTGATTTTATCAAAATTGATTCTAGTGATGAAACGCTTAAAATTTATACTGATCACGCGACTTCACACGAAGTGGTCTTGGGTGACTATGGTACGTCAGGTCGTTTATCAAACGGGTCGTCCGTAATGAATACGAAGATGATTGGAACTCCAATTTTAATTGCCCATGACACTTTAAAACAATCTCAAGTTGATAATTTGCTATAGTAAATATAGTGATTTCGTGATAATATACACAATATAATAATAAATGTTAGTGCGAGGTATTAGTTTTGAGAGAATCTAAGAGGGAATCATTATTTTCATCCAAGGCTTTGGTATATTTCTTACAATTATCTGAATCGCTGAACTATACAAAAGCTGCGGGTATTTTAGGAATTACACAGCCTGCACTATCCCAACAAATTAAAAAATTAGAAAATAAGCTCCATGCTAACTTATTTTATTCTGTTGGTAAACAAATTCATTTAACCGATGCGGGTTATACTTTAAAAAATGCTACCGAGGAAGTATATGGAATCCTTGATAATGCTACTGATGAAATTGAATCATATTCAAGCTCAATCCGTGGAACAATTAAGGTTGGAATTCTTTCTGCAATTGAAGATGAAATATTTGAAAATTTTGCCCTATATTTCTATGAGAAGAATCCAGATTTGCGAATTGAAATGTACATGTTGACTCAACAAACATTAATCTCTGATCTTGAAAGTGGAAGAATTGATTTAGCCATTATGTACCTACCAAACGAGAAATTGCATAATTGGAAGGGAATGGCCATTAAACCGATTACTCACGATACTTTGTGCTATGTTCATCATGATAAAAGTAAAATTGGAAGTAAAATTAATCTTAAAAAAGTTGTTGGGCCAATGGTAGGTTTTCCCAATGGTTATTACTTTAATCAATTTTTAAAGAACATTTACAGCGCCAAGCGCTATGAAATGCCAAAAATGGAAGCATGTTTTACAAGACCAGTACAAATCATAGAATTTGCTTTATCATCTGGGTTAAATACCATTCTACCGAAGACCTTTATGATGACACGTGATCGAACTAAAATGGCTCAAAAGAATACTTATTATACTGATATTATTCCTGATTTTTCTCTTCAAGCCGTTGCCGTCTATCGTGATACTAAAGATGGTATTCCGCGGTTAAATAAATTATTTGACGAATTTAGTGGTTTTGTAGGAGAATATGAGCAGGCTAAAGATGTATACTTAAGTAGTATTAATATAGAAGTTAGAGATCGTCAGAGACTCTTGGAAATATGGAAAAAGAGGAGAGAGAATCATGAGTAAAGAACTAGTTTTTGGACATAAAGTACCGGATACGGATGCAATTGTGGCTGCAATGGCACTCGCATATTTGAAGAAACAAGACGGGTATGATGTAGAAGCAGTCGCTTTAGGCAATCCCAATGCTGAAACTAAGTATGTGCTTGATTACTTTGATACTAAGGCACCACGTGTGATTGAACGTGCAAAACCTGAAGTTGATAAAGTAATGCTAGTCGACCACAACGAACCTCAACAAAGTGTAAGTGATATTGATCAATTAACCGTAACTGATGTTGTTGATCATCACCGAATTAATGGCTTTAACACTGCTGCACCTTTGTATTATCGTGCTGCACCTTATGGATGCTGCAGTACAATTATTACTAAGATGTTTTCAGAAGAGGGTATTAAAATTCCCAAGAAATTAGCCGGTTTAATGTTGTCAGCTATTATCTCTGACACTTTATTGTTAAAATCACCGACTACTACTGATTTTGATCGCGATGCACTCAAAGCTTTAGCTGACATTGCCGGAATCGATGATTACGAAGATTATGGCGTTAAAATGCTTAAGGCCGGGACTAACGTTGACGCAAAAACTGATCAACAGCTTATTGACGGAGATGCTAAGTCATTTACATTAGGTGGTAAGAATGTCAGGATCGACCAAATTAACGTTGTCGATTTAGATGATATTACCAAACGTGCTGATGATATTAAGAAAGCTATGAAGGCTGAATCTAAGGATAAGGGCTATGATTTATTCTTAGTGCTTGTAACCAACATTCTTGATAGTAATTCAGAACTAATTGTTGTTGGGGAACCAAAGAGTGTGGTCGAACAAGCTTTTGATAACAAATTCAATGATGATGACATTATGAATTTGCCTGGAGTCGTTTCTAGAAAAAAGCAAGTTGTTCCCCCATTAACTGATGCATTAGAAAAAGAATAGTTATAAAAAATCCACTTAATTGTGGATTTTTTGGTTTAAAACAAATTGTTTGCTATTTAATTGGATAAGATATAAATTAAATATAGAAACAAATAGGAGGTTTATATTATGGCTGAAAATAATAAAGATGATTTGAGAAACCGCTTAACACCTGAGCAGTACAACGTAACTCAAAATGCTGGAACTGAACCTGCATTTACTGGCAAATATGATGATTTTTATAAAAAGGGAATCTATGTTGATGTTGTAAATGGTAAGCCATTATTTAGTTCTGCTGATAAGTATGACGCTGGTTGTGGCTGGCCATCATTTACTAAACCAATTAGTGAAGACGAATTAAATAATGATACTGATACTTCTTTTGGTATGATTAGACAAGAAGTTCGTGGCGCAGACTCTAAGTCCCATCTAGGACATGTTTTTCCAGATGGACCGCAAGATAAGGGTGGTTTACGTTACTGTATTAATTCTGCCGCTCTTAAGTTCATCCCTTATGATAAGATGGACGAAGAAGGGTATGGCAAATACAAAAAGTTTGTTGAATAATACAAATAACTGAAATAGAGGTCTTTATTAATGAATGATAAAAAAGAAACAGCAATTTTTGCCGGTGGTTGTTTCTGGTGCATGGTCCAACCATTTGATCAGATGCCAGGAATTATTTCCGTTGTATCTGGATACACAGGTGGTCATGTCCCAAATCCAACTTATGAGCAAGTTGCTTCAGGTACTACCGGTCACACAGAAGCAGTTAAAATTACTTTTGATCCGAGCATCATTTCATATAAAAAATTAGTTGAAATCTATTGGCATCAAACTGACCCAACCGACGCAATGGGACAATTCCAAGATCGTGGTGATTCTTATCGTCCCGTAATTTACGTGAATAGTCCCGAACAACGTAAAATTGCTGAAGAATCTAAGAAAGAGTTAGAAAATAGTGGCGAGTTTGATGAACCAATTGTAACGAAAATTGAAGACGCTCAACCGTTTTATCCGGCTGAAGACTATCATCAAGACTTCTACAAGAAGAATCCACTTCGATACGCCATCGAAGAAAGTGGCGGACGGAAAAAATTCATTGATGATCATTGGAAGAAGTAAATAAGTTAACAAAAAGAATGCCAATTTGACATTCTTTTTTAATGACTAGTTATATGTAGTAAAATAAAAGTGGTATGAGATTAGTAATAAAGTGATTCTAATCTCATACTAATACTGAGTATATTCTGGGAGGTATTATAATGACTGAAGAAAAGATAAGACCAAATAAATCGCAAGACGTTTGGAAAGATACCGGTGAAAACGTTGAATTTGCCACTTTAGAGCTAACTAGAAAAGATCAAAAGGCGGCTCAAGAAGGAATCCAAGATTTTGCTGATCGTTCACAATCTATTATTAGATCAATGAGAATTAGAGAACCTAAAGCAAACCTTAGAGTTGCCATTGGCTTTAGTAGCAAAGCTTGGGGCTACTTGTTTCCGAAGGCTAATAAACCTAAAGAATTAGAAGATTTTACTGGTGTTAAAGGTCCAAACTATTCGATGCCATCGTCTGAAGGAGACATCTTTCTTCATATTCGTGCTAATACTGAAGCCGTTGTATACGAAGTTACTACTCAATTCATGCTCTTTTTAAGAGATTTTACTAAAGTAGTGAACGAAACTCATGGTTTTAGATATTTAGAGGGAAGAGCTATCATCGGTTTCATTGATGGGACTGAAGTTCCACAAGTTGAAGATGTTGCTCCATACGCGCTTATTGGTGATGAAGATCCTGAATTTATCAATGGTTCATATGCTTTTGCACAAAAATGGCATCATAACATGGACTATTGGAATCACCTAGATACTACTACTCAAGATAAAGCCATCGGGAGAGAAAAATTTTCTGACTTAGAATTACCAGATGAAGAAAAATTTAAAAATGCCCATAATGTAACTTCAAACACATCCGTTGACGGAGTTGAACAAAAAATTGTCAGGATGAATGTTCCTTATTCTGATCCTGCTAACAATGATACAGGAACTTACTTTATTGCGTATTCACGATACTGGCACGTCATTAAGGGCATGCTTCAACAGATGGTTGATGAAGATGATTTCTTGTTAACGTTCTCAACCTTATTGACTGGTCAAACGTTTTTCATTCCTTCAAGACCAATGCTTGAAAAGATTGCTGATGGGGATTTGAATTAGTCATCAGTAAATTTTTAAAAATTATTTATTAATTATTATTGACAAAAACGTTGGTTAAGCATAATGTACTGTCTAAAGAAAATGCTAAGAAAAGATGAGTACTGAATCAACCATGATACAGAAAGCAAGCGACGCTGAGATGCTTGCATATTGGCATTTAGGAAAATGGTCTTGGAGCATATATAGACAAGTTATTTACAAGTCATATTTGGATGGCGTCCATTAGAGCGCTATACACTGCTTAATTTATTCTAGATATAATTAGCAATGTTACTGAGGATTGGCAGAAAACTGACAATCAAGGCTCGGTGGTACCGCGTTTATTCGTCCAAGCTCTTGAAACTTTTGTTTCAAGAGCTTTTTTGTATTTTCTTTTAATATAATAAAACAACGGAGGCATAATATGTCTGATAATATTTTTGATTTAGCAATCATTGGAACAGGATCAGTTGGTTCGGCGGCAGGATATTACGCCAGTCAAAATAATAGCAATATTTTAGAGCTAGATATTGCTAAACCCCCACATACACTAGGATCACATCACGGGCAGACTAGAATTATCCGGCATGCCTATGGTGAGGGAGAGAAGTATATCCCGCTACTACTAGAAGCTCAAAGATTATGGGATAAACTCCAGAAACAGACGGGCAAACGTCTTTTCCATAAAACTGGCGTTCTGACCGTTGGGCCAAAAGATTCAGCATTTTTAAATAATATCAAAGCATCTGCCAATGACTATGATATTGATATTGTTCCTTATACTTCAACTGAAATTCACGATCAATGGCATAACTGGAATTTTAACGACCAATACGAAGGGATTTTAGAGCCAGGTGCAGGGTATTTAGAATCAGAGGAAATTATTAAAACATATATCGAAGGTGCTAAAAATAATGGCGTTACCCAAAGCTTTGATAGTTTTGTTAGAAAGATTGATCAGCAAGACAACGGAATTGTTAAGATTAAAACACAAGATTATACTTTTTATGCCAAAAATGTCATTTTATCAGTAGGAACCTGGGTCAAACAACTATTGCCAAATTTACCAATCACGCCAACAAGAAAAGTATTTGCATGGTTTAACGTCGCCGATAACGGTTTAAATGAAAATGAAGGGTTCCCAGCTTTTACGGTAGAACTTGCAGATGCTATTCAGTATTACGGTTTCCCAGGAAGTAATGGCACCATTAAAATTGGACGTCACCAGGGTGGTCAAAAGATTAAAAATAGAAAAGAAAGGGGCAATTTTGGCGATTATTCTGAAGATTTAGATGAAATCGATCCATTACTAAAGCATCATTTGACAGGGACTGATGGTATTGACCATGGTGGTACATGTTCGTATGATCTTTCTCCTGACGGTGATTTTATTATTGATCGCATTCCATCCATGAATAAGATTCAAATTGTAACTGGATTAAGTGGACACGGATTCAAATTTTCCAGTGTACTTGGTAAACTATTAAGTGATCAAGCTCTTGGAAAATCAAATTCTTATAACTTAGAACCATTTAGATTAGACCGGTTTAACCACTGAAAATAATCAAAAGCTTAATCGATGAAATAACAACAAATGCTGTTGTTATTTTTTTGAAAACAAGCCAATAATGAGGATTATTTAAAAGCACTCATTAATAGCGTATCATTGAGTATAGAAACTATTTAAATAAAACTTTGATGTTGACGGAACGTTGAGCTTTAATGGTGTTGAAATAAATTCAGAAATTGTAAATGCAATTAAACAACTAGCAAAACGTAATGAAATTATCTTTGATTCAACCAGGCCAATCAGACATCTAATTTCAAGCGTACCAACATTTAAAAATAAGACATTAGTAGGTGCAAACGGGGCGCTTGTATCAAGAAATGGTCATACTTATTCAATAAAACCCATTAGTAATTGTGATATACAATTGACTAAAAATATCATTAAAAAATACGATTTAAATTACATAATTGATGATAATTGGAATTACAGTGATAAAGTAAGCGCTTTAAATCAAATATTTAAGCAACTAGACTCAAATCAATTAGCTGAAAATGTAGCTATCTCATCAATCAAAAAAGCCGTTAAAATCATTTTATTGGACATAAATAGTGACTTAATTGATAAAATACAGTATTCATTAAACAAAATACGTCATTTTGGCGAAAAGAATATTGATCTGACAGCTCAAAATATTAACAAATTCAGTACATTAAGAATTATAACCGATAGCAACTATTAGAAACTAGATTGCGTTTGGAAACGATAGTAACGATCAAGAATTACTCGCGAAAACTTTTAAAAGTAGATGAATCTACAGTCAGATCAAATTATTGTGAATCCAAATGATGAAGTTGCAAAATCAATTTAAAGTTATACAAATGATGATAATCTAAAATAAGTATGAATTGGTCTTTTATTAATATTAAGTCTACTTCGTATAATATATATTATGTAAACTAGAAAAAAGAATAAATAATTAAGTGTTTCCCTCTATAAATATATATTAAAAAGAACACCATTTTTGGTGTTCTTTAATTTCCAACTTATTTTATCTATTAATATCTTTGATCCATCCCAATGCAAGAGCTCCGCTACCTAAATGGGTTCCAATTGCTGGTCCGAATGATCCGCGGGTAACTTTCATATTTGGATATTTTTCTTGAATGGATTTCTGCCAAACATCAGCTTCTTTGGGGTTATTGGCATCAATTACAGCAACTTCAATTGGATAATTGGCTTTTGATACTGCTTGAGAAAATAAATCTTCAACACGTTTAAGTGCCTTTTTCTTAGAACGAACCTTATCAAATGCTACGATCTCATCAGTTTGGTTATCAAAAGTTAAAATGGGCTTTATGTTTAATAGTCCACCTACAAACGCTGTTGCATTTGATAAACGCCCACCCTTAACTAGGTTATCTAAATCATCGACAACAATTAACTCATCAATGGTTGACCGAAGAAGTTTAAGTTTTTGAATAATTTCTTCTGGAGGAACATTATTTTGTGCTAAATTAGCTGCATATTTCACTAAAGCAGCCATTGGATCAACAGTAATTCCAGAATTAAAAGGATAAATTTTGATGTTATCCATCATTTTGGCTACATTACAAACTGCTTGATACATGCCAGAAATGGTTGAAGCTAAATGAATACTAATCACTGCATCATAACCATCGTCAGCTAATTTATTATATTCTTCAATTAGTGCTCCAATTGGCGGCTGTGAAGTCGTCGGTAATTTGGGTGACTCTTTAAGCTTTTGGTAGAATTCCTTATTTGTAATGTCAATTCCTTCGCGGTAACTTTTACCGTTGAAGATTACGGAGATTGGAATAATATGAACATTATATTTTTTGATATCTTCCTTAGATAAATACGATGTACTATCAGTAACAATCGCTGTCTTCATTTCTTTCACCTAACCTATTTACGGATTTTCTTCATACTTGTTTCTAATCGATTGAGGAGAATCTTTAAAAGATTCTTTTCTTCATCAGTCCACTGATTAAAAATTTGTGTGGAAAGATCTTCGTAGTCATTACTAATTTGATGACATGTCTTCTTACCCTTATCAGTAATACTGTATATTAACTGGCGTTTATCCTGCCCAATGGCTTTCTTTTGAATCATTTCTTTTACAACTAATCGTTTCAATTGTCGCGATAAAGTTGATGTATCTAATTTCATTGACTTAGAAAGCGATTCTTGGGTCGTATAGCCATCATCAATGGCAATTAACAATTGCCATTCTGAAATAGTAAGATTTGATTTTTTGGTAAGAGCTTGGAGCTGTTGTTGATGCATTTTTCCAACAACTCTAAGAGCAGTTAAACTATTTTTCATTGATATTCCTCCGTAAAATATTATACCATTAATTGCCTAATACAAGATTACGGATTTAATATTTATGTGCTACCACTCAACAATATAAGTTATACTGGACAATGAAGCAAAAAGGAGTGTTATATATGTCATTTGACGGATCATTTACACATGCAATGAGTCATGAATTAAATAACAAATTACTAAACGGACGTGTTTCAAAAATAAACGAGCCCTACCCTAATGAAATTATTTTAACTATTCGTTCTAATCATAATAATTATCAGTTATTATTATCAGCGAATCCCTCATACGCTCGAGTACAAATTACAAACGTCCCTTTTACAAATCCGAAAGTTCCAACTAACTTTGCAATGACGTTAAGAAAACATTTAAGTGGAAGTTTTATTAGCAAAATTCATCAAGTAAACAATGATCGGATTATTCACATTCATTTTAATACAAGGAATGAATTAGGTGATATTGAGGAATTAGTCCTTGTCATTGAAGTAATGGCACGTCATAGTAACATCATTTTAGTTCAAGCTAAAGATTCATCAATAATTGATTCAGTTAGAAGAATTTCATCTGCTCAAAATCGATACCGAACCATTCTTCCAGGATCTAAATATATTCAACCCCCAAAACAAGATCTGGTTGATCCATTTCAAGTTAACAAAAAAGAATTTACACAAATTGAAAAAATCAATCGTGAGTTTCCAAATGTAGATGTATTTGCTACTCAATTACGTAAATATCTTCAAGGACTTGGGACTGATACGTCCTATGCGCTCGCAAGTGCCCTTCATGTATCTGGATCAACTTTAAAACAAAAATATTGGAAATTTTTTAATCATTTCGAAAATCCAGAACCTATTATTGGAGATGATATGAAGGGAAAATTACAATTTTCAGCATTTCAATATATCGGCATTCAGCCGGATAAAAGATTTAAAACTTTAAGCGAAATGTTAGATGAATATTACCAAACTAAGGTTCAACGTGAGCGAGTTCGAGAACAAGGGTCACAATTAATTCGAATTACCAAAAATGAATTAAAAAAGAATCGGAAAAAGCTTAAAAAATTACAAAATACCTTAGAAGAATCTGAGCATGCAGATGACCTACGGGTTAAAGGTGAGATTTTAATGACTTATTTAAATCAAGTTAAAGTTGGATCTAAAGAGATTAAACTACCCAATTTTTACAATAATAATAAGGAGATCATTATCTCACTAGATCCTTCCCTCTCAGCTTCTGAAAATGCTCAAAAATACTTTAAAAAATACGATAAAAAGCGAAATGCAAAGGAATATGTAGTTAAGCAAATCAAGGAATGTCAGGATGAAATTGATTATTTTGAGAGTATTGAATCCCAAATTGAAATCGCGGATCCACGTGATTTAGATGACATTAAGACAGAATTAAAAAATGGTGGATACATTAGGAAGCCAAAAAAAGGTAACAGTAAACATCATAAAACTAAAGTTAGCAAACCTGAAAAGTTTGTCTCAGATGATGGTGAGATAATTTTGGTTGGTAAAAATAATTTACAAAATGATCAACTTACCCTTCGGACAGCAGATAAACGTGATACTTGGCTTCATGTCCAAAATATCCACGGATCTCATGTAATAATTAGATCTTTCAATCCAACTGAACAGACAATTCTTCAAGCTGCTGAACTGGCTGCTTATTTTTCCAAAGCACGAGCATCTGCCAACGTGCCAGTTGATTACGTTAAAGTAAAAGCTGTAAAAAAGCCCAATGGAGGGAAACCCGGTTTTGTTACCTATCGGGGGCAAAATACGATTTACGTAACGCCAACGGAAGCAATTGTTAAACATTTAAGAGAGAATAGTAAAAAACAAGATACTAATTAGTATCTTGTTTTTTTACTTCAATAACTTGTTGGTTGCTTCGTTAATAGTATGACCAATTGATAATTTAGCCCCTGACTCGAGTGATCGGTCTTTTTGATAATCGTACACTCCAAGTTGCTTAAATGGGAAAGAAGCCTGCATCACCGTAAAGTGTGTTGAAGAATCAATTTTGGGAACGGTATTTACAATTTTATCAATATTTAAATGTCCGGTGGCCATCCTGACCAGCACCCCAATCCAGTTAATTCCAGTGGACATATTTAAAAGAACGGTCTCGGTAATTCGAAGTGGTCTCACACCAGTAATTTTAATCTTGTCTTGATCCCTGTAAAAAAGAACCTGAACTAGTCCATGAAGACTCTGATTTTTCACCGCTACCTTAGCTCGTTCAACTAGCCCTTCCACGTTCAAAACATCTTTACCATAAGGAACATAATAATCTGTTTGAAGACTGATATCGTCATCGTTTCCATCACCGGATTTAAACCCCACGGTTGAAATTGGAACTATTTTGTTCTCCGTTACTAATAAATCAAACGCAAAATCAACATGAGATCCATACCAAACTGCATCTTTTTGATTTGGTGGTAAAACCACCAACTTGAAATCATGATACTTGCTAAGTTCACGAATTAGGAAGTGACGATTACCCGGCAGAAAGACGTATTGGGGTTTCTCAGTTTGAATGACGTCTAAAATTTCTCCCAGTTGAATTGGTTCAATGTACTGCTTGTCACTCATCATTGGCGCTAAGGAGGCAGAATTAGGATTATTATTTAAAATTACAGTGTCAAATCCAATCTTTTTAAGTTGAATTAATATTTCACTAGTATAGAAATCAGAAGCAATATTGGGGCCAATTTTATTTCTACCCTTTCCAATTACTAGTGCGGTGTTATTCCCGATTTGATTAGATTCGTTGTCAATTTCATAACTAGCATAAAAGGAATTAATTTTTTCGGGAAATTCTCCAGCCGTTGGTTCGATCATTTTATAGGTTTTATAAGAATCCTTTTGACGAAGTTGATTGATATCTGTATGCCAAATGGATGACAACATTCCATCACCAAATCCCATTTCATGAGCTAACCTGAAAGCTTTAGCGTCATTTTGGTGTTTAAAAATATACGATCGACTTTTATCAATATTTGCCATGATCACAAAGAAAAATTGATCAATTTTGGTCAATTCTTGTAAATCTTCAATACTATAATGACGTGAGAGGGCTTCAAATAGAATTGGGAGTTGGATATCGGTTGGGTGAATTAATTGTGAAATTAGTTCATCTTCGGAAAGTTCAGAATAACTTGGCAAAACATCTTTTGGACTCGATTGCGAACTTCTAATGGCCTTTAACAAAGCGGCTTCGCAACTACGACCTACCCCAATTACTGATCCAATGGATTTGGTTTTAGTTCCAAGTCGTGAATCAGCATCAGGTAATTGCTCAAACGGCCAGATGGGGATTTTTACCGTGATATGATCACTGATTGGTTGAAGCACCGTCGTAAATTTATGAAAACGTGCTGGTAACTTAATTTTAGTAATTGGATAATTTAATAATAATTGTGAGGTAACTAAGGCAATTGGATATCCCGTTGATCTTGCTGCTAAGGTAGTACTCATGTTAAAACTAGGATTTACCTTTAGAACAAAACAATCATTTGTTTCAGTATTCAGAGCAAATTGTACATGACAAACGCCCTTGATTCCCAAAACGTCCATGACCTGAAATGAAATTGATCGCATCATTTGAATCTGGGTATCACTTAAAGTTTGTGCCGGGGTATAAACGACCGAATCATTTGAGTTCACTCCGACTGGATTCATATCTTCTAAAGAAGATACCATCAATTTTGTCCCCATTGTATCACGCAGTGAAACCGTTCCAACTTCTTTGTAGCCGACAATTTCCCGTTCAATTAGGCATTTACTAGACTTTGACTCCTCAAAGATGGTATCAGCATCGTTAGTTATTTGTTCCATGTTTTGAAAAATCAACCGTTGTTGTCGAACTTTAGGATCTAACGGTCTAACAGAAATTGGAAATGAAATTTTATCAATTACATTCCTTAAATCATCAAAATTATCAACAATATAATAATCAGGGGTGGGAATCCCATATTCTTTTAATCTTTGATTCAATCGATTTTCATTGTTAAACAGATCAATATTATCATCATTTAAACCAATAATTTTTACATTATTTTCTTTTAATATTCCATTTTTATTTAAGCGTTGAATAACCTTTAGTGCATTAACTCCGCCGAAAACTGAGGTAACTGCATCAATGTTCTCTGTTTCAATAACATGTTTAGCATTTTCAGTATTAACAGGTTTAATGGAAACATTATCAGGATTCATTTCCTGTAATATTACTGAATATGGATTATTATCCAAAAGAAAAGTAGTAATCCCAAGTTTCTTCCAAACCTTTAGTGCTTGAAATGCAGCGGAATCAAGCTCACATTCTTGACCAATTCCAGACGGTCCTGCTCCGATTATTAAGATTTTTTTGATATCGTCTTTCATTAGGCTATCTCCCATGAGCTGTGATACTTTCTAGAAATTCATCAAATAAGTCAATACTGTCAGTTGGACCACTAGACCCATCCGGAGAAAATTGAACTGAGAAACTTGGATAGTCACGGTGCCTAATTCCCTGAACTGTTCCATTGATTAAGTCTATGTATGTCACAATTAGTTTTGATGTGTCGATAGAATTTGGATCTACGGCATAATCCTGAGCTTGATTAGCATAAATAATTTGATTAGTAATAATTTTTTGAATGGGATGATTGCTTCCATGGTGTCCAAGTCTCATTCGATAAACACTGGCTCCATTAGCCATAGCTAACAATTCATGCCCTAATCCCATACCAAAAACTGGAAGTGCCTGTTCTAATTTAGCAATCGTCTTTAAAACACTTTCATCAATTTCGTGCGGAGATCCAGGCCCTGTTGATAAAATAATTCCTTCTGGGTCAAGATCAATGATTTCTTGGTATGAAGTGTCAAAGGGAAGCACAATTACATTGCAATTCCTTTGAGATAATTGACGAATAATCCCTTCTTTTAAGCCAAAATCAAGTACCGCAACGGTTTTGCCATTCCCAGGGACCAAATAAGGTTTGGGTGTGGCAACCTGTTGAATCTGCTGATTATTTAAAACGGCTGCATTTAACTGATCAAATGCATGTTCATCATTAACATCAACGAGACTCGCTTTTGAAATATCATGTGCCATAATGTATTTCAAAAGATAACGAGTATCAATTGCAGTTATCCCCGGAATATTACGTTGCTTAAGAAATGTATCTAAAGATATATTTTTTAAGTAACTAGTTGAAATATCTTCACTATGATGAACAACCACACCCTTAGCTGATGTCAAAATAGACTCATAGTTTTTTCGATTGATTCCGATATTTCCAACTGAAGGCTGTGTGAATGCCACGATTTGATTGTGATAAATTGGATCTGTGATTGATTCCTGGTAGCCATTAAGATTCGTATTCATAACAATCTCGCCCGTTACGGTTGATTCAGCCCCCATCGATTTTCCCACAAATGAAGTGCCATCATTTAGGATTAAATATCTTTTAGTCATAATGAAGGTCCCTTACTTGTTAGAAACGATTTCGACAGAATCACGATCATCAATTTCTGAAACCAAGACATTAACTTTTTCGTCCTTTGAACTAGGAATATTTTTCCCAACAAAATCAGCCCGAATTGGTAGTTCACGATGACCACGATCAACTAATACAGCTAAACCAATTCTCTTCGGTCTTCCCATTTCATTGATTGCTCCTAATGCTGCCCGGACAGTCCGGCCAGTGTATAACACATCATCAACTAGGATTACATTTTTATTATTAATGTCTACCCCATCATTATTAGTTGGATTAGGCTTTGTTTTTCGGTTCTTTAAGTCATCACGATATTTGGTTACATCTAGTTCCACAACCGGAATTTTAGCATTTTCAAGTTTTTCCAAGCGTTTAGCAATTCTTCTTGCCAAATAAACTCCACGAGTCTTAATACCAACTAAAACTAAGTCGTTGATACCTTTATTTTTCTCAATAATTTCATAAGTGATTCGTGTCAAAGCACGTTGCATGGCCATGCCATCAACTACAACTTTCTCTTTTGCCATAAATGTCACTCCTTAACTGATATCAGAATACTGTTTTCTTAATTGATCGATTGTTTTTTGAAAAATTGGTGGTGCTGGAACTTTAAAATTGAGTTCTTCATGTGTAACTGGATGTTTAAATCCCAGTTCAGCAGCATGTAAAAACTGTCCTTTCCCTTTAATGGTATTTTTAGGTCCATAAAGTGGATCGCCAACGAGTGGATGACCAATATATTTCATATGGACTCTAATTTGATGAGTTCTTCCGGTTTCTAACTGACATTCCACTAAAGTATATTTCCCACCAAACCGTTCAAGAACGTGGAAATGAGTGATGGCATTCCTTCCGCCGGGAATTACTGCCTGTTTCTTGCGGTCTTTAAAAGATCTACCAATCGGAGCATCAATGGTACCGCGTTCTTCATTAATATTACCATGAACCAACGCTAAATACTTTCTGCGATTAGTTTTTTCCCTTAGTTGTTTGGACAATGATCTATGAGCAATATCGGTCTTAGCTACCATCAACAATCCAGAAGTATCCTTATCAATGCGATGAACAATTCCTGGTCTGACTGTTCCATTAATAGAAGATAATTTTGTATGATATAACAGCGCGTTAACTAACGTATGATCAGGATGACCGGGAGCTGGATGGACTACCATACCTTGTGGTTTGTTGACCACAATCACCTGATCATCTTCATAAATAATATCCAGCTTAATGTTTTCTGGTACTAAATTCATTTGTTTAGGCTCAGGGATAGAAATTTGAATGAGGTCATTATTTTGGGATTGGTATTTCGGCTTTTTAGTATCACCATTAACTAAAATTAAATGATCCTTGATCAATTCATTTGCACGACTACGACTTAAATCTTCATAGTGATCCGAAACCAATTTATCAAGTCGCTCGTTTTCATTATCAGCTCTAAATTCTCTATTTTGCATTTTTCTCACTCTCAGGTTTTGCTAATACGATAACTAAGAACAGGACGATCACACCAATCGTTACACAGGAGTCAGCTATATTAAAAATTGGAAAATTTATAAAATCTAATTGAATCATATCGGTAACTGCTCCTAAAAACAGCCGATCTAACAAATTACCAATCGTTCCAACCAACATCAACGTTAAACCAAACAAGTATCCGATATGATATCTTTCGATGTAAATAAATATCATAAAAACCAAAACAGCCCCAGTGGCGATGAATTCAAAAATGACAGATTCCCCAGCAAGAAAACTCCAAGCAGCACCAGTGTTATTGATATTAGTCAGTGATATGACTCCAGGAATGAATGAAATTTCTTTTCCAAGTGGAACGTTAATCCGAATCCACCATTTTGAAATTTGATCAAAGATCAGAAGGACCAAGAACATTAGTGCCAAACATATCCATGCCAAGATTTGTTTTTTAGAATAATCCGGTGATTTTTTCATTTTTATCAATATCCATTTCTGCTGCAGCTGGATGCTTAGGCAATCCCGGCATAGTGATTACTTTTCCAGCCATCGCCACAATGTATCCTGCTCCTAGTTTCGGCAATAATTCAGTAATATGCAAAGTAAACCCACTTGGATAGCCTAATCTTTTGGGGTTATCTGATAAAGAATATTGAGTTTTAGAAATACAGATCGGTAGTTTATCCCATCCATTTTTTTCAATGCCCTTTAATTGCTTCATGGCTTTCCCAGAAAGGACAACGTCCTTTGCTCCATAAATCTTTTTAGCGACCTTATTAATTTTATCAATCAAGGAATCTTCATCATTGTAAATTCGCTTAATGGATGCATTATTCTCAACAAGTTTGATTAATTTTCGAGCAAGGTCAATTGAACCCTTACCACCCTCAAGAAATGACTTACTAATACCAAATTCAACGTCTTGTTTTCTTAAATGATCACTTAACCACTTAATTTCTTCAGGGGAATCATCAGTAAACTGATTAATGGCGACGATAATTGGTTTGTTAAAGGATTTCATTGCCTTAATATGATGATCAAGATTTTTTACTCCAGATTTTAATGCTTTAACGTTTGGTATAGCTAAGTTTTCTTTACTAATCCCACCATTGAACTTTAGAGCACGAATTGATGCAACCATAACGACTGCACTCGGATCTGCATTTAAGTGTGGTGATACCAAATCCATGAATTTCTCACCACCTAGATCAGAACCAAATCCTGCTTCAGTTAACGTATAATCAGCAACTTTAAGAGCCACATTAGTAGCTTGAACACTGTTACACCCCATAGCTAAATTAGCAAACGGCCCCCCATGAACAAACGCTGGGGTATGTTCTAATGTTTGAACTAGATTAGGATTAATCGCATCTTTTAAAATAATTGTTAAAGCACTTTCAACCCCCAGATTTGAAACAAAAACTGGTTCATTATCATAAGTGTATCCAATTAAAATATTCTTAATACGTTCTTTTAAATCATTTAAATCAGTTGATAGACACAAAATGGCCATTAATTCACTTGCAGCTGTGATTTCGAAATGCTCTTCTCTAGGAACGCCGGACTTAGATCCACCTAGTCCAATCACCATATTTCTTAGTTCACGATCGTTAACATCCATCGCTCGGTGCCACTGAATTTTACGTGGATCTAAATGTAAAGGATTTCCCTGTTGAATCGAATTGTCGATCAGTGCTGCTAGAGTATTATTAGCAGAAGTTAAAGCATGAATATCTCCCGTAAAATTAAGATTAATGTTAACCATTGGTTCAACTTGAGCAAATCCGCCTCCGGCTGCTCCACCTTTCATTCCCATCACAGGACCCATAGAAGGTTCCCGCAAAGCAATGGCAACTTTTTTATTTAGTTGATTTAACGCATCGCCAAGACCAATTAATACAGTGGATTTCCCTTCTCCAGCCGGAGTGGGATTAATAGCAGTTACTAAAATCAGTTTCTTTTTAGTATGTCGATCACGAGTATTACCTGATATTTTTGCCATGTACTTTCCATATGGATCAACTTCGTTTTTGGGAATCGAAAGTTTACTTGCGATATCTTGAATCGGATCCAATTGACTTTCCTGTGATATTTCAATGTCAGTTTTCATTCATACACCCTCTATTTTTTTACTTCAGTGCTAAAAGCTTCTTTTAATTCGATGATAGAATTGTTGGGAAGTATAAAATTATAGTTTTTATTCTTATAGTTGAAAGATAATTGAAATTTTTTGGAATGAATATCAATAATGTCCTTAATATTCATTTGAATCCCCTTGGGATGAAACACGCTCCGCACTGTTAATGTCTTATTTGATAAGATTAACTTTCTAAAATGAATTTGAATCCATGATAGTAGGATAAAAACAATAAAAAAACCTAATGTAATTTCTTGAAAGTGAGTTATTTCTAACCAAATGATCACCCCAATTAGCAAAACAATAAACGTCCAACTCCAGCAGATAATACTAGTAGTGATATTTGGTTGATACAAAAATTTTCTCTTTTGAGTTATCATAGTCTAAACCTCTTTATTAAACGAATGGAGTAATTTATTAATGTATAAATTATATTCTGATGCAGCTATTAAACCTAAAAGTAATCAATGTGGAATTGGAATTTTAATTCTTCATCAAAAACAACAAATTCAAATTAAAAAGCAATGTAAAGCAAAGAATAATCATATTGGTGAATTCAAAGCATGCCTCACTGCCCTAAGAGAGCTTTGTGATCATTTAAATAGTATTAACAAGCATCCAAGTGATATTACTGTCCTGTACTACACTGACAGTTCCATTTTAAGCGACAGTCTTAATAAACAATACGCCAAACATTATCAAAAATACGTTGATGAAATCGTTAAATTACAAAATCATTTCGCAATGGTGTTAACTAAATGGATTCCAGACACTCAAAATCTAGGTGCTCACGAATTAGCTTTTCAAGCTCTTCATTCTAATTAATTAACGTAGTTAGAGATTGGTTTTTCGTACATATCCCAGTCTTTAGTAGTGCCAAAAACGATATAATCCGATAATAATTTTCCAATCATTGGTCCAGTAGTTAGACCCGACGATCCAAGACCACTACCGATCAACAATTTTTTGTAATTGGGGACTGAACCAAAGAAGGGAGCAAAGTCATCTGTATAAGCTCTCGTTCCCACTCTACTACCAATAATATCAGAATAATCCAAGGTAGGAATTAATTTTTTGGCTGAATTAAGCAATTCATCATTAACCTTTGGTTCCTCTTTTAAATCAAAGCCCTTTTCATCGTCGTGAGTAGCTCCAATAATCAATTTTCCGTGTCCAAGCGGAATAAAGTCATATTCTCCTTCTGGCATCATCACCGGCATGTTCTCATGGGCTGGAATATCAGATACTTTTAATTCTACCAGTTGTCCCTTTTGAGGTCTGACTTTTACTTTAATGTTAAGAGGAGCAAGTGTTTCTTTTACCCAAGCACCGGTAGCTATGACAATTTGATCGAAACTTAATAGTTGATCTTTAAAACTAATGGTATGGTCACTAGTAAGTATCACTCTGCCCTTATAAAGAGTCAAATTTCGTTTTTGGGCGATTGCAACTAAATACTTGCAGAAGAGATTCCCATTAATCCGACTACCTCCGGAAACAAAAATTCCTGGGTGAGTAATCGTAAGAATGGGAATTTTATTTTGCACTTCTTTTTTATCTAACCTCATTATGTTTCCTATCTCAGGAGTTGTTTGAGACCTTCTTTTAGCTAAAGCATAGAGGTCATCTAAATCGTTATTATCTTGTCTTGTAATGATGGTCCCACTACTATTAAAAGTTGCTGAATTCATTTGAGTTTGATCAGCAATTTTAGGAATCAACTTAGCTCCAGCCTTTGCTAAGTTATACCATTGTTTATTTCTACGTTTCGACAACCATGGTGATATGATTCCTGAAGCAGCTTTGGTTGCTTGCCCATAACTATCGTCAAACATCGTTACCTCTCGTTCATCAGCATTTGGAAGTTGACTTAGGTAATATGCAAGGGTGGAACCAACTATTCCACCACCAATAATCGCGATTTTCTTTTTCAATTACTTATCCTTCTTGTTAAAAGTTTGCTCAGCCCAGTATTGGAAATAATCCGTTCTGATTCGCCCATTATACAATTTACGTCGTTTAGTGGCTTTTTTGCCATATTCTTTTTCAAAATTTAAGTCACTGGTTAAGTAATACTTAGACCAAGTTTTCATAGGAATAAATACCTTCCCCATGTCATGATAAAGCTGGGCTGCTTCTTTAGTATCACCCATTCTTTGACCATATGGCGGATTGGTAACTAAAACCCCGTCTTGTTTATCGGTATGAAAATCTTGAACGGCCACTTGTTTGAACTGAATATCATGAAGTAAACCAGCTTCCTCAGCGTTTACTTTGGCGTAATTAATCATTTTTTCATTAACATCAGAGGCCATGATATCAAACTCAGTGTCATAATCAGCTTTTGAATCTGCATCGGCACGCACTTTCTTTACAAGTTCTGGATCCACCCAATCCCAGTGTTCGAATACGAACTCACGATTATAACCCGGGGCAATATTTCTAGCAATTAAAGCCGCCTCAATGGGGATGGTTCCAGACCCACACATTGGATCAAGAAATGGCATTTGTTCTGGATGCCAATTTGTTAAAAGAATTAGAGCAGCTGCCATGTTTTCTTTTAGGGGTGCTTCACCCTTTGCGACCCGATATCCACGTTTAAACAAACTGGGACCGGTAGTGTCTAATGTATCCATAACTTCGTCTTTATTAACCCGAACTTCAAGTGGATAGAGTGCACCTGATTCAGGTAATCTGGTGCGACGATGATAAAATTTACTTATCTTCTCAACGATTGCTTTTTTAGTAATGGCTTGAATGTCTGGAACACTATGAAGAACTGATTTTTGTGAACGTCCCTCAACTGGAAACTTTCCGTCCATCGGGATAAGGTCTTCCCAATCCAACCTCTTAGTATTCTCAAACAACTCGTCGAAAGTTGTCGCTTTAAAACGACCCACAATAATTTTAATTCGATCTGCAGTTCTTAACCATAAATTAGCCTTAATAATGTCAGTAATCGTTCCAGTAAAAAGAACCATTCCGTTCTTAACTTCTGAATCGTATCCCAATTCCCGCAACTCATCTCCTACTAAGCCTTCTAAACCAGCAGAACAAGTTGCCATTAAATTAAATTTTTTCATTTTATTCATTCCCTTTTATATAAAAAAAGAGTGGGAAGATCCCACTCAACCTGAAAAATGGTGCAGGCCCCTATAAGCCATGTTTTGTGCTTAACCACAACTTCAGGAAAAAGTGGTTAAGTAGTAATCATCTATCTCAAGAACAAATTGTTCTTCCCCCACACTTGGTTCAATTTCCGTGTGTGAAGCTCCCCTACCAAAGTTTGGGTTTCCCGCTCGCGGGGTTTACTGCGTTCCAATAATTTGATTTCTCAAATTAGTCGTTTCTGTGGCACTTTATGAAATACTAGAGCATAGCAATTGCCTTAGTTCTTTCTTTCGCCGTAATCAAATCAATGATCCCTCGGCTTATTTTTTCACCGAGCACGAACACTACAAGCATCTCAGCTTGTGCGAGAGTGGACTTTCCTCAGCCAACAATTGTTGACCGCGATTACTCAGGACCTGCACCAAGTCTTTAAAACCTATTAGATTTATCTGAATCCTCGCCATATACACGACGCTCTAAGCTGGATAACCGTTTTAAGATATCCATGTCAGTAGGATTCTGACCTTGAGCCGGCTGACTTGAAGCAGTATTCTTTGATGCTTCCTCAGCAGGTTTAGTTGGCTCAGCAGTTGTTTCTTCTGGTGCCCGTTGTGGAGCACTTGAACGTTCGATAGGACGTTGAGTACTTTGTGTGCTCGATCCCATTGATACTTGACGAGATAATTCGTCAACTTTTAACTTTAGATCTTGATTTTCCTGATCTAACTGATCAATCTCACGTTGAAAAGTCTCATAGTCCTTAATGATACTATCCAAGAAAGTATCAACTTCAGCAGGATCGTAACCCCGCATTTTTTGCTTAAATTCCTTTTGTAGAATTTGTTTTGGAGTAAAATTAATATTTTCCATTAATGCACACCTCACCAATCATTTCCGCATAATTCTATTCTATCAGAAATAAAACTAAAAGTCATCATTTAACTGTCTTTGATAATCATCAGCAAGATCTTGTAACTGATCAAAATCGATCAATTGCATCGGATATGCATGATTTTTTTGAAACTGGTGAATAGCTTGATAGTCATATTTAGTTTTACCTTCATTTTCTGGATCATACACTAATAACGACTGGTCTGTATGCGTTAGCATAAATCGTTGATAATTTTTTAATTGTTTAGGTGAATCATACGGATGGTCACTTACTGAACTTGCAAAATCAGCTTTAGAAACTGCTCGATTTAATTTTGCTTGATTATCTTCATTCCAGTTTGACCCAAATTTTTTAAATGGTAACATTACTGCTAATTGAAATTCATGTGGATACTTTTTTTGAAGTTCTTTAGAAACATCAACCGTCCATTGCTCAATCCCGAGCTGTCCGCCGGTGATAATCCAGTCACATCCATTTTCAATTAACTGTGAAAGTTGATCAAACAAAGCTTGCTTAATAATTTTTAACTTAGGATCATCATTTTGAAAGATTCCTAATTCATAACTCCGGTACCCTGATACCCAAACGCGGCTCATTTCTATCCACCTTTCAATAATTATTTCTCCAAGTTACCTACAATTGCTATAATATACTACGTATATGATAACATGATCACTTTTAATAAATGGATTGAGGTTATACAATGAATTTCCATTATCCTAACGGTAATTCCTATCGAAGTACCAGTAAATCAAGTAAACTTATCATTAAAAAAAATAAATCTACCATTAAATACGGTGATCGGGGGATGTCCCTTGAAGCTGAATTAAATGAAAGCAACCAATATTATTTGGAAAGGGATATTGCAGTGGTTCATAAAAAGCCTACCCCAATTCAAATTGTAAATGTTGACTACCCCAAACGTAGTGCAGCCGTTATTAGGGAGGCATATTTCCAGCATGCTTCTACAACCGACTATAACGGTATTTATCGTGGCAAATATATTGATTTTGATGCTAAAGAAACTACTAGTACCACTTCTTTTCCTCTTAGTAACTTTCATAAACATCAAATTGAACACATGAAAAAATGCACCAAATTAGGTGGGATCACCTTTGCAATGATAAAATTTGTTAAAAGTAATGAACTTTTTGTGCTTGAAGGACCGAATCTATTCTATTATTGGGACCGACAAAATCAGGGCGGAAGAAAGTCAATTTCAAAAATAGAGCTTCAGGATAATGCATACCAAATTAAGTACCATCTTCAACCCTTGATTCCGTACCTCAGAGCGGTTGATCAAATTATCGATAATAAGAACAATATGTAAAGGAGAAGTCTAATGGCTGATTCAGATGAAAATATTTCTAGGGTACAAAGGTTTAAGCATCATCAGCGACCAAGAAGGAAAAAGATGAAACTTTGGAAAAAAATCATTTTATGGATTTTAGCAGTAATCGTTGCCATATTTATTTGTGGAGCAGGGCTTTTTACTTACTATGCAGCTAGTGCTCCAAAGATATCTTATAATACCCTTTCAAGCGATAATTCAACGACGATTTATGATTCAAGTGGTAAAATAATTTCGCGTTTAGGTGCCCAAAATCGGGATTACGTAAAACAAGATCAGATTCCTGATAATCTAAAAAATGCGATTATTTCAATTGAAGATCGTCATTTTTATAAGGATCATGGGATTGATCCTGCTAGAATTGTTGAAGCAGCATTTTCAAATCTTCGTGGCCAAGGTGGTTTACAGGGTGGCAGTACCCTTACTCAACAATTAGTCAAATTATCAGTCTTTTCGACTAAGGCATCCGACCAAACGCTAAAACGAAAAGCTCAAGAAGCCTGGTTAGCGGTCAAAGTCGACCATGATTATAGTAAACAACAAATTTTAGAGTTTTATATCAACAAGGTTTACATGGGTAATAATGCTTACGGAATGCAAACTGCTTCCGATTATTATTTCAATAAACCATTAAAGAAGATTAACCTCCCACAAACGGCTTTTTTGGCTGGTTTACCTCAAGCTCCTGTTCAATATAATCCTTATACAAATCCTAAGTTAGCAACTGAACGAAGAAATCAAGTTCTAGAAGCAATGGCTAACAATAAAGTGATTTCCAAGGAGCAAGCTAGTGAAGCTGAAAAGACCAGTATTCAAGATGGTCTGGTTAAACAACACAATTCAAATTCGTCTCCATACGCAAAAAATGAGAAGTATGCCGATGCCTATATCCAACAAGTTGTTCAAGAACTAGACAAAAAGGGATACAAATTAAATGCTGGAAATAAGGTTTATACAAACTTGAATATGGACACTCAAAAACAAATGTATAAACTGGCCAACGATCCCAACTCACCTATTCAATTTCCTAACAATAACTTCCAAATTGGTGCCACGATGGTAAATTCCAATAACGGTAAAGTGGTTTCGATGCTTGGATCAAGAAAACAAAAAATTGCCTTTGGATTAAATCGTGCAATTCAAATCGATCGTTCAAGTGGATCAACTATGAAACCACTAATGGACTATGGACCAGCAATTGAATACTTGAAATGGCCAACTTATCAAGCTGTTCAAGACACGCCCTTCACGTATCCCGGAACAAATAAAGAACTTCAAGACTTTGACAATAAGCATGAAGGTACCATCACGATGCGAAAAGCACTTGTTGAATCACGTAATATTCCTGCAATCAGGACCCTTCAACAGGTTGGAATCCAACGATCACAAGACTTTTTGGCTGGATTAGGAATGACATTTAATAAACCACTTGAACTACAAAACGGAATTGGTGCCTATATCTCATCAGAGCAGGAAGCAGCTGCGTATGCTGCATTTGCAAATGGTGGAACGTATTACAAACCATATTTAATCAATAAAGTAGTTAATGTCAACGGAGCTGAAAAGCAATACAGCCCTAAGGGGCATCGAGCCATGTCACCAGATACTGCCTTTATGATAAATGACATGCTCAAAGGCGTCATGACTTCCCCTAATGGTTCTGGAACTGCTGCTAAGATTCCTGGACTTTACCAAGCCGGTAAAACCGGTACTACCCAATATCCGGATGATTGGATTAAGAAAGTTCCTGATCAATCATCAATGGATTCATGGTTTAGTGGATACACGAAGAATTTCTCACTTTCTATTTGGACCGGATATGACCATCAATTTAAACCCGGAAACTATATTTCCGAGCCACAAACACGAATTGCTCAAACCTACTACAAAGAAGTAATGTCACAGGCATCTGCTAATAAACCTAATATTGATTGGCAGAAGCCGGATAATGTGATTGAAACCAAACGAGATGGCGTAAACGAATACTATATCGAAGGCCACATGGGAACCGCGGTTTCAGCTAATAATGCTAGTCAATCTGGACAAGCATCCAAGAATCGTTCAGTTGTCTCAAATTCATCAAGTTCAAAAGACTCCAACAGTTCATCATCATCTGACGATAATTCTAGTTCAAGTCAGACGTCATCGGGGTCTAGTTCTAAGGTTGAAGAGCCTAACGATGATTCTGCAAATCAAAGGACCAATAGTGCTATTGACAATGCTAAACAAAATATTGAAAGTCATGTCGATAATAACAATAATAGTCAGAGCGCCCCATCTCCTAATAATAGCCAAGCTTCAAGTACTTCTACTCCAAATCAATAAATTAAATATTCATTTAAGACCCATCCGTTTTTATTGTTTGGGTCTTTTTTGTTTTTTTGATTAAGTTAAAGTAACTTTTAACTTTTTATTTAAATTTTATCACCCTAGTCAAAAAAATGCGTAGATATTTTTTATCTACGCACTATTGATTAATTTTAAAAATCGGAATATTTTGTTTTGGTTTTCTTGGTTGATCATTATTTAAACTTCGTTGACGTCGCTCATTTGCCTCTTGAACTTGTGCAGCGGTTTTAATGTTGCGATGCTGCCAATTCAAAAGAATTCGATCCATATACTTCAAACTATAAACCTGACTTAGCACCGCCTCTTTGAGGGCTAATTCAATAATCTTTGGTGAGTAATGATCTTGTTCAAGCCATTGATTGATTGTTTCCAACTCGATTGAAGATAATGGCCGACCAAATTCCTCTTGAATTTTTTTAAATAATCCTTTTCGTTCCTTAATATCATTACTTTGTTTGTTACGCTCTTTTTGAGCATGATTATTAGTGTTTACTAACGATGTAGAATCAAGCAACTTGTCCATTTTATGATTTAAAAGATCAAACTTATATTCGTCCTTCCCAGACTTCGTACTAGAAATGTTGATAATCTTTTTAGTAACTAATTGATGTAATAAATTATAAATATCGTCTTCTTTTAAACCAGTTGCTTTCGACAACTCAGTAGCACTTGGAAACAAATCCCCTTTAGAACGAGCTAGTACTAACTCCAAGAAGACCACTAATTCAGTTGGGGTCATCCCCAACTCAGAGAAATGCTGCAATAAAAAACCAGAAACGCTAATTGAACCACTTTCTAAATAGCGCTCTAAATTTTCACTCATTTTATTCCTCCTTCAATAATTCATCATTACAAATTCTTAATGGTTTGCACAATCTTGCCCGTCTTATAATTTACCGTGACATAATTCATTCGATTGTTCTGATTTAAATAGGAAACCACCCAGGCTGGCTGATCCTGATAAATCCCAAGTCCGGTGTTAATAATCTTAGAGGCTTTCCCAATTTTTTGAGCCGTCTTTTCTGCTTCCTGTTGTGTAATCCCACTCTTTTGGGTAACGACCTGCATACTTTTCCCGTTCTTAGGTAAGATGGCATACGCATACTGATTCTGTTTATTATAACCACCAACTGAATAGTATGTCTTATTTAAATTAGACGAGTAGAAATGATTAATATCATGAAATCCAGCACTATTTTCTGCTACCGTAGTGACATGAGAACGAGCGCGTAATTGGGGTGCTTTAGCAACATGAAAGAAAATAATAACACCCAGAATGATTAGAACGATCACCGCAACAGTTATCCATCGAATCCGATGAGTCCTTTTTCGTTTTAATTGTTCTCTGTACATGAAAATTCCTCTTTTATTTAGCTTTTACATGCATCATTATAGCAAACTTTCCTTGTTTAATAATTAATTAATCCCTCTTATTAAAGAAATCTTGACCATCTTTAACAATCTTAGCGATCGACCCCGTTTTAATTGGTAAATCAGAGGGAAGCGCATCGATGATTTGCTTACCATACCGTTTGTCAATCAAACGACTGTCCAAAAAGTTAATGATACCATAATCAGTTGAGCTTCTAATCAATCTTCCCACACCTTGTTTAGTCTTGATAATAGCTTCTGGTAAGTCAAAATTATAAAATGGATTCTTGTTTTGTTCCTTTAAAAACTTAGCCCGACTTGAAACAACCGGATTATTGGGAGATTCAAACGGTATCCGGGTAATAATGAGTTGCTTGAGTAAATTATCCGAAAAATCAACACCCTCAAAATAACCATTAGCTCCAAGTATTACCGGAACTGCATCCTTGGTTGACTCAAACCTTTTGATCATTTTTTCTTGACTCCCAGAAACACCGGCGGCTTGAATCATAAAATTACCGTTATTGTTCTGATCTAATTTTTCGTACACTTTTTTTAAAATATCCAATGAGTTAAACAGTACTAGCGTTGGTACTGCATTAGCGTTGATAAGCTTCCAAATTGAGTTAGCCAGATAAGAGATATATTCATCATTATCTACACTAGGCGGCATCGGTGTCGTTTCAGAAATCATCATTTCAGTTTGCTTGGAATAATCAAAAGAAGATTTTAGCCGTTTCATTCTCGTATCACTCCGACTTAAATCAAGCTGATCAAAAATATACTGTGACTTTTTTGATGTAAACAACGTCGAACCGGTAAAAATTGCTGGCTTAAAATAGTGATAGATATTTTCCTTTAACTTATTTTTGGAAGCAAAATCGCCAGTCATGAGGATGACATGATTAGGATCTAGATCCTCTGTATAATAGATCCAGTAAAAAGAGGATCGCTCACTAACCCTTTGCTTAACTTGATCCACATTAACACTATCAATGTAATCAGTAATTGTAAGTAAATGACGTTCAAACTTTTCAATCAAAGCTTCATCAGAAATCGTCCAACGATTCTTTTCCTTCTTAACTAACTTTTTGAAAGTATTTATAAATTCTTCCAATTTTACGTTAATATGAGTCAAATGGTTTATTTGACCCTGATGGTCTTTCACAAATTGAAGTAGTTCTTTTGCACTAATCGAAGACTCAGAACGCCTAGTAGTAACGGGTTTCATGAATTTGACCTTAAAATCCTGTAAAATCAACTGATTCGTATCAAAAATAGCATCTAGCCGGGAATCTAACCCATTAAGTCGATTTAACTCATCAATATCGTCAGAAAAGATTTCATTTAAATTTAACCCGTGGGTTTGAAATAAATCATTCTTAACCCTTCCAATATTTTTCTTTAAAGTATTGAATTTAATGACTTTTTCTTGCGATGAAAACGCAACGTCAGCCAGCTTATGAGCTTCGTCAACCACTAAGTATGGCTTTGAAGTCATGTAACTACTTAATTGATGACTATTCTCAAAAAGATAATTATGGTTAACGATAACAATATCAGCACGTTCCACCCGCTTCAATTGAGCAAGTAAGAAGTCAACATCTAGAAAAGAATTCTTCTTATCCGTCTCCACATGAGAATTTTGATAATTAATTTGATCAATAAAGGGAACTTCATTGGGAAGATTTAATTCGTCAAGATCACCCGTGCTTGTCTCAGTGAGCCAGACCAAGATTCGTGCTTTCATGAATTGTGACTGTTTAGATTTATCGTGAAATTGAAGTGTTTTGCTAAACCGTTCTAGATTAATATAATGATTGACACCCTTTAACATGGCAACATCAAAACTAGTATTAAGTAACGGTTCTAGTTGACTCTTAATTGTAGAATACAACTGTTCCTGAAGTCCATTGGTAGAAGTACTGACCACTAGCTGTTCACCTTCATTAACCAAATAAGCCATTGGAACCATGTATCCCAGGGTTTTCCCACTCCCGGTTGGTGCTTCAATTAATAAATTATAGGTGGGTTTTTCTTTATCATGATAATTATTATAAATTAAGTTCATCATTTTACTTTGTGAACTTCGCCAATTTAACTTACCCATAAATTGGCGTTCCTTCTGCTTCTTAGTCCTAGGATACTTTATCAAATTGTGCTCTGAGATTGAATAGGATGGTACTTGGTTTTTTAGCGCAATCCCATTTACAACCACATATTGCGAATTCAAATTCTTTAAATGTTCCCGCTTAATCTCTTCGCGATCTCCAATAAATTGAACCGTATCTCTAGGGAGATCAGGATGAACCTTAAGAATAGACTGAATTGTCACTAAGGGCAATTTTTCAATCTTCTTCATGATTGTTAACAGTAAATGAGCAGTTGCGTCAGCATCACTTTTAGAGGAATGCGGATGGGTGTGTGAAATCCCAAAATAATGACTTAAGTCCTTTAATCGATATCCCGTTAATTCCGGAAAAAAGATTTGACTCAACGTGACCGTATCAATGGCTTTAATATCTAACTCAGGATAACCCACTCTTTCTAATTCCGCATTTAAAAACGGAAAGTCAAAATTAACGTTATGGGCAACGAAGACAGTACCACTCAGTATCTTATAAATATGGGGAGCAACCTGATCAAACGTTGGTGCTCCTTTAATTGTCTGGGCGTTAATGCCAGTTAAGTGGGTGATATCTTTAGGAATCGCTTCACCATTATTAACATATGTTGAGTAGGAATCGACCACTTGACCACCTTGAACAAAAGTACAACTAAATTGAATAATTTGGTCACCATTAGAGACATCCGTTCCAGTTGTCTCCATGTCAACGACTGCATATTTTGTATTCTTGGGCACCTGTCTCACCTACCTTTAAAACTAATTCCACTATAATACTACTACATTTATCTTAATATTTATATAAACCAACATTTAATCATTAGTAAAGTATTCTAAAATATATTGGTCATGTTCTAAATTATGATAAAATAGGTATGTTTGGAAAGTGAGCGATTGAAATATGAACACGACTGCAACCGGGTTGAGTCATGCAAAAATAATTTTTTTAGGTGAGCACAGTGCCGTCTACCAAAAGCCTGCGATTGTTTTTCCTGTGCCACAAATTAAAGTGAAAACCACCATTACTTCTGATGGTAACAATCAACTATTCAGTAAATACTACCATGGTCCAATTAGTGCTCTCCCTTCTTCAATGAATGGATTACAGACACTTATTAATCGTCTTAACCAATCATTAAATCCTAATAACATCCCAATTAATATCAAAATTGATAGTGCAATTCCGTTGGGGAGAGGGATGGGTTCATCCGCTGCAACCGCTAGTGCAGTTACCAAAGCCTTTTTTCATTTCTTTAATCACCAGTTGAACGCCGACCAGCTTAAGAAATTTACCGATGTAGAAGAAAAGATAACTCATGGTAATCCAAGTGGAATTGACGCTAAAACCGTCAGTGCGCTTAATCCAATCTTATTTGAAAAGGGTCAGTTTTACGATTTTCCTGTTTCAAACGCAGGAAATCTCATCATTGCTGATACTGGTATCTCAAGTAATACTTCCACGGCAGTTTCAATGGTAAGAGATGAAATGGACCATAACTTTCAAAATACGAATGATTTAATTAACGACCTCGGGGATTTAGCTGAAGCAGCTAAACATTCTCTGACATACAATAAACTCAAACAAACCGGCAAATTAATGAATCTGGCCCAAAATGATCTTTCAAAATTGGGAGTTAGTTCAACGGAAATTAATACCCTGGTAAATGCTGCTAATCAGGCGGGTGCCCTCGGTGCTAAACTAACGGGAAGCGGACTCGGTGGATGCATTATTGCTCTGTCAGATTCTAAAACCACCACGCAAAAAATCAAGACAACCCTTAAACAAAGTGGAGCACAAGGAGTTTGGGTCCAATCATTAAATGAAATGAAGTAAGGAGATTTATTATGTCCGACAATACTAATATCTATAGAACCCAGAAGGCTCGTGCTCATACTAATATTGCACTAATCAAATATTGGGGGAAGGCCAATAGTCAACTCATTATTCCAGAAGACAGTAGCCTGTCTTTAACTTTAAATGACTTCTATACCGATACTGAAGTTCGCTTTGACCCATCTCTAAGTTCTGATCAAATCACTTTTAACAATCATCTAATTAATGATTCGGAAGGAAAAAAGATTGTCAGTTTTCTTGACATCGTTCGAAAAAAAGCCAATGTTGATATTCACGCCCACGTTAAGACAAATAACAATATCCCTACTGCTGCTGGGCTTGCTTCATCTGCTTCAGGGTTTGCTGCTCTCGCTGCCGCTTCTAGTAAAGCCATTGGAATGAATCTTTCTAAAAAAGATCTTTCTAGGCTCGCTAGACGAGGATCAGGTTCAGCAACGCGCTCTATTTTTGGCGGTTTCGTCAAATGGGAAAAGGGTCATAGTGACGAAACTTCCTTTGCCATTCCAATTGAAGAAGACATTGATTGGGACATTAACCTAGTAGCTGTTATTATTAATCGAAACGAAAAAAAGATTTCTAGTAGAGAGGGTATGAAAATTTCTAAGTCCACCTCCCCTTACTATCAATCATGGAAAAAAGTTACTAGTCATGACATGACCACGATGAGAAAAGCAATTCGTACTCATAACTTCGACTTAATGGGCCACACTGCTGAGGAAAATGCCATGAAAATGCACGCCCTCACGTTCAGTTCCGATCCAGCTTTTACATATTTTAATGGAGATACACTTAAAGCAATTCAAATTGTTCACGAATTAAGAGACAATGGCATCAGTTGCTATTTTACAATTGACGCTGGTCCAAATGTAAAAGTGTTAGTCCAACATGATAATTTAAACCAAGTTGTAAATCGATTTAAAAGCACTTTTGGATCATCAAACGTGGTTGCTACCACTCCAGGTCCTGGAATCGAATATTTAAATTAAGGGAGTAATTAATTACATGATTTCCGCAAAAGCACCGGGCAAATTGTACGTAGCTGGTGAATATGCAGTAGTTGAGACCGGCTACCCTGCTATCATCGCTGCATGTGATCGCTTTGTTAGGGTTGGCATTAAAGCAAGTTCAGATTTTGGAAGCATCTATTCAAAACAGTACGATGAAAATATGCTCCATTGGAAGAGATTAGGCCATCGCATGGTCTTCGATAATCGTGATAATCCTTTTCAGTACATCATTTCAGCGATTAAAGTAACTGAAGAATACGTTGAAACTCTCAATAAAAGTTTAAAAACATACGATATCATCGTAAATAGTGAACTCGATAGTGCCGACGGACGTAAGTACGGATTAGGTTCTTCAGCTGCCGTCACGGTTGCAACCGTTAAAGCCTTATGCGAATTCTACGACATTAACCTTTCAACGATGCAGCTCTTCAAGCTAGCCGCAATTGCTCATTTTGAAGTTCAAGGAAATGGTTCATTAGGCGATGTAGCTGCTAGTGTATTCGGCGGTTGGATTGCTTACCATTCATTTGACCGACAGTGGTTAGCCAATGCCCGTAAAGATGTGGATTTAGTGGAACTGTTAGATTTAAAGTGGCCTAGTTTAAAAATTATGCCGCTAACAGCACCAAAGAATTTACAATTATTAATTGGATGGTCAGGTTCACCCGCTTCAACTTCAAATCTAGTTGATCGAGTGGAGCTAAAAAAAGCCAGAAATTCTGAACTTTATCAAGACTTTCTTCACTTCAGTCAGGAGTGTGTCTTAAATATTGTTAATGGCTTTAAAAGTTCTAATCTGGAAATGATCCAAAGGAACATTGAAAACAACCGCAAACTCCTTTTAAAACTCGGTGAATTTGCCAACGTTGAAATTGAAACCCCCAAGCTAAAAGAATTAATTGACATTGCCGATCATTTTGGTGGTGCAGCCAAAACTTCGGGAGCAGGTGGTGGTGATTGTGGGATCGTCATTATTAATAAGGATGATAATATCGATGATCTTGTTAGCGATTGGAACCGCCATGGAATTAAGCTACTAGACCTTAATATTCATAATAATTAGGAGAAACAAATGACTAACCAACAGTCACATCGAAAAGATGAACACGTCTCGCTTGCTAAAAAATTTCACCACATAGAATCTGAAGCTGGATTCGATCAGGTTCATTTTATGCCAGTAACATTCCCTGAAATGACATATCAGGATGTAGATATCTCGACTCAATTAGGCTCGCTGTCTTTAAGGGTCCCCTTTTACATTGAAGCGATGACTGGTGGCAGTGAGTATACCAAAAAACTAAATTATCACCTAGCCGCTATCTCCAAAAGATGCGGAATCGCAATGGCTTCGGGATCAGAGAGTGTAGCAATCAAACATCCGGAACTAATCGATACCTTTTCGATCATTAGAAAGCAAAACCCAGATGGACTGATCTTTGCTAACATTGGTGCTGGGACAACCCCAAAAGCGGCTGAGCAAGCAATTGATATTCTTCAAGCTAATGCATTAGAGATCCACGTTAATTCAGTTCAAGAACTCATCATGCCCGAGGGATCAAATTCATTTAACTGGCTATCCAATATTTCAAACATTGTCCAAAATATTAAAGTACCAGTAATCGTCAAGGAAGTTGGATTCGGGATGAGTTCTAAATCAATTCAAACCCTTTTGGACCTTGGAGTTGAATATGTAAACATTGGGGGTCGTGGCGGAACTAACTTTGCTCAAATTGAGAACTTCCGTCGTCATCAAAAAGAAATGGACTATTTTAAAGACTGGGGAATTACCACGGTGGAATCTCTCTTTGAATCCCAAAAAGTTCCTAGCATGAACATCGTAGCAACTGGTGGCATCACTAATCCCATGGAAATCGTCAAATCCTTGTATTTGGGTGCCGATGCCGTTGGCATTGCGAGTCAGATTTTGGTGAAACTAATTGATGACGGTGAAGACGAGACCGTGAAAATGATTAACGATTGGATTATTGGCATTAAATCCATTTTCACCGCACTAGGCGCACACAACATTAATGAACTGCGTCAATGTGAATCAGTAACCAGTCCAGAATTACAAAATTACTTAAATCAGCGCAAATAAAAAGACCTTCGTTTTTTAAACGAAGGTCTTTTTATTTTCTCATGCTTTAAACCTTAATCCCTTAGGGAAAAAGTTTTTTAACGTCCCATTCACGACTTTACCAAATCCAACACTCATTCCGCGACATTGAATTAAGTACCACCCCTTCTTTAAGTTGGGATCCACGGCAACGGTGTCACCATGGACATAACTCTGCCACTGATGATCAGTAATTTTAACGATGTTTTTTACGTCATTAGGATTAATTGCCAATGCCAATGCATACGAAGGCTCAATCCGATTCTTTTTAATCGTTCCAAGTGGCGTTCCGGGTCGCATTACTTTTAAACCATCTAAATCGGGGATTGCCGGATTAAATGAATACAGGGTACTCCCAAATTCTAGAAAATCTTTTGTCAAAAAATCGCGCTTAAAGTTAACGTTACAGAACTCTTTCCACTCTTTTTTTATACTACTTGAGACGTTACTTCTTTGATGCTTAATCTTTTTGGATTTTCCAACATCTGTACTCTGCAACTTGGCAATAAAATGCCCATCACCTTTAAATAAGTTAGGAAACAGACGAGCCGTTTTAGTTAACTCTTCGCTTCCATCCGCCCATTCCGGTTTTCCGTCGATCATCCCATCATACTTCTTAATCGGGAGAGCCTTAAAATCATAATTAGCTAAGATCCAAGCAATTATCTGTTCGTCTTCTTCTGGTGAAAAAGTACAAGTTGAATAAATCAATTGTCCACCTGGTTTTAACATCTTAACGGCTTCTCTTACAATGTCTTTTTGCCGCACAGCACACTCTTTCGGATAATCAATTGACCAGTATTTTGTTGCGTCATGATTTTTTCTAAACATTCCCTCACCCGAACATGGTGCGTCAATCAAGATCTTATCAAAATACCTTGGAAAATGCTTTGACAGGTTATGTGGATCTTCATTCAAGATTAAAGGATCCCACACCCCAAACCGTTCAAGATTTTCAACTAGAATCTTAGCTCGGCTCCGGTCAATCTCATTTGATACAAGTAAGCCCTTGTTTTTCATCATACCAGCCAAATGAGTCGACTTTCCTCCTGGGGCAGCACACAAGTCTAATACCTGATCTCCCGCACTAGGATCAACCACCTCTGCTACGTACATGGCAGATGGCTCCTGACTGTAAACGTAACCACTCTGATGCTCGACGGTTTTCCCGCTAATTTTTCCGTAATAACCATTTTGGGTATAGGAAATCGGGCTTGTCATATCCAAACGAACATCAGCTTTAGTTTTGAGCGGATTAGTTCGAAAGGCATTGTAAGAGTCTTCATCAAAAGAATCAATAAAACTTTGATAATCATCTTTTAACAGATTATGATATTTACTTTTAAAATCTTCAGGTAATTTCATACTGATAAGTCCTTATTATTCAAATTGCTTGGCAGCTCTCACGGCCATCTTCCATCCCTTGTATAGTTTTTTTCTTTTATCGCCACTCATATGTGATTCAAAAAAAGTACCAACACGCTTACTTCTTTTAATTTCATCAATATCCTTCCAAAATCCAACAGCCAAACCAGCCAGATAAGCTGCTCCCTGTGCCGTAGTCTCTGAAATTAATGACCGTTCAATTTGATCATTTAAAATATCGGCTTGAAACTGCATTAAGTAATCATTTTTAGCAGCTCCACCATCTACTACTAGTGATTTAACCGGAATCTTAGTCTCCTCTACCATCGTATCAAGAACATCCTTTGTTTGAAATCCTAACGATTCAATGGTCGCACGAACTAATTGATTACGTGTCGTTGATGATGTCAAGCCAAAAATCGATCCACGAATTTCCTGATCCCAATATGGTGCCCCTAGTCCAGTAAACGCTGGCACTACGTAAACTCCGTCACTCGTTTTGGCATCATAAGCCATTTGCTCAGAGGCCTTAGCCGATGAAATTAAACCCATCTCATCCTTTAACCATTGAATTGCCGATCCAGCCACAAAAATGCTACCTTCTAAAGCATATTTAACTTCTCCATTCAATCCGTAGGCAATTGTGGTTAACAATCCATTACTAGAAAACCTTGGCGTTTTTCCTGTATTCATCATAATAAAGGCACCCGTTCCATAAGTATTCTTCGTCATTCCGGGTTGTAATGCTAATTGTCCAAATAATGATGCTTGTTGGTCACCAGCAATTCCGGCAATTGGAATCTGTACCCCTAAAAATGAGTATCCCTTCGTATATCCAAAGAAGTGTGACGATGGTTTCACTTTAGGTAACATTTTCTTAGGAATATCGAAGAGCTCTAACAGATCATCATCCCATTTCAAATCGTTGATGTTATATAACATTGTCCTACTAGCATTAGTATAATCAGTGGCATGAACGGTTCCGCCGGTCAGATTCCATAGCAACCATGAATCAATGGTTCCAAATAATAAATCTCCATTCTCTGCCCGTTTCTGGGATCCCTTTACATGATCTAAAATCCATCTAATTTTCGTACCAGCAAAATAAGAATCAACAATCAGTCCCGTCTTTTGGTGAATTAAATCAGCGTAACCATCAGTTATTAACCGATCAGCAATTTCACTGGTCTGTTTTGATTGCCACACCACAGCGTTGTAGATGGGCTTTCCACTTCGTCTATCCCAAATTACAGTCGTCTCACGTTGATTAGTAATGCCGATACTTCGCACTTTATAGGGAGGAACTTCAGAGTTAATCAATACCTCAGAAATCACAGATTCAACGGCATTCCAAATTTCAATTGGATCTTGTTCTACCCACCCTGGATGAGGAAAAGATTGTTTAAACTCACGTTGCACTTTTCCCACAATCTGGCCATCATGATCAAATAACATTGCTCGAGCAGAGGTCGTTCCTTCATCAATTGCCATTATGTATTGCTTGCTACTCATATTTTCCCTCGTTTTTTCAAATAAATGTTATGTGTTAATTATACCCTAAGTAATTTAGCATACCAAACGTGAAGTTATACCATAACAAAGGCAATATGGTAGAATACTTACATGTGATTTAATAGGAGGCAATCTAAATGACAAGTTTTAATGAATATTCCGCATGTACCAGCATTTTAGTTGGAAAAGATGCCACGGTTGATGGCAGCACTTTAATTGGTCGCAATGAAGATGCTAAAGCATCATGGCCAAAACGATTTGTTGTCCATGAACATAAGGAGCATCAGGATGATCAGGAATTCAAATCAACTGATAACGGCTTCAAAATGCCGCTACCAAAAACACGGGGAAAATACACTGCCACTCCCGAATGGACCGACCAAGATGGTTTATTTGAAGAGGATGGTATTAACGAATATGGGGTTGCTATGAGTGCAACTGAAAGTACGTACGCTAACGCACGTGTCCTAGGTTATGATCCCCTTGTAAAAGATGGAATCGGCGAAGAAGCCATGGTAACCGTAGTCTTGCCTTATGTCCATTCCGCAAAAGAAGCCGTCAAACGTCTTGGTAACATTGTTGAAAAATATGGGGCCAGTGAAAACAACGGAGTCCTTATGTCTGATAAAGAAGAAGTTTGGTACTTAGAGATCGGTTCCGGACACCAATGGATCGCTGAAAGAATTCCTGACGATGAATACGCCATCGTTGCTAATCAAATGGCCATTGAAGAAGTTAACTTTAAAGATAATGATCACTTCATGTGGTCACCAGGGATTAGGGACTTTGTATCAAAAAACAATTTAAATCCGGATCGTTCTGGTTTTAACTTTAGACACATTTTTGGAACCCATGACTTATCAGACACCTACTACAACATCCCTCGAGTTTGGTACGGACAAAAAATGTTTAACCCAGAAATCAAGCAGGATCCCACTTCCCAAGACCTCCCCTTTACAAGGAAAAGTGAAGAATTAATATCGGCACTCGATGCCCAAAAGTTGCTCAGTTCACACTATCAGGGAACTCAGTTCGATCCAATTGGTGCAGGCGAAGAAGCTGATCGAACTCGATTTCGTCCCGTGAGTTTAGCCAAAACCCAAGAATCACACGTGCTCCAAATCAAACCTAATCTACCAATTGAAATTGGTGGAATTCACTGGCTTTCCATGGGTGTAGCGGCTCAGAGTACTTACGTCCCATTTCTTGAGGGAATTTCTGATACTCCCAAAGCATATAAGTACCACGTCAAGATGGATTTTGATCCTAAATCGGCTTACTGGATCTTCAAGCTAGTTGGAATCTTAGTTGACCCCCACTACCTTGAATTTGGTGACAAACTTAAAAACGTGCAACAAAGTTTAATCGAACAATACGAACAAATTTTACAGCGGGTAGAACAGGAGTCCCACGGCTTGGATTCAACAGAACTAACTCAGCTTGCTAATGAGGCCAGTTCTAAGACAAGTAAACTCGCTTTGCGTAGCTTTAAGAACCTTGGTCAATACTTGATTACAAACTCAACGGACTTCTCTCCTCTTAACTATCACCAAGATTTAAATCTATAAAAAAAGAGAGTATACTTTATTAGTATTTCCATTAAATTTAATCAAGGAGAGTGACTTTATGTCTAAAGGGAAAAAGCAAAGTAAATTAGGCTTAATGTCTTTAGTTTTAATGATACTCACTGCGATATTTGGCTTTGGTAATACGACCGTCGCCTATGATCAAATGGGCTACGCCAGTATTATCTGGTACATATTTGGAGCACTAGTATTTTTCTTACCGGTTTCATTAATGTTTGCCGAATATGGTTCGACTTTCAGTAGTGCTAAAGGTGGAATTTATTCCTGGCTTAAAGAGTCAATTGGTGAACGCTTAGCCTTCATCGGAACCTTTATCTGGTTATCATCATGGATCATTTGGATGATCTCGACTTCTTCTAAGGTTTGGATCCCATTTTCTAACATTATTTTCGGAACGGACAAAACCCAAACATGGCATTTGTTCGGAATTTTTACCCCAATGCAAACAATTGGAATCCTCGGGATTGCCTGGATTTTAATTATTACTTTGTGTGCGACTCATGGTTTTGATTCAATTGCTAAGATTGCAAACATCGGGGGAGTATTATCAATTGCTTTGCCACTGATCTTTGCTATCTTATCAGTAATTGTTTGGGTCTTAAATAAGGGCCAACTTGCTGAACCAGTCAATGGCGCTAAAAGTTTCATTCAATCCCCTAATCCATTATTCGTAACCCCAATCGCCATCATGTCATTTGTTGTTTATGCGATTTTTGCGTATGGAGGAATGGAATCAATTGGTGGAGTCGTTGATAAGGTCAAAAATCCTACGAAGACTTTCCCCCGTGGGGTCATCATTGCGGCAATCATCATGGCAGTCATCTATTCTGGATCCATTTTTTTGGTTGGTATTACAGCTAACTGGCATGAAGTTGTCGGAAAGGGTTCGGTCAACTTGGGTAACATCACTTACGTTTTAATGAATAACCTTGGTTATGTTTTCGCTAAAACCCTTGGCTTTTCAGCTGGATCAGCAATGGAATTTGGTCGCTTCATGGCCCGAGTAGCCGGTTTAGGGATGTTTATTCCATACTTAGGTTCTTTCTTTGTTCTGATATATTCCCCAATCAAATCATTTATTGAGGGATCTAATCCAGATTTATGGCCTAAAAAAGTGGTTAAATTAAACAAACATGGCATGCCAGGGTTTGCAATGTGGATTCAAGCATTCGTCGTTGTTGCCGTTATCTTTGTCATTTCTTTCAGTGGCAATAATGCTCAACAATTTTACTTAATTTTAACTGATATGGCTAATATTTCGACAACTTTCCCCTACTTATTCTTAGTTGGAGCTTTTCCATTCTTCAAGAAACTAAAAAATGTTCCTCGTCCCTTTGTCTTTTACAAGAACCGAATTGTCACTAACATCATGGTAACCATTATCTTGGTTGTACTAGTGTTAGGAATTGGTTTTACTGCTATTCAACCAATCTTGACTCATGATTACACCACCGCCTTCTGGACCATTGTGGGACCACTAGCTTTTGCATTGGTTGGTTGGTTAATGTATGAATACAACAGTCGAAGAGGTACTAAAACTGCTAAAGAAGTTGATGACCAATAAAAAAAGAGTTCGCAATGCGAACTCTTTTTTTTACATAAAATTAATGCTTACGACTTGCTTCTTTAATACGAGCAGCCTTACCAGAACGATCACGTAAGTAATACAACTTAGCACGACGAACTGAACCACGTCTAACAACATCAATCTTAGCAATTCGTGGTGAATGTAATGGGAAGATTCTTTCAACCCCAACTCCACTGGCAATTCTTCTTACTGTGTAAGTAGCTTGAATGCCTGAACCATGACGTTTAATTACAACACCAGTAAACTTCTGAATACGTTCGTTACTACCTTCAACAACCTTTACGGAAACCGTAACGGTATCACCGACACGAAATTCAGGAATATCTGAACGAAGTTGATCACTATTGATCTTATCAATCAATTTATTTTGACGCATAATCATTTCTCCTAACTAGCATTCTTATCTTCTCGACAGCGGAATACCGTTTTATTTAGCCATAAAAGACCACTTAAAATTATAACATACAAACCAAAAAACTCAATACTTACAGATCTTCTTCCTCAATTTTAACGTCCGCCAATAATTCCTTTTGCCTTTTTGACAGTTTGTTGTAATTAATCAGATCTGGTCGTCTTAAATATGTCTTTCTTAAAGATTCCTTCTGTCGCCAATCATCAATTTTTTGATGATCACCACTAGTTAAAATCGGTGGAACTTTTAACCCCCTAAAGTCTGCTGGTCGCGTGTATTGAGGATATTCAAGCAATCCACTTGAAAAAGAATCTCCTGGAGCTGACTCTTGATTACCAAGGACACCCTTAATGAGTCGAACGGTCGCATCAATCATTACTAGCGCAGGCAATTCACCACCCGTCAGGACAAAATCACCAATTGAGTACTCGTCAGTTACTACAGATTTAATTCGTTCGTCAAACCCCTCATAGTGACCACACAAAAAGGTTAAATGGTCCTCCCCGGAGAGTTTTGCAGCATCGTTTTCATCAAATCTTTTCCCTGCCGGATCAGTTAAAATGACTCTACCAGATGAATAACCCTGTTTTTCTGAAACTTCTTGAGAATGCGTAAAAGCATCAAGCATTGGTTGAGGCTTAAGTAACATTCCAGCTCCCCCACCAAAGGGGGTATCATCCACGTTATGATGTTTATTAGTCGAAAAATCACGAAAATTAATAATATCAATATTTATGATTTCTTTTTCAATGGCCTTACCGATAATAGATTCACTCAAAGGGCCCTTTAAAATATTAGGGAAAAGGCTCAATATATCGATCTTCATCGTTACTGCATTCCCTCCATTAACTCAACGACTACTTTATGATTAGGAATATCCACTTTTTTTACGACCGAATCAATCTTTGGAAGTAACAAATCATCTTTATTTTTACGCTCCACTACCCAGACATCATTGGCAGGCATATCCATAATATCCCTTATTACACCAATTTTATTATCATCTTTATCGATAACATCCATGCCGATAATTTGTTGATAGAAATATTCGCCTGGTTGTAAGTCAGTATTTTTTCTTTGCTCCGACGTAATTTTTAGGATGGCAGGTTTAAGGTATTCAACATCATTTATGGAATTGCGACCAGCAAAATGCAACAGAATAAATCCCTTATGGCTTCTAACCCCGTCAATCTTCAATTCTTCCATTTTTCCGTCTTTGGGGAATACATAAACAAGATTACCAACTTTAAAGCGTTGATCAATAAAATCAGTAGTAGGTTTTATTCGTACTTCACCTTTAATTCCCTGAGTATTTACTAATTTTCCAATTTCTAAGTAATCCATAGTTCACCTATTTCTATAAAAAAACTCTTAAATAAAAACGAGTTTTATCTAAGAGCTAATCTTTGCCATCATCAATAACGAGTTTAATTCGCTTTCCATCATTAACGTGAACACTATAAATTATGGTTCGAATCGTCTGAGCAACTCGACCCTTTTTTCCAATAATACGTCCAACGTCATTAGGATTGGTAGACAATATATATTCGCTAAATTGATCAGTATCCTGATGATTAATACTAATATCATCAGGAAATTTAACTAATGGCTTAACGATTGTTTTAATTAAATTATCAAAATTAACCATAATCAATCACTTATTTCTTAGCTGCTAATTTAGCATCATGTAATTGTTTCATAATACCTGCATCTGACAAAATATTACGAACAGTATCAGAAGGTTTAGCACCTTTTTCCAACCAGTCCATGATTGATTCTTCTTTTAAAGTTACTTGATCAGGTTCAGTTAATGGATTGTAAGTACCAACATTTTCGATAAAACGACCGTCACGAGGACTACGTGAGTCAGCAACCACGATACGGTAAAATGGACGCTTCTTTGAACCCATTCTTCTTAATCTAATTTTTAATGACATAAACACACCTCCTAATAGTTTTCTTAACAGTTACTAATATTACCAATAAATATTAGTGATGTAAAGGCTTTTTTCTTTACAGTCTGAAATTAATGTCTTTTTTTATTTTTTCGTCGCTTCTTTTTATTCTTTTTGATCTTGCGACTCATCCGCTTCATGGCGAGATTCGACAATTTACCAGTCATTCCTCCACCCATTCCAGCAGAATCCATCATATTTGACAAACCCGACATATTTCCGTTAGACACTTTGTTCATCATTTTCTTCATTTGATCAAATTGTTTAATGAGTCGATTGACTTGTTGAATCGGTTGAGCCGATCCGCGAGCAATTCGACGTCTCCTTGAAGGATTTAACACATCCGGATTGGATCGTTCCTCATCAGTCATTGAATAGATAATCGCTTTAATATGGTCTAAATCTTTGGGATTAACGTTTAAATTCTTCAATGCCGGATTATTAGCCATTCCTGGAATCATTTTAACCAAATCTTGAATTGGACCCATCTTTTGAATTTGTTCTAATTGATCAACAAAATCATCAAAATCAAAAGAATTTTCCTTGATTTTTTCGGTTAATTCCTTAGCTTGATTTTCATCATACTCTTTCTGAGTCTTTTCGATGAACGAGAGCATGTCTCCCATTCCCAAAATTCGAGAAGCCATTCGATCTGGGTGAAATACGTCCAAATCATCTAATTTTTCACCTTGACCCACAAACATAATTGGTTTGTCAGTCACAGCCCTGATTGACAAAGCAGCTCCACCACGAGTATCTCCGTCTAACTTTGTTAGAATAACCCCGGTAATATCTAAAGCATCGTTAAATCCGACCGCCGTATCAACGGCATTTTGACCTGTCATAGCATCAACAACTAAAAGAATATCATTTGGATTGGCCACCTCTTTAATATTCTTTAATTCATCCATCAAGTTTTCGTCAATTTGAAGCCGACCGGCCGTATCAATTAACACATAATCGTTATTCTTCTTGCTAGCTTCCTTTAAACCATCTTGAACAATTTGTACTGGGTCAACATCCGTTCCCTCTTGAAATACTGGAACATCAACTTGTTCGCCCACCTTTTCTAACTGTTCAATTGCTGCGGGACGATAAACATCGGCAGCGATCATTAATGGACGCGCATTATCTTCATATTTAAGCCTTTTAGCTAATTTACCCGCTGAAGTAGTTTTACCTGCTCCTTGAAGTCCTACCATCATAATGATTGTAGGAATCTTGTCTGATTTAACTAGTGGAGTCGCAGACTCACCCATCATGTTAGTCAGTTCATCGTTAACGATCTTAACAATTTGTTGGGCTGGATTTAGTCCTTCAAGGACGTCAGCTCCCTTAGCTTTTTCTTGAACCTTCTTTACAAACTGACGAACCACCTTAAAGTTAACGTCCGCTTCTAGTAATGCTAATCTAATTTCCCGCATCGTTTCACGCAAATCAGATTCGCTAACCTTGCCTTTTCCTCTTAAGTTTTTAAAAGCTTTTTGTAATCGATCGGTTAAACCTTCGAAAGCCATCTTTTCACCCCTAATTTTCTTCCGTAATTTCTAAGTGATCCACCAACTCATTTAAGTGTTCATCATTTGGATAATACTTCTTAACGTAATCTCTAATTTCATCGGTTTGCCGATTGCGTAATACAAACAATTGATATAGGTGCATTTTCCCCTCGTAATCTTCGAGAATTTGCTCAGTTCTTTTAATGTTATCATAAACCGCTTGGCGACTAATATTGAAATTTTCTGAAATCTCACCTAACGAAAAATCATCTGCATAGTATTCTTGAATGTACTCTGCCTGTTTCTTAGTGAGTAATTCACCATAAAAATCATACAAAGCATTAATCCGATTATTCTTTTTAATGTCCATCTAAAGTCACCACTAATTGTCTTGAATTAATCCCTTAAATAAACCGTCAATAAAGCTCTTAGAATCAAATTTACGCAAATCATTAACCGTTTCTCCAAGTCCAACGAACTTTACCGGAATATTAAACTTATTTTTGATTGCAATTACAATTCCACCCTTGGCAGTTCCATCAAGCTTTGTTAAAACAATTCCCGTAATGTTAGTGATTTCATTGAACATCTTGGCTTGATTCAAAGCATTTTGACCAGTAGTTGCATCAATCACCAGCAACACTTCTTGAGGTGCGTCTGGAATTTCACGCTTAATGACCTTATCAATTTTAGCAAGTTCATTCATTAAATTAACTTTATTTTGCAATCTTCCAGCTGTATCAACAAATAAAACATCATAATTTTCTTTTTTGGCTTTATCTACTGCTTCAAAAACAACCGAAGCTGGATCACTACCAGCGGACTTTTTAACAATATCAACACCATCACGTTTAGCCCATTCATCTAATTGTTCAATGGCGCCCGCTCTAAATGTATCAGCAGCCGCTAAAAGCACCTTTTTATTTTGCTTTTTAAAATTATTGGCCATCTTACCAATGGTTGTCGTTTTTCCAACTCCATTGACACCAACAAATAAAATCACAGTTGGGCCAGTTTGAGATAATTTGATTGAACTATCTTTATCACTTGGTGCATCATACAAATCGATCATCTTTTGGACGATTAGATTTTGAACTTCTTTTGGTTTCTTGGCATTTTTTAATTTAACTTCTTCTTTTAGTTCATCAGTTAGTTGGATTGCAGTTTCAAATCCAACATCGGATTCAACCAGCGTATCTTCTAAATCATCAAAGAAATCATCATCAACTGAGCGAAAATTAGCAAATAGCGCATTTAATTTTTGTCCAAACGAAGACCGTGATTTTGCCAGACCATGTTCGTATGCTTTTTCAGTTGATTCAGGCTGCTTAGTTACATCATCAGTAGACTCTTTGACATCTTCATTTTTATTAGAAGAATGATCTGTATCAACCATAGACTGGCCTTTTTCATCTGACTTGTTATCGTCAGTGCTTCGAACACCATCTTTTGATGTTTGCGTTTGTTCTTCCGGTTCTTCAGAAACATCAGCTCCATCATTCTTACTCTCACTTGATCCATCATTTTTCTGACTAACTTCATTTTCTTCAGTTTGTTGAAAGTGGTCACCTCGATCAGAGGTGTCGTCACCAGTAGCCTTTGCTTTCTCATCTTCTCTTTTAGACTGCTTGGTTTCGTTCTCTTTGTCGTCAGATTCCTTCTTCTTACTTTTAAAAATATCAAATAAACCCATAATTATTCTCCTAGCTTTTTAGATTCATCCAAGTTGACCGAAACAACCTTAGATACACCCGAATCTTGCATTGTAACTCCATAAAGATGATCCGCATAGACCATCGTTTCCTTTCTGTGAGTAATTACAATAAATTGTGTATTATTCTTTAAACTCTGCATATACCGCGCAAAACGATCCACATTAGCAGGGTCAAGAGCAGATTCAGCTTCATCCAATATTACAAACGGAACTGGTTTTACCTCAAGAACTGAAAAAAGCAGTGCCAAAGCCGTTAGAGCTTTCTCACCACCAGAAAGTAAATTGAGATTACGGTATTTCTTTCCGGGTGGTTTTACCAAGATATCGATCCCGGTTGTAAGTAAATGATGCGGGTCATCCATTTTTAGTTTGGCTTCCCCACCACCAAAAATATTGCGAAAAATATGACTAAACGCAGTTGCAATTTTATCATAAGTTTCGCTAAATTTAACTTTTACCGTTTGATCCATTTCATTCATTATCCCAATCAGTTGGCTCTTAGATTCAATTAAATCATCAAGTTGATGATTCATAAATTCGTAACGATCTTTCACTTCTGCATAGGCATCAATTGAATTAACATTAATCGGACCCAACTCGTCAATTTTAGATTGGATGGATTTAATCAATGAATCGATTTCGGGTAATGCAAGTTCCACCTTCTTCATTGAGCTAGTTCCTTTAATCATGTTATCGCGTTGATAACGCTCAGAATCAAGGTTATCTATAGCAGTTTTTAAATTCGATTCTAGCTTTTGAACTATTTCTGTTTGAGAAATTAAACGATCCTGAAGATCGGAAACTTGATGATCATATTTTTGATCATCTTGGTTAAACTTATCAATTTTTGAATTAAGATCGTTAATATCCCGCTTAGTACTTTGGATTTGTTGTTCTAGTTCGGGAATATTAGTTTTTACTGCCACCACTTCTTGATTAATTGATTGCTTAAGTCCATTTATACTATTGGCTAAGCTTTTTAATTGAGTTTCAAAATTCAACCTTTGTTTTAAAAGACTTTCCCTGCTGGACTTGAGTTGACTATTTTGTTCCTTTAAGCGAATCAACTTTTCTTTGATTTCAGATGATTTGATATTATTTTCGTTAACATTCCGAGTAAGTTTTTCAATCTGACTTTTGATTGAGGTATTCTTAGACTGATTTTGCTTAATTTGCATTTTTAAATCATTAATCTTATGAGAAAGATCAATCTCATTTACACCATCATCACTAGTTGTGTTTTTTAATTGTAATCGAATTGCATCAGCATTTCTTTGAGACTCCTTTAAACTACTTTGATTCATACTAATGCTTTTTTGTTTAGCTTGAATCTCTCCTTTTAATTCATTTAATTTTTGACGAAGTTCATCGTGCTTATCCTGCTTTATTGTGTGCTGATCTTGGAATTTTTTGATAGTCTCCTCACCAGCATTCATCTCCTGGCTCATTTCTTCAACTTGCTGATTTAAGTGGACCAATTTTTCTTTTTGACTTAGTAAGCCAGTGGACTGGTTGTGATTTGATCCACCAGTGATTGCACCTCCAGCATTAACGACATCCCCATCTAAAGTTACCACTTTAGCCTTATGACCAATTGTCTTACTGATCTTTGTAGCACTTTTTAAATCAACCGCAATCATCGTACCACCCATCAGGTGATTCTTAACCCGTGTCATATCCGTTGGCATTTTGACCAGGTCCGAAGCAATTCCAACAAAGCCAGAAATCGATTTTACCACATTTAACACATTAGAGGATAAATAACGTTCATTAACGGCATTCATAGGCAAGAACGTAACTCTTCCCAGTTTCTTCTCGCTTAAATAGTGAATTGCATCTCTAGCATCTTTAACATTCCCGGTGATAACCTGCTGAATCTGACTTCCCAGTGCTGTTTCAATGGCTATAACATAACGATCAGGAACTTCAATAAAATCACTTACTGTTCCTTTAATACCAGTTAAATTCGCTTTGCTTTTTAATAAGTTTCGCGTCCCGCGATAAAGCGAATTATGATTTTCCAAGATTGACTTAATACTATCTCGTTCCGTTTTAGTCTCCTGAAAAACACGTAATGCAGCATACCAGCTTGCCTTTAATTCTTTTTCTTTGTCCCTTGAATCTGACAACTTCTTATCAACTTGCTTTAATTCATCCACCATTTGTTTCTGGTTGTTTTGAAGTTTCGATAATTCGGTCTCTTCTGAAGTGATTTCTTGCTTTAAAAGGTTGCTTTGATCTTCAATCGCATTAATTTGCTGGTACTTCTCTTTTACCTCACTATCACTACGCTTGGATAATTTTTGCATTAACTTTAAATTATTCTTGGCACTGGCTAATGACTGCATCAAATCTATGTAATCATTTCTTATATTTTCAAGTTCTGTTTGTTTTTCTAATAAATTTTGCCGAATAGAAGCTGCTTCAAGCTGCTTCATCTTATGAGAATAGTCGGAAATGAGAGCTTGCTTTTTACTAATTTGACTTTGGTTGTCAGTAATATTGTCTTTGACGTTTTCCAGTTGCTCTTTTAAATCACTTACTTTACTTTCTAAGTCGTTAATCTTTTGTTGATTAAATTCACGTCGTTGCTGAGATAACTGCTGATCACTATGAGCTGATTCGAGTGATTTAGTGTCACTTAAAAGTTGATTTTGAAGTTGTTCACGCTTTTGACCCAAACTTTTAATCTTATTCGTTAACCCTTGTTTGCGTTCTTTAACTTCCTTAACTTTTATTTTTAAATTAGTAAAAGTAGTGTCTTGCTTTTTAAGTTCATTTTCTAGATTCAATTTTGCGTCTTCATGATTTTTAATCTTAATCACTAATTTAGAATACTTCAATTGATCAAGATATTTTTTCTTATCCAAATAGAGGGACGCAGCATCACTTTGCTCCTTTAGAGGCCCAATTTGTTTGTCCAACTCGTTAATAATATCTGAGATTCGATCCAAATTTCCTTGAGTATCAGCTAACTTTTGTTCAGTTTCCACCTTTTGTTTTTTATATCGATAAACTCCAGCAGCTGTCTCAATAATTGATCGCCTTTTTTCAGCATCATCATTGAGAATTTCATCAACATTCCCCTGAGAAATAATGGAAAGGGAACCTTCACCTAATCCAGTATCCATAAAAAGATTATTAATATCCTTCAAACGACAATCTTTATCATTGATTGAATAAGAACTATCACCATTTCGATAAACTTTACGTGTGATTTTAATTTCGGTATAATCAGAATCCAAAAAATGATCAGAATTATCAAAATAAATGCTAACTTCTGCACGACTAAGAGCTCTGCGCCCCTTGGACCCAGAGAAAATGACGTCTAACATTTTTTTACCACGTAAAGTTTTGGCCGACTGCTCACCTAAAACCCAACGAATTGCCTCGATGACATTACTTTTTCCGCTACCATTTGGACCAACAATTCCAGTAAGCCCATCCTGAAAGTCAATTGTGGTTTTATCTGCAAAAGATTTAAATCCTGCAATCTCAATTGATTTTAACTTCACCTTAATGCCTCATTTACTTAATACTTGTGCTTACTCCCAGTTCATTGAGTGCTTTCTTTGCCGCTTTCTGTTCTGCATCTTTCTTGGAATGTCCTAACCCGACTCCCATTTCTTTGCCGTTAATTTTTACCGCAACTTTAAATTTACGGTCATTATCAGGACCATCTTCACTAACTAGTTCATAGTCTAAATCAACTGGTCCATTTTCTTGAACAACTTCCTGTAATTCAGTTTTATGATCAAAGAATTCGTCAAACCAACCCTCATCAAGCTTAGGGAAAATCACAATCTGACAAAAATTCCTCACCGTTTCTATTCCTTGATCGAGATACACCGCTCCAATAAATGATTCAAAAATATCACATAAAAGTGAGTCACGTTGTCTGGCATTCGCCTTTTCTTCACCTTTGCCGAGTCGAATATACTTGTCAAAATGACATTCACGGGCAAAACGACTAAAACTATGCTCATTAACCATAGCAGCTCTTAATCTAGTCAGTCGACCTTGTGGTAATTCAGGAAAACGTCTAAAGATGTAGTCTGAAACCACTAATTGATAGACAGCATCCCCTAAAAACTCCAGACGTTCATAAAATTTTAATCCTTGACCGGGATGCTCGTTCACGTATGATGCTTGGGTCATTGCTTCATCTAAAAGTGCTTCATCGTTAAACTTAATATTAAACTTGTCTTTTAACAAGTCATCAAACTGCTTTTGCAATTCTATTTCCTCCAAAGGTAACATTTTTTCTTTTAATTATATCATTAATGCCTAAATTACGATAATTGCATAATAAAAAATGACCCGTCATAACAACGAATCATCTATTTCTTTGCAATGTGTTTTTTCGTTTTTGGATCAATATCTCGCATAATTACATTCACTAGATCGCCGACATCACTGATATTCTCAGTATTTTCACTGGTGAAAACATCGCCAAATTCATCCTCTAATTCAACGATAAATCCCGCCATATCAATAAAATCAGCGCCTAAATCATTAGTAAAGTTTAAGTCATTCGTTACCTTATCAACCGGAACCTTAAAACGACTTGAGGTGATTTCTGCTACTTTTTTAAATACTGTTTCTCTATCCATCAGTGATCCCTCCTACTGCTCACCATTTTTAATACTATCCATTTCATCAGTATGATTAGAAAAATATCCTTTCACTGAATCAACAAAATTAGAATTAATAATTTGCTGAATTTGAAGTATCGTATTTCTAATTGTCTTAGCCTTACTACTACCGTGGCTCTTCACCACTGGGGCCTTCAATCCAAGTAGGACGGCACCCCCATACTTAGTGTAATCCATCTTGTGGGCAATCTTTCTTAAAGTATTCTTGAGTAATAAAGCACCCACTTTGGACTTCACTCCACCATTTATAATGCCGTCTTTTAACATATTAATCATTGACAATGCAGTTCCTTCAATACTCTTTAAAACCGCATTACCGGTAAAGCCATCGGTTACCGCTACATCGGTAACTCCATTCAGCAACCCTCGTGATTCGATGTTACCAATAAAATTAATGTCATCATTTTTTCTTAAAGCACGATACATTTTTTGATGAATCTTATTTCCTTTGTCAGACTCAGTGCCATTATTAATCAACCCAACCCGTGGATTTTTAATCTTTAAAACTCTTTCAGCATAATACTTACCTAGTAGTGCATACTGATAAACGTTAACAACCTTAGCATCAGCATTTGCTCCACAATCAATTAACGTGAAACCAGTATCGTTATCAATTACTGGTAAAGTAGTAACCAGTCCCGGACGATCAATTCCTTTGATTCTACCGATTATCAATAAACCAGCAACTAGAATGGCACCAGTATTTCCACAGGAATAAAATGCATCAGCTGTTCCATCTTTAACAGCTCGAGCAGCCATGACCAGACTTGATCCCTTTTTTTCTTTTACTGCTTTAACGGGTTCATCTTCCATTTTTATAACTTCATCTGATTGAATCACTTTGATATTTTCTTTGTTATTTAACAACGAATTGATTTTATCAGAATCACCAAAGAGTTGAAACTCCACGTGATCCATTTCATCACGAGCAAGCTCAATCCCTCTGACAATTTCATCAGGTGCATTATCGCCACCCATTGCATCAACAGCAATTTTTATCATTATAGGCAAAGCTCCTTAATCAAACTTAACATCTTGATTTAAAGATTTAAGTCTTTTTACTAACTTTCGATTTTGCGGTTCCTGTTCCCAGTTAACATCATCAACAATTTCTTTTGCAACGGTCTGCGCTGTGCTCAAAATATTAATGTCAGCAACTGGATCTCCAACTTTAAAGGTTGGCATTCCAGACTGATTTTTACCGAGAATGTCCCCAGGACCTCTTAATTCTAAATCTTTTTGTGAAATAAAGAAACCATCAGTTGATGAACACATCACATTCATTCGTTTTCTACCAGTTTCATTTTTAGGATTAGCAATTAAAATACAATAAGCTTGCTGGTCCCCTCGCCCCACACGACCCCGAAGTTGATGTAGTTGAGCCAACCCAAAATGGTCAGCATCATAAATCACAATGGTACTTGCGTTGGAAACGTCAACTCCGACTTCAATTACGGTTGTAGAAACTAGAACTTGTACCTTATTAGTCTTAAAAGCATCCATTACTTTATTTTTGTCTTCATCACTCATTTGACCATGGAGTAAGCCAACCGTGTATTTATCACCAAGTTCTTGCTGAAAGTTTTGGTATGTATCAGTCACGTTTCTCATATCCACTGCTTCAGATTCACCGATAAGGGGTACTACCACGTAAACTTGTTCTCCATGATTTAAGCGCTTTTTGACAAAATTAAGCATTGCATCAATCTGTTGATTCTTAATCCAAGCCGTTTTAATTGGTTTTCTACCACCTGGCAACTCATCAATTACCGAGACATCCATTTCACCATACGCTGTGATCGATAGAGTTCGTGGAATAGGCGTAGCGGTCATCGATAACACGTTCGTTGATTTACCCTTTTCTCGCATGGCCTTTCTTTGGTTAACTCCAAACCGATGCTGCTCATCAATGACAGCTAATCCTAAATTATGGTATTTAACCTCTTTTTGAAACAATGCATGAGTACCCACCACCAAGTTAATCTCGCCACTTTCAATACGGGGTAAAAGTTCATTTCGAGCCGCTCTAGAAGTATCACCAGTCAGTAGTCCAATGTTAACACTAGTATCCTTAAAAAGCTCAGCAAGTCCGTCAGCATGTTGTTCGGCTAAAATTTCAGTGGGAGCCATTATTACGGCTTGTTTCCCAGAAAGAACCGCAGCATAAATTGCGATAGCCGCTACAACCGTTTTTCCGCTCCCAACATCTCCCTGTAAAAGCCGATTCATCTGATATGGACGCTTTAGATCAGATAAAATTTCTGAAATAACCTTTTTTTGTGCCAGGGTCAATTCGTACGGAAGAGAACTCACAAACGTCTGTAATTTAGCACGATTAATGGTTATCGCAGAATTAGGGGCCTGATTTTTCTGATGTTTTAAAGTTTGCATTCGCATTTGAAACAAGAAAAATTCATCAAACTTTGCGGTTCTACGTGCGAGTGCTGCTGCTCTTTGATTTTTTGGAAAGTGCATGTTAGAAATGACACTTTTTAAATTTTCTAATTTATACTTTTTTAAAACCCAATTGGGGATGAAATCTTCAATTTGACCTTGGTACTGATCATAGGCTTCGGTTACCAATTGGCGAATGGTATTCTGGGTAATCTTATGGTTAGCAGGATAAATTGAACCAAATTTTTCGCCATCACCAGCTTTCAAAATTTTAATTCCGGCCATCGATTTTTTATTTGCATCAAACTTTCCGTAAATCAAAATTTCATCCCCGGCTTCAACCTGTTTCTTTAGCCACGGCTGATTAAAAAAAGACACCGGAATCACATCATTACCAACTAGTAACTTAATAGTTAAACGACTTCTACGTCTTCCAAAAAAATTAACCGTTGGATTGATAGCAACCTTACCCTTCAGAGTGACCACCTGCTGATCAGAAATTTCAGAAAGATCTTTAGTTCGAAAATCTTCATAACGAAATGGAAAGTATGTCAGTAAATCATAAATGGTCACAATCCCCAAATCATTTAGAGCTTCAACTTTTTTGGGACCGACTCCTCTAAGCGTTTCCACATGGTCATCTAACCCACTCATCAAATTCACCTCCTAAAAAGACTGTTAATCCACAAGGACTAGCAGTCTTATTAAGTATCTATCTATATAATATTACCTATTCAACGGAAATAATCAACGGATAAACTGGTTGATCCCCCTCATGAGTCTCAACTTCTAATTCATCGTCCACTGATAAGGCAGCATTCGAAACTTTATCAGCATCATCCTGATCAGCGTCTTTTCCAAAAATAATCGTAACGTTTTCGCTATCATCATCTAACATTTTTTTCAGCATCTTAATAGCTGCATCATCTAAAGAAGAACCAAGGACCTGAATGTCTCCATCAATAATTCCCATGTAACTACCCTTTTTAATGTCCATTCCATTAATCTTTGTATCACGAACGGCAGTCGTCACTTGGCCACTTTTAACGGTATCTAAAGAGTCGTCCATCTGGTTCTGGTTTTCTTTAAAAGTACTATCAGGATCAAATGAGAACATCGCGGTTAATCCTTGTGGGATTGTCTTGGTGTGGACAACTTCCATCGGAATGTCTGTGATTCCCTGGGCTTGCTCTGCCGATAGGAAAATATTCTTATTGTTAGGGAGAACGATCGCTTTTTTAGCATTACTGTTATTAACAGCGTCAACAATATCTTGCGTACTAGGGTTCATCGTTTGTCCGCCACTAATAATGTTAGTTACTCCTAAGCTCTTAAAGAGCTTCTCTAAACCTGCTCCCGCAACCACCGCAATAATTGCTAAGTCACGCGGCTTTTTATGCTCTTTTTCTTCCTTTAAATCATCGGTCTTTTGAGCTTTTTCATCGCTTTCCATGATTGATTCTTGTTGCAGTCGCATGTTATCAACTTTAACGGTTGCTAAGTCACCAAATTGTTGTCCCCACGATAAGACCTTGCCAGGATGCTCCGTGTGAACGTGAACGCGAACCACTTCATCATCATTAATAACCAAAAGTGAGTCCCCTAATTTCGCCAGATAGTTATAAAAAGTATCGTAGTCGAATTTCTGGGTAACCTGCTTTCCCTTCCCAATTCGCACCATAATTTGGGTACAATACCCATAAACAATGTCTGCTGGGTTTAATTTACCTTGAGCACTCTTATGATGCTCAACATCAATCATTTCGTTCATTTCTTCAGAATTAGGTTGATGTTCGCCCTTATCTTCAATCTTTCGACCATTTAAAACATCATCAAAAGCTTGAAAAACAAATACCAATCCCTGTCCACCAGAATCCACCACTCCCACTTGCTTTAATACTGGGAGAAGATCTGGAGTTTTTTTAAGAGCTTTCTCAGAAGCATCAAGAATTGAGTCCATTACCTTTATAACATCATCAGTATCTGAAGCAGTATTTTCACCAGCTTTAGCAGCTAGTCTAACTACCGTCAAGATGGTCCCTTCAGTGGGCTTCATGACCGAACTATAAGCAGTCTTAGCTCCAGCGATAATAGCATCTGCAAATTCTTGAGCATCAAGATCCTTTTTACCTTCAACGTTTTTTGCAAAACCACGGAAAATCTGAGACATAATGACACCAGAGTTACCTCGAGCTCCCATTAATAGCCCCTTAGCAAGTGCAGAAGCTTTACCTCCAATCGTATCATCATTTGATTTATCGACGTAACTTTCCCCACTTGATAATGACAAACTCATGTTCGTTCCAGTGTCTCCGTCTGGAACTGGGAAAACATTTAACGAATTAATAAAATCCGTATTATTATTAAGAACGACCGCGGCGGCTTGAACCATTTGGTCGAACTCTTTAGTAGTAATCTTAGTTAATGACACTATTATCAAATCCTCCTTATACTCAAACCACTAGTCGTTAATAACCTTAACACCCTGAACAATTACGTTTACTGAATCCGCATTAATCCCTAACATTGATTCCAAATTATATTTAACTTTTGACTGAACATTACGAGAAACTTCAGAGATCTTAGTTCCATAACTCACAATGACGTTGACGTCAACTTGAACTTTCTTGTTAACTTCTCTGACAACTACTCCTTTTGAGTAACTGTCCTTTCGAAGAATTTCATTCATATTATCTTTAAATTGGTTTTTGCTAGCCATGCCAACAACTCCATAATTATCAGTTGCGGCACCGCCGACTACTGTAGCAATTACATCATTATCAATATCAATTGATCCATATTGAGTGTTTAACTTTACAGCCATCGTTTGCATCCCCCTTATCCTTTCGAGCTCATAACGATATCTAATGTTACCACACCCCATTATAAAACAAAAACATGAATCATGGTGTCAAGGACATTTACTTGAAAGAAACTTTGCATTTATGACGGTATTATGGTAAGTTATTTAGGTGAACTATTGAATATAAAAGAATTCCAAAGTAAGGAGGGATATTATGGCTAAGGATCAAATTAATGGTAAGAGAACTCATTTCGGTAATCGTCGTTCTCACGCTTTAAACTCATCAAGAAGAAGTTGGAAGCCAAACCTACAAAAGGTACGCATCTTAGTTGATGGTAAGCCCAAACGTGTTTGGGTTAGTGCCAGAACTTTAAAATCTGGTAAGATTACCAGAGTATAATCATTATTATTTTAATTAATTAATTAAAAAACAGTACAACCATTCAATGGTTGTACTGTTTTTTAGTCTCGGCTTTGAATCACCATCAATACTCCTTCATCAAAAACAAACGAAGCACTATCTCCAATAAATTCATTACTTGAATAAGAAGTTGGATACCCCACCCAATGATGATTTAATTGATATCTTTCATCACTAAGCGTTAAATGCATTGGTAACAGCGGACAAAAGTCTAAATATTTCATTCCAGTGATTTTCTTAATATGATACGACCCACTTAGAAAGTATCGGATTACATTTTGACTATCAATGAGTCTCAGCCTTGAAAGATAGGGTTTAATATTTGGCTTTAAGACCATCAAAAAATTGGTCAGCAAGTGATCAAGACGCCCGCCTGAAAAGCCATAAATATCGATCTCATTCTTAGGAAAATACTTGCCAGCGGTCCTGATACCCAATTCAGTATCAGTCTCATCCTTTACCGGATCAACCCGAATAACGTGCTTGGCTTTTTGTAATATTATTTTAAATTCCGAATCTGAAACCGAATCGAAGTCACCAACAGCGTATTCAGGAATAATGCCCAATTTGATTAGTCGTAAACTTCCTCGATCAACCCCAATGAAGGGACCCTTTATTTTTTTAGTCTTTAAGTTAGATGGCCATAACTCAATTGGTCCCCCAACAACGACATTTACCTTATTCATAACTAAAAATTAGTAGCGTTCTTAAGAGCCTGAATACGAGCAGCAGGATCTTTTGCATCAAAAACATATGAACCAGCTACAGCGACGTTTGCGCCAGCTTTATAGGCGTCAACCACCGTCTTATTGTTAACACCACCATCAATTTCAATGTCATAAGAATATGAATCATTTTCTTCACGTAATTTATTTAATTCTCTAACCTTACTAATCGTTTCAGGAATAAACTTTTGACCACCAAATCCGGGATTAACAGTCATCACAAGAACTTGATCAACCATGTACAAGACTGGCTTAATCATCTCCACTGGGGTTCCCGGATTAATTACCACTTCAGCTTTAACGTTTTTATCTTTAATCATTTGAAGAGCACGATGAATATGGGGAGTTGATTCAACATGAACCCCAATAATATCTGCGTTAGCATCAGCAAAAGTATCAATATATCTTTCAGGATTCTCAATCATTAAATGACAGTCAAGTGTTAATCCAGTAATAGGGCGAATCTCTTTGACCCAGCCTGGACCATAGGCAATCGCTGGAACAAACATCCCATCCATAACATCGATATGTAGTAATTCCGCACCACCCTTATCGACCTTTTCAATGTCTTTTTGTAGGTTTACGTAATCCGCACTTAAAATTGAAGGAGCAACTTTAATCATGTTTAATTTCCTCTTTTCTTATTATAAATTGGCTTTTGTGCTTTTAATAAATGATATTCTTGCAGATAATCATCATACCTGCTCGATAGAATTGTACCACTTTCAACCCCAGCTTTCACGGCACAACCAGGTTCATTAACATGCAGACATTCACGAAACTTACAGTTGGGTGAAGCACGTACAAATTCCGGAAAATAATTTTTTAATTCATTTGACTTAATTTCCAAAGTATCAAAAGAAGAGAAGCCTGGTGTGTCAGCAATCAAGCCGCCATTTACCGTTAGTAAAGACACCTTCCTAGTGGTATGCTTCCCTCGACTTAAAGACTTAGATACGACTCCAGTTTTAAGCTTTAACTTAGGGTCAATTTCGTTAAGCAGTGTTGATTTTCCTGACCCAGTCTGACCCATTACGATTGATTGTTTGTGAGGAAGTAACTTCGAAACATCGCTCACTGCATTTACATCATCTTTTTTATCAGGCAACACAACTTCATAACCAATTTTCCTATAATCAGCCGCAACCGTTTTAAAAAAATCAACCTGCGCTTTTGACGTTAACAAGTCAGTCTTACTAAGATAAATAATTGGGATAATCTTCTGCTTTTCGAGGGCCACAAGTTGCTTATCTAATAGTGAGAAAGAAAAAGCAGGTTCAATGGCTGAATTAACTACAATTGCTTGATCAGTATTAGCAACTGGTGGTCTAACTAATTGATTAAACCGTGGTAAAACCCTTAAAATGTATCCCTCGTTCACATTAGTTTCATCAAACTCAACCAGGTCGCCAACGATGGGTTTAATATTTCTTTTTCTAAAGTTCCCTCGTGCTCTCGTCCGGTACATTTTTTCATCGGACTCAACGTCATAGAACCCACTCAAAGATTGATAAATCTTGCCTTTTCTCACATTAATCTCCTATTGAATCCTCTGAAAGCCCGCGATAAAGAAGCCATCAGAATCATAGTCGTCTGGATAAATTTTTAAAGCATCTGTATCACGACTTGGCTTTAGGTCTTTTCTTGTCTTGACCCAAACCGGTTCAAAGTTTTGGTGCTGATCTAAAAACCTGCTGACATTCTCACTATTTTCTTGATTCATGATGGTACATGTACTAAATACCAACTGTCCGCCCACTTTGAGTGTTGGTGCCACAGCATTCAAAATTTCAGTTTGAATCTTTACAAGATGTAAAACGTCATCAAGTGTCTTATCGTATCTAATCTCTGGTTTACGCCTCATCAATCCAAGTCCCGAACAGGGAGCATCAACCAGGATTTTATCAAAAGTACTTTCACCAAATAATTCAGAAACATTACGAGCGTCAATGGCATGAACTTCAATATTATCTTTCACACCCATTCGGGCTGCATTTTGCTCAATTTTGGTTAATTTTTTGAGGTGCAGATCTAAAGCTTCAACCTTACCAGTAGTCAAATATTCAGCAATTTGCGTGGTTTTACCACCAGGAGCCGCACAAGCATCTAGTACATAGTCATCATTTCTAATGTCCATGGATTGAACTGGCAACATGGCACTTTCGTCCTGAATCGTAAACAAACCCTCTTTAAACAGAGGACTACCACTAGCACTTTTACCAGATAAGATAAGCGCATGATCAGCTACTTCACTACTCTTAACCTCATATCCCTCTTGGAAAAATTTCTTCTTTAAATCATCATCAGAAATCTTACGATGGTTCACTCGGACTGATTGCTTAGCTGGCTGATTAATACTTTTAAGTATATCAACCGTCTTATCCATACCAAGTTGCTCATTAAGTTGCTTTACAATCCACAGCGGAACACTATAAAAGATTGAGTCGTAAGTGGCAGTGTCTTTAATTTTATCAATTGGAGGCAATCCATTTCGTTGGATGTGGTGAAGGACTCCGGTAACAAGTCGTCTAATACCATCATGCCCACGCTTTTTGGCAATCTTAATTGATTCATCAAAAATCGCACGATCTGGTATTTTGTCTAAATACTGCATTTGATAAATTGCCGTATACAGTAATTCTTTGACCCAACCATCAAGTTTGTCAGATCTTTTTACTAAATGGTCAACATAATAAGCTAACGTTAACCGGTGCTGAATCACACCATAAACGATATTAGTATACAGGGAAATATCTTTGGGACTCATCGTGCTAGAATCGATCACATTGTTGATTTGAAGATTAGAATATGCACCGCCATGAACACGCTCTAGTGTTCTTACGGCTAAGTATCGTGGATTACTTGAGTTATTTTCTGTCAATAAATTGATCTCCAATTTCTAATTTCTGGTTGCCGTTCAAATATTCGGTAATTGATTTTTTTGGCTTCCCAGACGGTTGAATTTCTTCAATTCCCAAAACCGTTCCGTTCCCAGCAGCAATTTTTAAATGGTGTTTATCTTTACTAACCACCTGACCAGGATCTAAATCAGTCTGCTCATCAATAACCGTTGTTTTCCAAATCTTATTTGGTTTCCCATTTACCATTGCAAATGCGGTCGGATCGGGTCTTAACGCTCTGACTTTTGCATCAACCAAACTAGCAGGTTGAGAAAAATCTAACTCTTCTTGTTCTCGCTTAATGTTTGGCGAAAACACAACTTGCTCTTCATCCTGTTTTTGGGGATGTGCAGTTCCATTAATAACTTCTTTTAAAGTCTTTAAGAGAAGGTCACGTCCCACTAAACTTAACTTTTTAAACATACTATCAGTATCGTCAGTATTTTCAACCTTCACAGATTGTTGAGCTAAAACATCACCAGCATCCATCTTTTTGACCATGTACATGATCGAAATTCCGGTTTCTTTATCTCCGTTCATAATGGCATATTGAACCGGAGCCCCACCACGATATTTCGGCAGTAAAGATCCATGAACATTGATATCCGCAATTTGTGCTGCTTCAAGCAATTTAGTCGGCAAAAATTGGCCAAATGCAGCAGTAATAATAAAATCTGGCTTCATTTGAATAATTTCTTCCATTTCGGGACTTCCACCTAATTTTTGCGGTTGTAGTACCGGTAACCCTAAATCTTGACTAGCTTTCTTAACCGGTGATTCTTCAATTTGATGTTTTCGCCCCACCGGTCGATCTGGCTGGGTTACCACTGCCAACACTTTGTAGTTCTGATTTAAAGCTTTTAGGATTGGAACACTAAATTCAGGCGTTCCCATAAATACAATTGATTTCATAATAATTCACCTACATAAAACTGACTGGTTCTGGATCAATCCCGATCCGTAAACCCTTTCTAACTTCTTTTTGTGATATTTGTAAAATATGCTTTAAGCTTTCATTGAGTTTTAAGTCACGTTTGTACTTAATAATGATTTGGAAATAATAACGTTTTTTCATTCGAGCAATCGGCCTAGGAGTTGGCCCCAAAATAATGGTAGTTTGATCAAGCGACTTTTTAAGATAATTAGCAACCTCATAAGATTCATTAGCCGCCTGCCTCTCATTTAGTGAACTAATTGAAACTTTAATGGTAAAGAAGTATGGAGAATAATCAGCTAAATGTCTTAATTGCATTTCTTTTTGATAAAATGCTTCATAATCCTGGTCTTTAGCCAATTGAATCACATAATTATCTGGATTATAGGTCTGAATAATGACTTCTCCATCCTTATCAGCTCGTCCAGCTCGTCCGGAAACTTGAGTTAATAAATCAAACGTTCGTTCACTAGAACGAAAATCAGGTAAATCCAATCCGGTATCAGCATTTAATACCCCCACCAAAGTTACATTCGGAAAATCCAGTCCCTTAGCAATCATCTGCGTTCCTAGTAAAACATCAGCATGATGTTCACCAAATTCACGAAGTAACTTCTCATGAGAACCCTTTTTCCGGGTTGTATCGACATCCATTCTGATTACTCGCGCTTTTGAAACGAGTTCATGTAATTGTCGCTCTACCTTTTCAGTTCCAGTACCAAAGTAACGAATATTTTTACTGTGACAGTTGGGACAATACTTAGGAATTGGTTCCTCAAATCCGCAGTAGTGACACTTCATCGTATGAGAATCCATGTGAAGCGTCAAAGAAATATCACAGTTGGGACACTTTAAAACATAGCCACAATCTCGACACATCAGAAAAGACGAGAATCCCCGACGATTAAGCATTAACACTACTTGTTCGTGCTTTTCAATTCTTTGCTTAATCGCACTAAGTAATTGGTGCGAAAAGATTCCATCATGAGTCTCTTCCTCTCTGGTCATGTCAACAACTGAAACTTCTGGTAAACGCCTTTGATTAATGCGATCGGGAAGGCGTAAAAATTTATAAACTCCCTTTCCGGCACGAGCCCTTGACTCAAGCGAAGGTGTTGCACTCCCAAGTACGACTGGGCAATGATGATAATTGCCACGCCAAATGGCAACATCCCGCGTGTGATAACGCGGATTATCATCCTGCTTGTAACTTGTATCGTGTTCCTCATCAAGAATAATAAGCCCAATATCAGAAAGAGGAGCAAAAACTGCTGATCTTGCCCCTACTACTACCTTTGCCTTTCCATTATTAATTCTACGCCACTCATCATACTTTTCCCCAGTTGACAAACCACTATGAATTACAGCAACTTGATTACCAAACCGATTTTTAACTCGATTAACCATCTGGGGGGTTAAAGAAATCTCTGGAACTAACATCAACGCCGTCTCACCTAAATCCAAAGCCTTTTGGATGGATTGAAGATAAACCTCAGTCTTACCTGATCCAGTTACTCCTTCAAGTAGATAGGTTTCATTTCGATGGGCTTCAATGGAACGATCAATTTCACGAACGGCATGTGCTTGATCAACGGTTAACTTTTTTGGTTGATCAATTGTAATATCATGTTTGTACGGATCACGATACTTCTCAACCTGAACTTTTTTTATCCAATTCTTCTTTTCAAAACTGCTAATCGCTGAATTGGATATTTTAAGATCATTAACGAGGTGGGTCTGAATAATTGGTTGATCAGTATGGTGCTCTAAAACAGAAAGTAAGTTTAATTGAGAAGTGGCATTCTTACGAAGCTGTTTTTTTGCCTGACCAAAATCACTTAATTGATTTAAAATGGCCGTTTCCGTTTTCTTTTTGGCTTCATTTTGAACTTTGTAAATCACTTGGATTTTATTGTTCTTACGCAACTTAGCAAGTTTCCCCATCTCAGTACTATTAAAATGCTCCTTGTCAAACGGAACCATACTCTGGTCCTTAAACTTATCATTAAGCTCTTGATCGGCAAGATTTCCAGTTGCTTTTACATAGGTTGTATATCTTGCCTTCATCGCATTAGGAAGCATGGTCAAAAGACAACTAATTCGAAAAGAATAAGTTGTATCAGCCAACCACTTAGAAAGTTCAATCATTTCGTCGTTCAACACTGGGCTCAAATCCATGGTACTATCAATCTTTTTGAGTTGCTTAAGCTGGTCCGGTTTCTCATCTGTAATATCAACGACAAAACCTTCAACTTTTCTGTTTCCATTCCCAAATGGAACAATGACCCTCATGCCTCGTTTCAGTTGATCTTCTAATCCAGTAGGAATTAAGTATGAATAGGGTACATTTGTTTGCATGGTCGGAACATCAACAATCACTTTTGCAATTTTCAAATTACCCCTTCTTTCCATTCTTGCATATTACAGATTAGCTATAAAAGGTCAACAACGACATTTAACACTTCACTAGCAACTTTTAATTTAGACTCAACTTCTGTCTTTTTGACCAAACCATCCTTTGAGATGATTGAAACCTGATTATCATCACTATTAAAACCAATTAATGAATTGGAAACATCATTTAATACCACTAGATCTAATTTCTTTTTCATCAACTTTTGCTTAGCATTTTTAAGAGGATCATTGGTCTCGGCCGCAAAACCGACCACCACCTGATTAGGGTTCTTCTGTTGTGCCACTTTTGCAACAATATCATCGTTCTTAATTAGATGGAGATCTAAAGAATCATGGTCTTGATCCTTCTTGATTTTTTGTTTTTCCGCATGAGCAGGTTTAAAATCACTAACTGCAGCAGCCATAATCAAAACCTGATTATCTGAAAATAAGCGTTGTACCTGGTGCTCCAGTTGATCAGCAGAACTAACTTTGATAACTTTCACACCATCTGGAATCTGGCACTGACTGTTGGCACTTACAAGTGTCACTTTAGCCCCCATTTCTTTAGCAACCTCAGCAATTGCATATCCCATCTTTCCTGATGAATTATTTGATAAGTACCTAACCGGATCAATTGGTTCTCTAGTACCACCAGCAGTTACTAGTATATTAACCCCAGAAAGAGGTTGGTCATCATGATCACTTAATTGACTAACCACAAACTGATAAATTTCTTCTGGTTCAGCAAGTCGACCTAGAGCTGAATATCCTTCGGCTAGTGGACCAACTTGTGGCTCAATAAATTCGATACCATCATCTTTTAATCTTTGAAGATTTCTTTGGGTAGCTGGATTTTTTAGCATGACATCATTCATTGCTGGCGCAAAATACTTGGGGCACTCCATGGCTAACATAGTCGTACTTGCAAAATCATCCGCAATCCCATTTGCTGTTTTAGAAATAAAATCAGCGGTAGCTGGGGCAACAATTGCCAAATCGGCCCATTTAGCTAGCCCAATATGATTAATCGTTGTTGAGTCATCAAAATAACTTTGATCATCATAGACATCATTCTTCGATAAAACTTGAAAAGTTAATTTCGAGACAAATCGTTTGGCAAACGGTGTCATTACAACTTTGACACTAGCACCATTCTTTTTTAAAAGTCTCAATAAATAAACTGCCTTATAAGCAGCAACGCTACCAGATACAAATAAGACAATTTGCTTCCCGTTTAACAAAATTATACCCTCCAAAGTATTTCTTATTAATTATACTACACATCCCTTATTATTCATTTAATAAAAAAAGACCCTGTGATGAGATTCATCACAAAAGTCCTTTCTTACTTACTTTTTGGAGCGATGGTTAACACGCCGGCAGCAATTTCTTCCAACGCCATTCCAACTGATTTTACTGACTTATAATGGGGAAGCAATGGCTTCGCACCCTGATCAAGTTCTTCAGCTCTTTTGCTTGCTAACATAACGAGCGAATATCTTGAATCAACGTGTTGCAATAAATCTTCAAGTGGTGGATAAATAAACATTAAACTTCATCTCCTAATTTATTAAGATAATTTGGCATAACACGGTTTACCTTTAAACGTTCACTTTTAACAATTGTTTTAATTCGGTCTACCGCATTTGAAACCTTATCATTCACAACTGCATAATCATAGTTTTGCATCATTCGGATTTCCTTAGAAGCTTTTTCAATTCGTTTGTTGATAACCTCAATATCATCAGTCCCACGGCCAACCAAACGATCCCTAAGTGAATCAATGTCAGGTGGAGTTAGGAAAATAAAAACTCCATCGGGGCAGTTGGCACGCACCTGCATGGCACCATTAACTTCAATTTCCAGAAAAACATCTCTTCCTGAATCTAATGTCTCGTTTACGTATTGTAACGGGGTGCCATAATAATTGTCAACATACTTAGCATACTCCAGCATCTTACCATTTTTAATATTCTGTTCAAATTGATCCTTTGAAACAAAGTAATAATCAACCCCGTTAACTTCTCCCTCACGGGGTTTTCTGGTAGTCATCGAGATTGAATACTTGAAATCGACATCAGGCTCATTAAAAAGGGCTTTTCTAACCGTTCCCTTCCCCACTCCACTTGGACCAGAAAGAACAATTAACATTCCTCTTTCACTCACTTAAACCGCTCCTTTTTCGTAACTTCTTTATATATATTATGCAATTTATAAATCAATTAATCAATAAGAGATAAAATGAATGCTATTTAATTTTTTGTCTTTTTTGTTGATTGGCCAAGTTTAAAAGTTCAGAAGCGTGTTCCATGGTTAACTTAGTAACTGTGGTTCCTGCTAACATTCTAGCAAGTTCCTTAACTCGTTGCTCACCTGATAAGGGTTGAACAGAAGTTTCCGTTCGATTATTAGAATCAACATGCTTCGAGAGGAAATCATGATTATCAGCCATGGCGGCAACCTGTGGCAGATGGGTGATACACAAAACCTGGGATTTCTTACCAATTGCACTAATTTTATCAGCAATTGCTTGAGCCACTCTTCCCGAAACCCCCGTATCTACCTCGTCAAACACGATTGAAGTTACTCCTTGGACGCGGGAAAAAATCGTTTTAAGAGCTAACATAATTCGAGAAAGTTCACCACCAGAGGCAATTTTGGATAACGGTGCCATGTCCTCACCCGGATTCGTTCGGATGTAAAACTCAACTTCTTCAATTCCATTTCGATTAAAAGTATCTTTAGGTAAATTGGAAAAACGAACTTCGAACTGCGTTTTATCCATGTACAAATCAGCTAATTGTTGATGAATTTCATCCGTTAACTTTTCGGCTTGCTGATGTCTAATATCACTTAACTTTTTCCCAAGTTTATTTAATTCTTTGACAGAAGCATTGAAGCGTTCTTCTAAATTATTGCCACTCTTTTCATCCGTCTCCATATCAGTTAATTCACCAGAGATTTTATCGTAATACTTTAAAATCTGTTTAATCGAATCACCGTATTTTCGTTTTAACTCAAAAATAGTATTTAAGCGTTGCTCAACTTCGTTCAATCTGTCAGGATCAAACTCCAAATTATCCATCTGATTACTAATCTCTCCAGAAGCATCTTGCAGCGTATAATAAGCATTTTTAACATTCTCAGAAATTGACTTAAACTCATCATCTAACCGTTCTAAATCTTCAAGAGCATTCATGGCATCCCCGATCATATCAATCGGACTAATACTTTCATCACCATTAATATCATTAAAACTTCTTCCTAGACTATCGCTAATGGCTTGAAAATTATTTAAACGATCCCTTTCGGCTATCAGATCTTCTTCTTCGCCATCCGTTAAATCAGCCGTTTCAATTTCATTTACCTGGTACTTAAGCATATCAATGCGTTGAGCCCATTCTTTTTCATTTTTATTTTTATTATTTAATTCTTTCTTTAATTTAAGGTATTTTTCATATTGTTCCTGATAAAGCTTAAGCGTAGGTTTGAGGCTGTCGCGAGCAAATTCATCAAGTAACCCAATGTGCTTATCAGGTTGCATCAGCGCTTGATGTTCATTTTGTCCATAAATATCAACCAAAGTTTCGCCAACTTTTTTTAGCGTATTTGTATTCACCAATATACCATTGATGCGACATACGTTGCGGCCATTACGATATAATTCACGCTGTAAAATTACCGTATCATCATCATGTTCGATCCCAAATTTATCCAACACATGAGCAGTAAGACCATCTTTAGGAATAGCAAACATTCCCTGTAAAATTGATTTGTTCGCACCCTTTCTAATAAAGTGAGACGATCCCCTACCACCAGCAAGTAGACCAACGGCATCAATAATAATCGACTTTCCTGCACCAGTTTCTCCTGACAGAACTGTCATCCCTGAGTAAAAATTAACTTCCAATTGATCAATAATCGCAAAGTCTTTGATTGAAATTTCCTGTAACAACTTCTCACCTTCTTAATCATTTAAACTTTTATAAGCCCGATCCATGACACCATCAACTGCAACATCGTTTCCTACTTCAGGGTCATCAGATGACTTTAGATAAATCAAGAATTCGATATTCCCTTCACCACCCTTGATGGGAGAAAAATCAAGTCCTAAAACAGAAAAACCAGCCTCAGTCGCAAACTGAATGACGTTATTAATCACCTGTTTATGCACGTTTTTGTCCCTTACAATGCCATGCTTACCAACGTTTCCACGACCAGCCTCAAACTGGGGTTTTATTAATGCCACTACTTCCCCATTTTTAGCTAAAATTGATTTTAAGGGCTTTAAAATTAATTTAAGAGAAATAAAAGAAACGTCAATTGAGGCGAAACTAGGTTCTCCACAAGTAAAATCTTCTGGTTTACTGTACCGAAAATTAGTATTCTCCATTACAACAACACGAGGGTCGTTTCTAAGCTTCCAAACTAATTGGTTTGTCCCAACATCTAAGGCGTAACTCAATTTAGCTCCATTTTGTAACATTACATCCGTAAACCCCCCGGTGGAGGATCCGATGTCCAAAACGATTCTATCACGAACACTAATATTAAAACTTTTGAGTGCTTTTGCTAATTTTAATCCACCCCGACTGACAAAGGGAAGTGCATTGCCCTTTAAATGCAGCTTGGTTTCAACTGGAATCTTCACCCCAGGCTTATCCATGCGTTGTTCATTTTTTCCAAGTACTTCACCAGCCATGACGGCTCTTTTTGCCCTTTCGCGTGTGTCAAACAATCCTTGCTTGACAAGTAAGACATCAACCCGCTCTTTATCCTTTGCCATTATAACCTCACTTTTTCACCACAAAATAAGATAAAAATGAATCTAACAAATCGGGTGAAAATTCATCCGGCAACTTACTTAATGCCTCTTGACTTTTACTAACAGTCTCATCTAATTTTTGAATTGCTCCATTAATTCCCAACAAATTTACATACGTATTTTTATCAACATCATCCTGATTTTCAAGGTTAGGAGCATCTTTAATATCATCAAATATTTGAAATGCTAGCCCAAAATTCCAAGCAAACGCAGATAAACATTTCCGACTTGCTTGATCAGCATCAGCAATGGTCGCTCCTGCTATAACACAATAATGAAACAGCTCACCGGTTTTGTTTCTATGTAAATGCATTAATTCATCCAGATTCAAATGTTGGTTATCTGAACTAACATCTACAGTTTGACCAGCTACCATTCCGTCTGGACCAGCAGCATGGGACAATAACTGAATCAATTGAACTTTTTTTACAGCTGACAAATCAGCTCTTGAAAGCCAGTTAAACGCTAACGTCAACAATCCGTCTCCAGCTAAAGTTGCAATATCAGCGCCAAATTTTTTGTGATTGGAGAGTTGACCACGACGATAATCATCATTGTCCATGGCTGGTAGATCATCATGAATTAAAGAATAGGTATGAACTAACTCAACCGCAGAACTGGTTTTAATGGTGGACTCGTCAACTTCGTAATTCAAAGTTTTTAGGGTGGCTAACGTCAATAATGGTCGTAATCGTTTTCCACCAGCCATCAAAGAATATTTCATGGCATCTACAATTAATTTTATCGAGCTCGACTTATCAATGTTTGTTTCTAAAGTTCGATCGATTTTCGGAATATATTTATCTTTAAATTCTGAAAGAGTTTGTTTATTGGGTGTCATCACTGTCTCCACCTTGTTGATCACGATCAAATGGGATTTCATTATCACTGTCATCCATCATTTTAGTAAGCGTTTTTTGTGCATTTGAAAGTGTCTTTTGCATTTCGTTACTTAACTCAACTCCATCTTTAAATTCTGAAAGGGCTTTTTCTAAAGGTACGTCCCCCTGTTCAAGTTGATTAACAATTTCTTCTAATTTATCCATATTTTCTTCAAAAGTTGGTTTTTTATCTGCCATTATTTACTGTCTCCTTTAAGTCCAACATGATCAACGGTTGCACTAGCACTTCCATCACTGAACTGAATACGAATGTGTTCATCCTTTTTTAAATCCTTAGCCGACTTAACTAATTTCTCATGATCGTTTGTAACCATCCCATATCCAGAACTCATTAAACGTAGTGGGCTTAGATGGTCGAGTGCACTGACGTTTGAATTTAACTGATTCCGTTTTGTTTTCAAAATCACTTGAACGGACTTTTTCATCGATTCAAGATAATAATTAACCTGTTTTTGGTTTGCATTGATGCTATGAACCGGTGAATTTAATTTTAGTTGTTCTAAATAAGCTTGAAGTTGATTATGGTAATGATTTAGTAAATCTTTCATGTTAGTACCCAGTTTGGTATTTAAAGTATCTAATTGCTGGACATAGGATTCATAAAGACGTTCGGGCTGGTTAAAAACGTAAGAATTCATTACTTTATCGTATTGTGACCTCGAACGGGCAAAAATGTTATCCATGGCATTATAAATCCTAGTCTGTTTAGTCTTTAAATCAAGAATTACATCACTAAGCACAGGAACTGCCAACTCAGCAGCTGCGGTCGGGGTTGCTGCCCGTTTGTCAGAAACTAAATCAGCAATCGTTGTATCAGTTTCATGTCCAACTGATGAAATCACTGGAATTTTACTATCATAAATAGCTCTTGCTACAATTTCTTCATTAAATGGCCATAAATCTTCAATAGAACCACCACCACGACCAATAATAAGAGTATCAAATCCACCAATTTCGTTGACTCGGTTAATTTGATGAGCGATCTCACTCGCTGCATTCTCACCCTGAACAGCTGCTGGAAACAGGACAATTTGAGCAATCGGGAATCTCCGTCTAACGGTGGTGATGATGTCCTTAATAACTGCACCACTTTGAGACGTGACTACAGCAATTCTCTTAGGATACATTGGAAGAGGTTTTTTATGAATTTCCTCAAACAAGCCCTCTTTGGCAAGTTTATTTTTTAACTGTTCGTAGGCTTCATAAAGTTGACCCACTCCATCCGGTTCCATGTGATCAATATAAAACTGATACATTCCGGTTTTTTCATACACGGAAACATGTCCAGTAACAAGGACTTTCATTCCCTCCTCTGGCATGAATTTAATCTTAGAGAAGGCTGATTTAAACATCGTAACGTTAATTTTTGAGTTATCATCCTTTAAACTAAAATATTGATGAGTTGGTCGCAAGCGAAAGTTGGAGATTTCACCGGTAAGATAAACTCGTCCTAGGTATGGATCAACGTCAAATTTCTTTTTGATATACTGTGTCAAAGCTGATACAGTTAAATATTTACTTGCCACTCTTTTTGCTCCATTCACACATATCAACAGTTTGTTGCATCAAGGTTGCGATTGTCATTGGTCCCACGCCACCCGGCACCGGAGTGATATATTCGATATTGTCACTTTTTGATTTGTATTCGACGTCGCCAGCCAATTTACCATTCTCATCCATATTTTGACCAACGTCAATAACAACGGCACCTGGTTTAAAATCATCATCATTTAATATGGCATACTTGCCGACCGCTGAAATAACTACATCAGCTTGCTTCGTGTACTTTGAAACATCATCAGTGTGGCTATGAACGTCAATCACGGTTGCATCGGCGTTAAGCATCAACGCTAACATTGGCTTTCCAACAATTGAACTACGGCCAACAATCACAACGTTTTTACCATCTAAGTCAATATGGTACTCCGATAGTAAAGTCATAATGCCCTTCGGAGTACATGCAACCGGGTAATTCTCCTTAAGATTAAGAAATAACTTGCCGACATTAACGGGATGAAAACCATCCACATCTTTTGTAGGATCAATTGCCTCAATCACTTTGTCTTCGTTAATATGATCAGGAAGTGGCGATTGAACTAAGATTCCATTGATTTCAGGGTTCTCATTCAAACTTCTCACAATTTGGATCAATTCGTCTTGCGTGGTTGATTCAGGTAAAGCTTTCTTAACGGAATAGATGCCTAACTCTGTTGCCTTTTTTTCTTTGCTTCGAACATATCTTTGACTTGCCCGGTCATTTCCAACGATTACTACCGCTAATCCCGGATTAATTCCAGCTTGTTTTAGTTTAAAAACTCGCTTTTTTGTTTTTAAGTTCAGGTCTTTTGCAACCTTTCTGCCATCAATTATGCTAACCACGAAAACATCTCCCGATACATTATTAGTACAATTCTAGCATATTATTTTTGTTCTAGCTAAATGTAAAAAAATAAGAACCCATAACGGGTTCCTATTTTTCAATCGCACTATCTAAAACGCCATTAATAAAGTTTCGTGACTTATCATCACAAAACTTTTTAGCTAATTCTAAAGCTTCATTAATGGCAACTTTATTTGGCGTTGCTTCTTCATACTTAATTTCATACAGCGCAATTCTTAAGATAATTAGGTCAGCTTTACTAATTCGATCAATCGACCATTTATTCGCTAAGTGATCCGTAATGATCTTATCAAGTTCACTCTTATGCTCTCTTACCCCATTAACGATTCCCAAGTAATATTCTGGTGCCCTTACATCTTCATTTGTAAGATAATCAAAAAATTCACTTGGTTCAACAGCATCATTACTTTCCATCGCAAATAAGGTTTGAAAAGCTAACTCTCTAATTTGATGTCGACTTATTTTCACTTTTTATCCTCATTATCGAATAATTTATCAGTATCAACTTTGCCAGTACTCTTTGGAGGAATCATTCCCTCAACGTGAACATTTACGGAACCGATACGAAGGTCAGTCATAAACAACAACTGTTGTTTTACTTGGTTTTGAATCTCTAAAGCAACTTTAGGAACCGAAACCCCGTAATTTAGGTATACAAAAATATCAACATTCAATTTGCCATTCTTAATTGCTAATCTGATGCCCTTACCGCGCTCTTTTCTTCCAAATAATTCGTTAACACTGGAAGAAAAACTACCACGCATCCGGTTAACTCCTTCAACTTGCACGGCCGCAATTCCAGCAATGACCTCAATCACACGAGGTGCAATTTTAATCGACCCTAGGTCTGATTTCTTATTGTCGAGTGTAATGAAACTTTCGTCTGCTGCCATAATATAACCCCCAATTGGCTAAACAATCAGATCATTCTGACCATTATGCCCGAGAAATGTAAGTACCGTCATCAGTATTGATCACTAACTTATCACCCTTATCTACAAAGAATGGAACTTGAAGCGTTAAACCAGTGGTCATAGTAGCGGGTTTAGAACCACCGGAAGCAGTATCACCTTTAATCCCAGGTTCAGTATCCGCTACTTCAAGTGTGACCGTCTTAGGCACTTCAACTCCCAGAGTTTCACCGCCATACTGAATAACTTGAACTTCCATATTTTCTTGTAAGTAGTTCATTTCTTCTTTAACTTGCTCTCTTGGAATCGTTAGTTGTTCATAATTATCCATGTCCATGAAGACAAGTCCACTACCATCATCATAGAGGTATTGCATCTTTTTGGTTTCAATGTTAGCTTTTTCAACTTTAGCACTAGCCCGAAAAGTTTTTTCCTGAACGGCTCCCGTCCTTAAATTCTTTAACTTAGTACGAACAAATGCTCCACCCTTACCGGGCTTTACGTGTTGAAAACTAACAATCTTCCAGATGTTATTGTCAGCTTGAATGGTCATACCATTTTTTACTTTTACAATTGAAATTGACATTTTCATGCCTCCCACATATTTATGTTCCTATCATATCAATATTGATCACGTAAAAGCAAGTTACGATATTGATAAAAAAAGAGACCCCTGCGTTAACGCTAGGCCTCTTTGGATTTACTTAGTTGCTACTTCTGCTTCAGGGTAAACAGAAACTTGACGTTTGTCACGACCTAAACGTTCGAAACGAACAATCCCATCAACTAAAGCAAATAATGTGTCATCTCCACCACGTTTAACGTTCTTACCTGGATAGATATGAGTTCCACGTTGACGGTATAAAATTGTACCAGTTGTTACTGATGAGCCATCAGCAGCTTTAGTCCCTAAACGACGTCCAGCTGAGTCACGACCGTTAGATGATGAACCACCGGTTTTATGGTGAGAGAAAAATTGTAGATTCATTTTTAACATGCGTTTACACCTCCAAATTAAAAGTGTTATTTTACTTCAACGTAATTCGAATACTGTTTTGAAATATCCATAAGTCCATTCATAAAGCTTTTAAGTAACGTTTGGACCTTAACATCATTCAAATGTTCAACCGGAATCTTAACTTGGAGATATCCTCCATTTTTTTCATCCTGTTCTACATATGGATCAATGTCACAAACGGTAATTAACCCGTTCACAGAAGAAATTGCTAACGCTGATACTGCTGCACAGACGATATCATGCCCATACTCACCAGAATCAGCGTGGCCAGTCACTTTAAATCCAGTTATTAAATTATGATTTAAATCAAATGTAGCTTTAATCATACGACTTAAGCGTTAATCTTGTTGATAGTAACCTTAGTATAAGGTTGTCTATGACCCTTCTTTGATTGAGCACCCTTTTTAGGTTTGTATCTAAAGATACGGATCTTCTTACCCTTACCTTGCTTATCAACTTTTCCTTCGACTGAAGCACCATCGACTAATGGTGAACCAACCTTAGGGGTTTTGCCACTAACAAAGACAACATCATCAAAAGTAACCTTGTCACCTTCGTTAGCATCAAGTTTTTCAACAAAGATGGCTTCACCTTCAGAAACTTTGTATTGCTTGCCACCTGTTTCAATAATTGCGTACATGTAGTGCACCTCCTTATAATTTGCTTAGACTCGCCAGTATTAAGTGCCCAATGGGCCTTAAAACTCAAACTGAGCGGTTGTAGCTGTGGAAGTCCACAATTACAACATCATAAGTATATAAAAATTAATGTTATAAGTCAAATGAAAAAGGGACACACCAGATATTAAGCGTGTGCCCCTTTCTCGAGATGTCGCAGGAGCGATTCGAACGCTCGACCTACGGTTTAGAAGACCGTTGCTCTATCCAGCTGAGCTACTGCGACATAAACTCAAACAACAAGAATAATTATATTGAATATCGAACTATAAGTCAATGGTTTTTAGTACATTGCTTGATTTAATGATCATTTAAAACCAGCTTTAAATCATCTTGCAGTAGACTGTTAAATCTATCGGTGATTGTATCTGAACTAAAGCCTAAATCAACAAGGCCGAACTTTAAGAATAAAGTCCAAGCGTGCTTATATCCGATCTTGCTTTTCTCATAATAACTTTTTAGTAACATATTCAGCATTGATAAATATAAAGAATTAAGGTCATCAGTCTTTTTCATTCCTAATAACTTATTTAACATCTCGTCATCTACAGTAATCACATCCACCCAACTTTGTAGGTTAGCAATTAGCAAAAAATCCCTGAGAGTCCTAATGTAACTTTCGAGCTGGTTGTCACGATTGTTCTCGGAACTAGTGATGTCTGTTTGAAGCATCCCAGAATTTTTAGCCAATTCAGAAAAGTGAATGTCTAACGAAACGTAAGAACTTGAAACATGAGTTCCGGGTTTCCAGATTGTTTGATTTTTAGCATCTAATTGCCGATATAAGTTGACTGTATCAGAAACCATTTTGTCAATATCCATCATTATTTTGCCACTCCTTAATTTGTTGTTCAATTTGAGTAATTTCTTCAGGATGTTGAATTAAATCATACCAAGTAACATCCATCTTGTTCCTAAACCACGTTAGTTGTCTCTTAGCGTAGTGTCTTGAGTCTTGCTTAACATCTTCTACTACTTGATCCAAACTTTCGTTACCCTTGAAATAAGGGATGAATTCGCGGTACCCAATTCCCTTACTAGCAGGAATTTTACTCCCACCATTTTCAAAAAGCCATTTATTTTCTTTAATTAACCCGTTTTCCATCATCTGGTCTACTCGTTGATTAATCCGCTGGTATAGGACATCACGACGCGTATTAAGTCCCACAATCAACTCATCATACTGCTGTCCCTGATTATCCTGCTTGGAAATTGGCTTTCCACTAACAAGGTATACTTCGAGAGCCCGTAAAATGCGTCGTGTGTTTTGCATAGGTGTCTTTGATGCCGTTACAGGATCAACCAGATTTAATTTATCCCACATTTTCATTGGACCAAATTCGTTAAGTTCATTAATCAATGTTGCTCTAATTTCAGGATCATTCTTACTTCCTAAATTTAATCCCCTTAAGAGTGAATTAAGATAAAATCCAGTGCCACCAACAATAATTGGAAGATGCCCTCGATTCGTAATTTCCTTAATTAATTTTTCAGCAGCTTCAACAAAATCAACCACCGAATATTGTTCGTTAACATCAATGATGTTTATTAAATAATGAGGAATTCCCTGCTGCTCCGTTCGAGAAATCTTGGCAGTACCAATATCTAGATGACGGTAAACCTGCATTGAGTCGCCAGAAATAATTTCTCCATTAAACTGTTTTGCAATTTTAATTGACAAGTCCGTTTTTCCAACAGCCGTTGGACCAACAATCGCTAATAATTTGTTCATAAATTCACCTAATTAATGATGTTCTATACTGGATATATTAGCGCAAATAACGCATAATAGACAAGTAGATAATAAAAAAGGAGGCAATGACTATGAGTAAATTTACACAAGGATTTACTACGGGAGTTGCAGCATGTATTGGAATCGCTGCAGGAGTTTGGCTTTCATTCAAGAAAACGGTGGTTCAACCAATGGAGGAACAAGAGTCCAAAATTAATGAAAACCGTAAAAGAGCAAACAGAAAAAGTCATTCAGCTCATTTAAGTTAATTATTAATAATAAAAAGAGAACTCGATCGAGTTCTCTTTTTAGTTAACCCTTTTTAATTTTGCCATCCCATCGCTGGTAACCCTGGTTAAGAATTGAAATATTTTTAAAACCCTTTTTGTGAAGGAATTTGGCAGCTTTCATACTCAAAGTCTTATTCTGATCGTACAAATAAACTGGTAGATCTGGTCTCAGTTCTTGATAAAAACTTCGAAAAGTTGAATATGGCATGTTTCTTGAACCAAGAATATGACCATCATTAAAAGCTTTACTTTCACGTAAGTCAATAACTTGCGATTTGCGAATCCCACTTTGAAATTCATCTTCATTTAAAAACTTACAATAACGTTTGGCCATTAAAATAGTAAATTCATGGTATAACCACCAAATTAACAGAACCACTCCTAGAGTGATCAGAAAATAAAGAACTGAAACTATCACACTACTCAATTAAAATCTCTCCAATACTTTTATCTAAATTGTAATGCTAACGAAGCTGCACCAATTACCCCAGCATCATTACCCAACTGAGCTAATTTAACTTTAGTTGAATCTCTAATTGATGGAAAGGCATTTTCCTGGAAATATCTAGTAGTTGGTTGAAGCAAAGTGTTTCCAGCATTCGAAACTCCACCACCGATAATGATACTTGCTGGGTTCAAAGTATTTCCAATATCAGATAAGGCTAATCCAAGGTAAAAACAAATCTTATCCACAACCTGATTAGCAAAAATGTCGCCATTATCTGCTAGGTAAAAAACCATTTTTGAAGTGATTTTTTCATCAGTATTTTCGAGATCCTTTAACCGTGAATGTCCCTTAAAATCTTTAGACATATCCTTAGCTACGTGAACAATTCCAGTTGCTGAAGCGTACTGTTCTAAGCAACCCCTTTTGCCACAGGTACAAAGGTAACCATTTGGTTGAACAGCAATGTGTCCAACTTCACCTGCTCCACCATTAACACCATGAAGGAGTTTACCGTTAGCAATGACTCCACCACCAACTCCAGTTCCTAACGTAACAAAGACTACGTCGTCTTCGGTACTACCTGCACCCTTCCAGTATTCACCTAAGGAAGCCACATTGGCATCATTGTCTAATTGAAATGGTAATCCAACCCCATTCTGAATCAATTCTCGAACTGGTTGTTCATCTTTCCAGTTAAGGTTAAAAGCTTCGGAAACTGTCCCCTTTTCACGGTTTACAGTTCCTGGTGTTCCCATTCCAATTCCAACAAAATCATTAATGGTTTTGTCAGAATCCTCGATATGTTTGTTGATTGACTTAACAATGTTCTCAACGATGTGAGCGCCCTTATCACTAGTATCAGTGAGTACTCTCCATTTATCAAGGACCTCACCATTTTCGTCCAAAAAAGCCATTTTAGTAGTGGTACCACCTAAGTCAATTCCAATCAAATTCTTTGCCATTCTATAGACCTCCCGTCTCATTTTTAGATTTTAAGTTTTTTTCTTCAATCCTGTGTTCACGTGTTAATACTAGTTTTGCGGATGTAAACTCTCGATCACTAACTACATGAGCATCATGAAGATGGTCGAGTTCTAAGGCCATTACTTCAATATCCCAAAGTCGTTTACCGACATATACATATATTCCAAATTTTTTTAACAGTTGTTGAACATCATATAGAGTTGTCATTTTAATCATCATCCTAAATTAACTATGTACAACGTGTCAACGAACAGAACCTAAATAGTACATTATTATTATACCAATAATTAAAGCGGTTGCATAAAATAATCTCATAATTTTATTTAAATTGATATTGTGCTTTAATCCTACAACAAAACTAATCAGGTAACCACCAATGAATCCGCCAATATGACCAAAAATATCAATACCAGGTGTAAAGATATCAAACACAAGGTTAATTACCACAAAAAGAATAAACGTCTTTGCAGTACTTCTGACAAATGAATCACCACGATACTGAAAAGCAATCATCAAAAAGGCACCGAATAATCCAAAAATAGCGGTACTGGATCCTGCTGAAATTCCACTTCCAAACGCGAAGCTCATTAAATTTCCACAAAATCCTGCAACCATAAAAATGACAAAATATCTTAAATGACCAACGATTGGTTCAATTAATTTCCCCAAATAGTATAAGGTGATTCCATTAATTAAAATATGTTGAAAACCAATATGAACAAAAATGGGAGTAATTAGGCGCCACCACTGACCATCTTTTACTAAGGGGTTATATTGCGCACCAAACTTTAGTAGATTAACGGTGTTCTCTGAGCCACCACTTAAAGTCATCATTAAATATACAACTACCATGATGAACAGTAATAAGTACGTTACCCAGGGATAATTATTGACTCTTTTAAGTTTTTGTTTGATCATCTTAAATCCTCTAAAAAATAATCCGATCCAATCTAACGTCAAATGGATCTGGCTTCCAATTTAACTCAGAAACGATTTGTGCTTCTTGGGCCAGTGAAACCTTATAGCCGTCAAATCGAGATAAATAACGATCATAAAATCCCGCACCATAACCAATTCTCTGATTACTATCAGGATTAAAAGCAACTCCTGGAACCACCATCAAATCAATCAAATTACTGATGATCGTCTTTCCATTAACGGGCTCCCAGATCCCAAACTTAGTCTTTTGAAACTTTAAAGTATGGCTAAGCTCAACAAACTCCATCTGATGCTTAGGAAGTGTATGAGGAACCACCACCTTTTTCCCATCATTTAAAGCCGCAAAAATGATGGGAGCTGTGGGAATCTCAATGGCGGTATTCATGGTTGTGGCAACCACCTTAGCGTTCTGCCATTCTTGAAGGTTAAAGAGCGCTTCATACAACCCATAAAAGAATTGATCCGATGGCTTAGCATTTTTCATTCTTTTTAAAACTAATTCTCTAACTTTATTTTTATTCATTTACATCACCCATTAATTTTATAATAAAAAAGATTTTGGGTAAAAACCCAAAATCTTATTTTGTTTCGCGATGTAAAGTAACTTTTCTATCACGTGGGCAATACTTTTCTAATTCTAAGCGATCGGGATTATTTCTACGACTCTTAGTTGATAAGTAATTGCGTTCGTGGCATTCAGTACATTCCAAAGTGATATAAACACGCATGTCAAATACCTCCAAACATATTCGTTTTTTATAACTAATTCAACAATCATAATATTAACATCTTTAGCACTATATATCCAGTCTCATTTAAAGAACGTTAAGTAATTTTACTTAACAGTATTTTATGGCTTATTCTGAACATCATCCCAGTATGCTTGATAAATTTGTTTAGCAAGATTCAAATTATTACTTTCAGCGTCAACCGGGAGATTAGGAATGGCTAATGCAACCACTACCTGTGGATCCTTTGATGGTGCATAGGAAGCCAAACTCAGAGTAACAGTTGGTTTTCCATTGTAAAATGTTTGGGCAGTACCCGTCTTAGCAGATACTTCGGGAGATAGGCTTGACAAATCTCCACCGGTTTTATATTTATTGGTACCATGAACTACTTGATACAATCCCTGTGTAACAACGTTTCGTTCTTGTTGTGTCATTGGAATTTCATTTAACACCGTTGGCATCGTCGTATTCTGAACATCTCCAAGTTGTCCGTTCTTGGTATTGGTTGATCTTACATTTTGAACCACATGTGGCTTCAAACGATATCCGCCATTAGCAATAGTGGACATGTATTGGGCTAATTGAATCGTAGTGTACGAATCATAGTTACCAAATGATTCATCCAAAGATTTCCCAATATTAGCAAACGTTGATGGTCCTTGAATGCCGGCAGTTTCACCCGGTAGATCAATCCCAGTCTTAACACCTAAACCAAACTGATTGAAGTAGTTTCGTTCGATGTTAAAAATGTTGGGACTCATGTTAAGTGATCCTCCTGCTTTATACCTGAAGCCCCCTTCTTTCATAGCAAGTTGCATCATGTAAGAGTTAGAGGAAACCTCTAGAGCACCCTGGGCGTTAACCGGCATGTTGGCCTCACCATTTTTATTAAACCAAGAACTCTTCTTAGCTCCACCAATATCAATTGGCATATCTTCCATTGTACTGTTATTCGGTGTAATAACCTTATCCATTAGGGCACCTGAAACCATTGCACCCTTAACAACCGATCCCATTACAATGGCACTGTTGATGGTTCCTAATTCGTTTGGTGTTACTTTACCAGTCTTAGGATCACGGTTAACACCAGCCATTCCAATTACCGCACCGGTCTTTGGGTTCATAACAACGGCATAAGCTCCCGTTGAATCACCAACGCCACCAGACTCTGCACCCTTAACCAAATCTTGGAGTTTATTTTGAAACTTAGAGTTAATGGACAACTGAAGATTCTGGCCCCGTTGGCCTGGATACTTCTTAACTTCTTTAACAATCTTGTTATCCCCTCCAACTTTAACCTCGGTCTGGGACTTAGAGCCACGTAAAATTGGTTCATATTGTTGTTCCAAATTACTTTGTCCAACTGAATCATTTCTTGAATACCCTTCAGCTAAAAGTTCATTAACCCGATCAGAAGGTAACCCAGTTTTACTGGATGAAACATTTCCAACAATACTTTGAATCTCATTTCCAGATGGATAATCACGAGACCAACTTGTTCCAACCTGAACTCCAGGCATTTCAGAAGCATGTTCACCAACTTCAGCAATTTCTTTGTTACTTACACCATCCGTTTTAATGTTGGTAGTTGATAATTGATAAGCCCCACTCATTTCCGTAAAAATAGCAGCTGCGTTCTTCATTTGAGGGGTAACCTTTACAATTTTTCCATTCTGGATCATATCTAAAGCCTTATTGTAGGCTGCTTGTGGCGCTAACTTTGTTCCATTAGGAACTTCCTTAGTAGCGTTTGCAAGGTTAGTCTTATCGGCCAAGTAGTATTCACCAATCTGCTTTTTAGTAAGCCCTTTAGTTGGGAGGGTGATGTAACTCCCAAGTTTATTGGCATCATTATAAATCTCCTGGGGCATTACGCTTAATCCTTTAGTATAGGTGATGGCCCGATGAGTTTTGTTACCAACTAAAACTTTCCCGGTTGAGTCATAGATCATCCCACGCGGAACATTACCATACTTAACTGAATTATCGCTCTGATTAACATCAGATTTATAAACTGATCCTTGAAAAATCTGCATGTATGCTAGTCGAAATACTAAAACTGCAAACAATATTCCAACAATTGCGAAGATAAAATTCAGTCGAAATGGAATTTTGGAATTACCGTTTCGCCGGCTTGAATCCCGACTCCTTCTTCTAAATAACCGATCAAAAAAGTTTCTCACGATGCTAACGCTCCTTAACTAATTAATAACTCGAATTCATCACTTATGGCGCTTTTCTTAATTTATATATGATACTCTATTTATTAGAAAAACGACAAACCTAATCTTATTATAATTCATTGCTTTATAAATTAATGAGGTAATTAAATGCTTAACCAAAAAATAAAAAAGAGCCTATCTAAAAACTTCGCATTAATCCTAAGCTTTTTAATACCACTAGTTATTATGGCATTATACGCAGCATATCGCAATATGGCACCCTTCGGAAATAATACGATTCTAACGGTTGATTTAGGACAACAGTACGTTGATTTTTTTGCATATTTTAGAAGAGCCATCTTGCACCATCCTTCATCAATTCTTTATTCGTTTTCTAACGGACTAGGGAATGAAATGATCGGGACTTGGGCTTACTATCTAATGAGTCCATTAAACCTTATCTTACTCTTTTTTAATAACGCATCCCTCCCATCAGGGATTCTCATCCTATTACTTTTAAAGATTGGCTTATCTGGTTTGACCTTTACCATTCTAGTTCGCAAACTTCATCTTACTAATTCTTCACTCATACTGTCATCATTTGCAACTGCATATGCATTAAATGGTTGGATGATTGCAAATAACCTAAATATCATTTGGCTTGATGCCATGATTTTACTTCCTTTAATTGTGCTTGGTTTAGTTAAACTCTTAAAAAACAACCAAAAACTACTTTTCATTACATCATATACCGCTATGTTGATCATTAACTATTATATGGCATACATGATTACGATTTTTATCGTAGCACTAACTATCTACTATTTAGCCATCAATGTTTCAAATATCAAAGATATGTTTGTTGGATTTTTGCGACTAGTCGCAAATGGATTAATTTCGGTGGGATTAGCTGCTTTCATTCTTCTGCCAACCATTTATTCACTGATTAACTCCAAGGGCCAGGGATTTTCTGATAAATTGAACTTTAAATTTGAATATCCAATGCTTGACTTAGTAACTAAATTTGCTCCTGGGGCCTTTAATTTTGACCAAATGCCCAAGGGCTTACCAAACCTTTTTATTTCAGAAACGATTTTGGTACTATTTTTGTTCTTCTTTGTTAATAAAACCTTCTCCAAAAAAACTCGAATTTTCACTTTGGTAATGACCATCTTTTTACTGTTGTCAACGTGTTTTCAGCCACTCGACTTATTTTGGCATGCATTTCAGTTTCCAATCTGGTACCCCTACCGTTTTTCGTTTGTAATATGTTTTTGGTTCATCATGGTCGCGCTAGTTAGCTTATCTCACATTCAGGCAATTAGTTTTAAGCAAATTGGAACGTGGCTCATAATTTTATTGCTTGCACTAATGGTCGCTTATACCACCATTAGAATGCCTCAATATAACTACCTTAAATGGTTCACAATTGTGATTGAGGGACTTATGATTTTAGCCGCCATCATCGTTTTATTAACCCACTTCCGGAATGAAAAATGGTTTAATTTGGGTGTTTTTTCACTAATTGTCTTTGGGATTACCATTAATCTTATTCTCTCTTTAAATAACATCTCATACTTAAGTAACTCAGAATACCGTGGTTACGTAAATAAATTAGATCATGTCACAACTTACCTGAAACATCATTCTTTAGATGGCCCATATCGAATCAGCAAGGACTTTTCCCGAACTAAAAACGACCCCTTTAACTTTAATTTTTATGGTGCTTCCTTATTTTCATCCGTCATGAATCCTAAAATGTCTGATCTAGTTGGAAAAATTGGTCAGCCAAATGGCGATGGCGTAATCGAATATTCCAGTGGAACCATGGTTTCAGATGCACTGCTCTCAATGAAATACCATCTGGCTCGTCCCTACACAGCTTCAGTTGACGTTCCAGGTATTAGAGAATTCCCAGAACGATATGACCAAAACTCATACAAAAACATGGGATCATCTGAGGGATTCTCAATATACGGAGACCCGTATGCGTTACCAATGATGTTTAGAGCCAGTAACCAATCAATCCACAAAAATGCTGCCAGTCCAGATCCCATTCAATACCAAGCACAGCTATGGTCAAATCTAGCGGGGGACAACCAAGTCCAAAGTCACCTCTTTTCGAGCAGTAACTTCAATCACGTTAGATACAATAACGTAACCAAACACAATCAACTTACTGGCACCATCTTCAACAAAGTCAACGTCTTACAGCCGGCCTCTCTTGATCTCACGTTTAAGCCAAAAACTAATGACTCTTACTACTTAACGATGGGAACAGCGTTAAATAACGGTAACTGTGATTTGTCAGTTGATGGTAACCAACTGTCACTTAGTCCTGAATCTAATTCGATTAAGGTCATTAATATTGCCAATAACGCAAAAAACAAAAAGATTAAAGTAAAAATCAGCTTGAAAAAGTCATCACTTTGGTTAGAAAACTTTACTTTATACCAGCTAAATAATTCTTTATTTAAGCAAACCGATCAAAAACTTCAATCGGGAACCAAAAAAATATCCAGCCCAAACGCACGAACGGTAAAGGCTGATATAAAGACAAACAGTTCTAATTCAGTAATTGCTTCAAGTATCCCGTACTCGAAAGGCTGGAGTGCCCAAATAAACGGAAAGAAACATTCAATCACGAAATGGGATCATTACTTCATTGCACTTAAAACTGGAAAAGGAATGAAGCACATTCAGCTTTCATATTGGCCACCATTCTTAAATATGGGAATAATCATTAGTGCTTTGACACTTCTCACCTTAATTTTAAGAAGTTGGTTTAAAAAAAGATATACTAAATAGGGCAATCGTCACTGGAGACGATTGCCCTATTTTAAATTAAAATTATTATTTAACTGATAATATCTTGACATGCATTACGCCAGCAGGAATATCAATATCAACGTTTTCCCCTACTTTATGGCCAAGCAAAGCCTGTGCAATTGGAGAATCATTCGAGATTTTTCCACTCATCGGGTCAGCTTCAGCAGCTCCGACAATTGTAAATGTCTCTGGCTCTTCATCAGGTAGTTCCTTAAACTGAATTTCTTTTCCAACGGTTACTTCATCTTCGTCGGTCTCTTCCTTATCAACCACTTGAGCATATTGTAGCATGTGCTCTACCGTAGCAATTCTGCTCTCTAACATACTTTGTTCGTTTTTGGCAGATTCGTATTCAGAATTTTCAGATAAATCGCCGTAACTTCTAGCGACTTTGATTCGATCAACAATCTTTGGTCTTTGATTGACCTTTAAATCTTTTAATTCAGTTTCGAGCTTTTCTTTCCCCTCTTCAGTCATCGGGTACATTTCATCTTCAGCCATTCTTACACCTCACTATTTTATTCAAAATTAAAATACCATTTAAATTAAAGTTTGGCAACTTAATTATATTGTCGTATCAATTGCATTACTAATCGGATCGTCACCAACGTCATTTAAAATTGACTGAATTTTAGTAACTAGTAAGTCAATTGCTACTTGATTTTTGCCACCCTCAGGAATAATTATATCAGCATATCGTTTCGTGGGTTCAACAAATTGGAGATGCATGGGGCGAACGGTTGCTAAATATTGTTGAATTACCGAATCAAGCGTTCGACCACGTTCTTTGGTATCCCGCTCAATCCGCCTAATGACGCGAATATCAGCATCAGTATCTACATAAACTTTAATATCCATTAGGTCCCGGAGCCTTTTATCATCAAGGATTAGAATCCCCTCAACAATAATTACATCACGTGGTTCTTGAGTGACAGTTTCACCACTCCGGGTGAATTTGGAATAATCATAAACCGGTTTCTCAATTGATTCATAGTTTAACAGCTGCTTCAATTGCTTAACCATTAAATCAGTGTCAAAAGCAAGCGGATGATCGTAGTTAACCTGTCTTCTTTCGTCCATCGTCATATTGGATTGATCCTTATAGTAAGAATCTTGCTGCAAGATTGCAATTGAATGTCCCAGCAAACGATTCAAGATTGACCTACTTACCGTAGTTTTGCCACTACTAGAACCTCCAGTAACTCCAATAATTACAGGTCTTTTTTTGCTTTTCACTATTTTAATCCTCCACTATCGATCCATATGAGTTTTAATGTTATTTTGCTGTTCTTTTAAGGTTTTAGCGTAATAAATCTTTTTAGTTTTCGGATCGGCCAAGAAATATAAATATCCTTTAGACATATCAGTTGGATATAGCACAGCTTGAACTGAGCTTATCGAGGGATTATCAAATGGTCCAGGACCAAACCCTTTATTAACATAAAGATTATATTTGGAATTAACCATTAAATCACGTTTTGAAAGTGTCTTTGAGTTTTTATGAAGTGCATACAAAACGGCCACATCCGATTGAAGTGGCATCTTTTTTTCAATGCGATTTCTTAACACACCAGCCATCTTATTACGATCATTTTGACCTACACCTTCACGTTCAATCAAAGATGCTAACGTTAAAGTTTGCTGAACCGTCAGCTTTTGCTCTTTCATTCTTTGATAATATGGACCATACATTTGATTGCTTTTAGCGAGCATTAAACTGACCATCATCTTTAACGACGAATGTTTAGGGACGGGATATGTCGCTGGATAAAGGTATCCTTCAAAAAGATAACGGGTCCCCTTGGCATCTTTAGCGGACCCCAGTAATTCTGGATAATCCTTGGTCATTTCATCAAAGAAATTACGATTCTTCATCAGGGAAATAAATTCTGCCCTAGAAAAATCGGTATTTTTAGCCACAATATCCGCAATTTGGTCGATGTTAGCTCCTTCTGGAACGGTAACTTTACTATCAGTGCTTTGAATGGGTTCGAAACTTCCACCCTTTTGTAAACTCTTGGCAATCGTATCTAGGGACATTGACGGCTTTAATTGATAATATCCTGACTTAAAACTAGTGATGTTGTGTGATTTTACATAGTAATTAAATACCATTCCACTTTTAACTACCTCTGACTTCTGTAAGATTGCCCCAATCTTTTTGGTGGAAGCGCCTCTTGGAATGTTAACTTGAGTCACTTCATTATCATGAGGATCCAGTGGTTGAAGTGAAGTTTTAAAATAGTGATGTCCAAATAACGCAATTGCAATTACTAAAATTACAATAATTGCAATCACAGAATAAATAATTTTCTTCCCAAATGAACTAGTTTTAATTTTGGAAATAAAACCACCCAAATGCCTTTTTCTCTCACTCATTATGAATCCACCCTTATCTAATCTCAGCGCTTAATTCAGTGGTCAAACGTTTTTGTATTTTATCGACCGCTTTATCAACAGTCTCGTCTTTCAAAGTGGCGTTAGGATCTTCAAAAATCAATGAATAGGCAATTGATTTTTTGCCTTCAGGCACATTTTGCCCCTGATATACGTCAAACACGGTAGCATTTTGTAAGTAGGCACCACCTCTTCTAATAATTACATTATATATGTCCTCATTAGTAATGGTACGATCCACTAACATAGCAATATCACGATGAATAGCAGGATACTGACCAACCTTTTGGTATTGTTGTCCAGACTTAGGAGCCGCATTTAAATAATCAAGGTCAAGTTCAAAAACATAGGTTTCTTTAATCTTAAATTGTTTAGCGACTTCTGGATGAACTTCTCCCAAAAAACCGATGATGTGATCATCTAGTTTAACAAGCGCTGTTCTACCTGGATGCATTTCGAGAATTTTATCAGTCGCAACATAAGTAACGTCACCCTTTAAGGAAAGACTTTCTAAGTATTTTTCAAGAATTCCCTTAATTTGATAAAAATCAACTGACTTAGCTTTCTGGTCCCAGCTTGGAGCAACTAACGATCCAGAAATGGCACCAGCAATATGTTCCACTTCGTCTGGTCTTATCTGATCAGGAGTTTGCTTATAAAAAACACGACCTTGCTCATAAAGTGGCACATTAAGCACGTTTCGAGCCTGGTTATATGCCACATCATCCAATAATCCTGAAATTAAATTCATACGTAAAACGGCATGATCCTCTGTCATTGGCCACTGCAAATTAGTTTCATGACTACCATTTATCATAAACATCTTTGCCTTGGCTTTTGTAGTTAACGAATATGACATAGCATGCGTTAATCCAAGTCCCTCAAGTGTTTCTCTAGATTTTCGAATCATTAATTGCTTTGGTGTTAGTCCACCTTCAGTCGTTTGAGTGATTGGTAATGTTGACGGAATATTGTCATATCCATAGATTCTGGCAACCTCTTCAATTAAGTCAGCATCAATTTGAATGTCCCAGCATCTAGTAGGAACCGTGACCGTCAGATCGTCTCCAGATGCCTCAACTGAGAAACCTAGACGTTTAAAGATTGAAATGATTTCCTCGTCACTAAGATTAGTCCCAAGAACGTGATTAATGTGAGAAGTTGAAATTGAAATCACTCGTGGCTTAACCTCAACATCACTCCCACTAACAACCCCTTGTTGAGATTGACCAAGAGCTAAATCTTGGGTCATTCCCGAAGCATACTCAAGTGCTTGTTCAACGTTTCCATGGTCAATTCCCCGTTCAAAGCGTTGTGAGGCATCCGTGTGTAAGAGCTGTTTTTGTGCCATCTTCCTGGTTTTAACTGGATCAAAAACTCCTGCCTCCAATAAAATATTTTTAGTGTCAAAAGTAACTTCCGAATTTTTTCCACCCATTAGTCCTGCTAAAGCAATTGGCTGGTCAGCCGCAACAACAACATCCGTGTCGGTTAATTTACGGTCATTGCCATCTAGAGTCGTAATTGACTCACCATCTTTAGCATTTCTAACCTCAACCTTATTAGTTTTTAATTTGTCAAGATCATAGGCATGCATTGGCTGTCCAACCTTAGTCATAACAAAATTAGTAATATCAACGACATTATTGATTGGTTTAATGCCTGAATTCCATAATTTAATTTGAAGCCAAAGTGGACTAGGCTTCACGTTTACGCCCTTAACAACTTTAAGCTTATAAATTGGCGCTAAATTAGTATCAGCCTTTGCTGAAACAAATTCCTCGCTGTCGTGTGTTCCAGTTGGAGCACTAGCATGTTCGATGAAGTCAACCGACTCATTAAATACCGCCCCCAAATCATAAGCAGTTCCACGAACACTTAACATGTCTCCACGATTAGGAGTGACGTCCAAATCAATTAACGATTCATTCATTCCCAAATAGTTATAAACCTCGTCACCAATTCGGGCATTATCTGGTAAGAAATAGATTCCGTCTTTCCATTCATCAGGTACCAATGACTTATCAAACCCGATCTCATCTAAGGCACAGAGCATACCGTTTGATTCAACTCCACGCATCTTGGACTTCTTAATTTTAACGTTATTGGCAATTCGCGCTCCAGATAAAGCAACAATAACCTTTTTGCCTACCTGAACGTTTGGCGCACCACAAACAATCTGAATCGGTTCTTGTTCGCCGACATCGATCTGCGTAATGTGAAGGTGATCTGCATCGGGGTGATCCTTAATGGACAAGATTTTTCCAACCACGATTTTCTTTAATCCATCACTCCGCTTAAAAACGGAGTCAACTTCAACTGACGTTTTTTCAATTTTGTTAGCTAGTTCTTTTGGAGAAAGCTTAATTTGAACATAGTCTTTCAACCATTCATAAGATATCAGCAAATTTATTTCCTCCCTTAATCAAATTGTGACAAGAAACGTAGATCATTAAGATAAAAGTCTCGAATATCGTCTACTCCGTATTTCAGCATGGCAAATCGGTCGGGACCCACCCCAAAGGCAAATCCACCATATACACTACTGTCTACTCCAGCCATTTTTAAAACGTTAGGATGAACCATTCCTGCCCCAAGGACCTCAATCCAACCAGTATTTTTACATACATCGCAACCCTTTCCATTACAATTAAAACAGGTAATGTCTGCTTCAACTGATGGCTCGGTAAACGGAAAGTAACTTGGTCTGAGACGGACTTTAAATTTATCCCCAAACAATTTGTGTGTCATTACCTCAAGAGTTCCCTTTAAATCGGCCATCGTAATGTGCTTATCAATCACAATTCCCTCTACCTGATGAAATTGGTGAGAATGAGTTGGATCATCAGTATCACGCCTATAAACTACGCCCGGGGAAACCATCTTTAAGGGGCCTTTAGAAAAATCATGTTTTTGAAGTGCTCGTGCCTGCATCGGTGAGGTATGAGTTCTCATTAAAATATCCTTGGTAATATAAAAAGTATCCTGCATGTCTCTTGCGGGATGGTTCTTCGGCAGATTCATCATTTCAAAATTATAAACTTCCTCTTCTACTTCAGGACCCGAAAGAACCTGGTAGCCCATTCCAATAAAAATATCATCAATTTCATCAATAATTTGTTGGATAACATGAGGATGCCCCTTTGGAACCGAGTCACCTGGCAGGGTGACATCAATCTTTTCATCCTTTAACTTTTGGTTTAGAGCGGCTTGATCTAATTCCAATCTTTTGGAATCAATCTTTTTTGAAAGTTCGTCTCTAACTTTATTCGCCAAGCTACCAATCTTTGGTCTTTCTTCGACTGGAAGTGATGATATTCCATGAAGGGCTTTTGTAATTGAGCCCTTTTTTCCTAAAAGTTTCACCTTTAAATCATTTAAAGCTTTACTATCACTAGTAGCCTCAATATCCTGCAACCCACTGGATTTAATTTGTTCTAAATCTTCTTTTAAAGCCATACTAACCTCCAATTCCATAAAAAAAGCTCCATCCCAAAAAAGGGACGAAGCATCGCGTTACCACCCAAATTCACACCAAAGTGCGCACTTATAATGATGAATAACGACATCGACCGAACATTTTAATATTCAATGCTAACATCAAAAAGCGAATTCAACCGTAACGTCCAATTTCAGCTAACATGAACTCTCTGTGTTCGTCGGTCTACTACTTCTTTTATCATTGTATTTAAATAAATATTATAGCAATTTTTATCACTGGTCAAGCATGATCAGGATCACACCACTTGTCAGACCATCCATGAACCGCCTTCATAATCGGACGAAGTTCTTCACCCTTAGAAGTTAACTGATAATAAACCACTCCAGAGTTCTTATCAGCTTGTCTTTTTACGATTCCCACTTTAGCCAACTCTTTTAAGCGTTCGGTCAGTACACGATCACTACATTCCTCAACTTTATTGGCTAATTCGCGAAATCGAAGTGGTCCGGCCAATAAAAATGATTCAATGATTAAACCGTTCCATTTTTTCCCTAGAATTTGAAACGCCACTTGAAATTTAGGACACAAATGAATGATTTCTTTATCAGTTAAATCCATTCTCATATCCTCCTAACTTATCTTTTTAATAATCCTTTAACTTTTTTCTTCATCGGTGAGAAAAATTCATCAACTGCCGAATAATCATCAACAAGTGAAACAATCACACTTTCCATGTACTTGGGTCTTGCAAGGGTTAACCCCCACATATGTTTTAGAATAATATCTTGTTCCTTCGGAGTGATATCAGTGATCTTTTTGGCGTTTCTTAGGGCAACACGTGGATGAATATATGCATGTGAACCTAAATCAAACTTAGTGGTTCGCCAATCATAATAGAATAGATCATGCAATAATCCGCCACGGGCAGCCGCTCGATAATCTAAATTCATCTTTTTAGCAATTTTATAACTCTCATAAGACACTGCAATTGAATGCTTCAATCTAGTCGAATGGTGATGTTGGGTGTAATCACCTAATTTTTGAATTTGCGGACTTTCTAACAAATCAGAAATGATTGAAACATATTCAGGGTCATCTTTCCACGATTCTGTTTCCATACTACATTACTCCAATCCGTCTCTAGGTTAATTCTACCCAATTAGATAAGTTCCATTCAATCATAAGGACTCACTTTAAGAAACAATTTAATTTTTGATTCGAAACATGATAACAGCAGCCGCAATTGCCACATTTAAAGATTCAGCCTTCCCCTCAATGGGAATATACAAATTATCATCAGTTAATTTTAGTAAGCCAGGGCTCATTCCATTCCCCTCATTACCCATAATTAAAGCGAAATCATTTTTAGAAGGGACATCTCGATAGTTAATGGCACTGGAATTAAGCTCTGTCCCATATACCTTAATTTTTAGCTTCTTAAACATCTCAACGGCATGTTCTAGATTCATTTTAATAATAAGAAGATGAAACTGACTTCCCTGCATGGCACGTAAAACCTTCCCGTTATATTCACTAGAAGTTCCGTCACCAAAGATCACTCCAGAAAAACCTGCGGCATCCGCTGTCCTTACCATCGTTCCGATATTACCGGGATCTTGAACGTTATCAAGCAGAAGCCAAGCTCCGCTAACTTTAGCAACATCAATCTTTGGTTCTTCAATCTTACACACGGCAAAAATTCCTTGAGTTGTCGAAGTATCACTTAATTCAGTAGCAACTTCATCTGATATAACAATGATATTTTCACCAGAAAGGTCATCTCCATGAGCCAAATATTGATCTTCGGTTGCTAAGATGGTTACCAACTGATCTGCTTTAAGATAATTCATTGCCTCGGATACCAGATGCCAACTTTCAATTAAATATTCTCCACTCTTTTTTCTTCCTTTACTGGTATGTAACTTTTTAATATCTTTAATGGTTTGGTTTTGTTTAGAATTAATTCTTTCCATTTATATTCCCCTTAAAATGAATTAGAATTGATATTGTTGTTCTTATAATATCACAGTTACGGTAAACGCTTTTAAGGAGAATCATTTTGTCAAACAATCAGTCAGTCAAAATAATCGTTTCAGGACTTGTCCAAGGCGTTGGATTTCGATATAGTACTAAAAAAATCGCAGATCAATATTCGATTACTGGAAGTGTCCAAAACATGCCCAACGGAACCGTTTTAATCATCGCAAATGGGACTAAATCGGAGTTAGACGATTTTATTCATTCAATTAAAACTGCACCCAATAGTTTTGCTAAGATCCAAAACATTAAAACACAGTCAATTAAACTTCCAAAAGTTCCAAATTCATTTTCAATTAAAATCTAACTTGAAATTGCTGAAATATTCTTATTAGGTTAGTATGTAACATGTTACTTAAAAGTTAGGAGTTAAATAAATGAAAAAAATTAAGAAACTAGGTTTATTCGGTTTTATTGCCATGGTTGGCATTTTTTTAACTGGATGTGTAAGAACCGATTCAAAGGGACGTCCCTTTGGATTCGTTTATCATTATTTAGCCGTTCCCGGGCAACACGTTATGGATTGGCTAGCACAATACGTTGGTGGCTATGGATGGGCCCTGATCGCAATTACCGTAATTGTTAGAACTTTGCTTTTACCAATGATGATTAGTCAGATGAAAAAATCTACTATTCAACAGGAAAAAATGAATTTGGTTAAACCACAAATGACCAAGATTCAACAACTCCTAAAAAAAGCAACGACCAAAGAACAGCAGGTTGCCTTAAATCAGCAGATGATGCAACTCTATAAAGACAACGGAATCAGTATGACAGGTGGAATTGGATGCTTGCCATTATTGATCCAGTTGCCAGTGTTTGCTGCTCTGTATGCAGCTATTCGTTACTCACCTGAAGTTTCTCATACCGTCTTTATGGGCATTAAACTAGGCCAATCCAGCATCTTATTAGCCGTCTTGTCGTTTCTGGCTTATGCACTTCAGGGATACCTTTCAACCGTTGGGATCCCTAAAGAACAGAAAAAGCAAATGGCGATTATGATGTTAATTAGTCCGATCATGATTCTATTTGTTACTCTTTCATCCCCAGCTGGATTAGGAATTTACTTCTTTATTGGCGGATTATTTGCCTGCGTTCAGACCTTTATCATCAATTTGTCCCGTCCACGAATTAGAAAACAAATTAATGAAAAAGCCCAAAAGAATCCTCCCAAAGTTGTCATTCCAAAGGAATTAGAAGAAGAGATTGAGACAGGGGCCGAACCAAGTTCAACAACCAGCTCCAAAAATACAGTTTCTAAATCTGGAGAATCCGAAACTGAGATTGAACACGAAAACAACCGAAAACGTAATGCGGGAAAACAACAGCATCATAATCATAACGAGTAAATAAAACCGACAATTAAATTGTCGGTTTTTTATTACAAAAAAAGAACTTCAAAAACCCATGGTGTTTTTGAAGTTCTTTATTTTAAATTAACCCTTTTTGGCAACTACTTCTTTACCGTCATAGTAACCACAGTTAGGACATACAAAATGTGACTTACGTAGTTCGCCACAGTTAGGACATGGACTCATGCCAGGAACTGATAAACTGTCATGCGAACGACGCATGTTTCTTCTTGCTTTAGAAGTTTTTCTCTTTGGTACAGCCATTATTCACAACCTCCTCTTAATTTGATTTCCACTAGTGAATTTTTAAGTCTTGTCATCGTCTGAAGGTTTGAAATCCTTTAATTTTGCAAGACGTGGATCAACATTTTTATCTTCTTCCACCTGTCGATTAAAATCATCTTCAGAAATAACTTCCCAGTCATTTCCTTCAGGCATTGCTTTGCCTTTTTGCTCTTCTGGTGAAAGAACTTGCATCGGAATGTTGACAATTATGTTATCAGCAACTGCTTTATCAAAATCAATCATCAAGTCATCACCAATAACTAACACTACTTCTTCATTATCATATCGATTTAGCGCAGTTTCAGTTAACACATAAATCTCACTAATGTTAAAATCCATGGGTAACTTAACTGGGGTTAACGATCGTGAAGAAGGAACTGTTACACTACCCTTGACGTGAGCATCTATAATCACATCTCCCTTGTCAGGAGTAGCAGATACATCAACGTCAAAGGAAGTGGCATCAAGAATACTTTTCGGATATCGATTCATTAAATCGTCTTTTAAATCCACTGTCTCATGGGTTGTAAACGGCTCTTTCTTATATCCTAGTAGTTTTTCAAATGACCACTTCATAATTTAACCTCCAATGCAACACGACTAATTATACATACCATAAAATTCATTGTCAAGGTCCTATCCTTGATAGCACGGTCTTCTATATAACAATGGGATAAGTAAATTTATCTTGCATTCGACCATTGATCATTCCATAAAGAATTCCAGAACGGCATTCAAGTTCCAACGTATTATTAAATTCTTCTTTTCCAATTCGATCAACGATCGGATATGGGATTGCTTTTTTAACTTGATTCAGATAACTTTTCCCGGTATCGTTCATTCCCAAAACTCGGACAACTGGATTATAACTAATCATTTGTGTTTTCTTTATTTTAAATAACGTATAGACCAGCAGTCTTTGAATCCTAGTGTAGGTATACCGTTTTGTCTTAACATCTTTAATAAACGCCTGATAGGTTGTGTCTTTGACCGCCATTTGCTTTAGACGATTCTCTAATCCCTCAGTCATCTGATAAATTTGATTTAAATCAGCTATCGAACTTTGAGTCAATTCATAACGTAAAAAGGGCCAAAAGTCTGACCAGAAAACCGGTTTTTCGTTATCTAAGACGACAGAAGAATTGGGAATGAACTTTTGGTAATGACGATCATGTGATTTAATTGAAGCGCGAATAGCTTTGCCACTCGCAATTTTTCCACTCAACTCTCCACTATTATGCTCACTACTGTACCGTTTAACCGGAACTAGCTTTAAAGGGGAACCTAACTCCTGATTGGCCTTTGCATACCAATACGCAAGTGTATCATTTGGCTTAATTAAATCAATTCCACTCTGTTCTTTAATTGTTCGTTGAAATAATTTTGGATAGGAAAAATTATAATTATGAAAATTATCAGACGGATGAACGTCAATAGATGCCAACTTCGTAAAATTCCAGTCACTGTGCTCACTACCAAACGATAAGTATGAACAGCCCAAAGCTTCTACAAGTTTCATCGACCGCTCTGCAAAAATACTGGCAGGTTGAACCGCATCCGATATTGGAAGTTCAATTACTAAATCAACTCCGTTATCTAAAGCCATCTGAGTGCGGATCCATTTATCATAGATAGCTGGCTCACCTCTCTGAGTCCAATTACCACTCATAAATATTACCGTTACATCCGCTTCAGTTCGTCTTTTAGCTTCCTGTAATTGATAAAGATGACCATTATGGAAAGGATCATATTCGGTTATTATTCCAACAGCTTTCATTTGGATTATTCCTCACTACATACAAAGAACCAACGGGTAGTATCATCTTTAACCTTATCTTTTCCAAAGTTACTCGTCACCTTAACGTTATTAAATCCGATTTCATTCAGTGCCTGAATGTATTCTACCAAGGGATAGGTTCGTTCTTTATGGGTTTCATTATATTCATCAAAACCGTTAATATTCCGATTGTAATCAAAAAAAGATAGATCATGTTCCACTGAATGAGGAAAATCACCAACAAAGGTATTCCACATAAAAGCATGGTCACCATCGTTGGTGTTAAACATATAGCCTGGATAAACAACATCGGTCTGATAAGGGGTGATTACATCAAATAAGAATTTACCATTCTTAACAAGATGTCCTTTAACCTGAGCAAACATTGTTTTAACTTGCTCAATATTTTCTAAATAACAAATCGAATCGTCAAAACACGTAATGGCACCATAATTGGGTACACCATCCAGGTCTAGCATATTGGCATTAATTAACGCCACGTCAAACACATGGCTTTCATTTAAATGATCATTTGCGATGGCCAGCATATCATCCGATAAATCAGCTCCAGATACGACATAACCTGCTTTTTTTAAAGTAACCAAAAGGCGACCAGTCCCACAGGCTAAATCTAAAATATGCTTTTCTTTAGGGACGTTATCAGCTACAAACTCATACCACTTTTGATATAGATAATTGTCAAATAATTTATCATAAAATGACGCAAACTCAGAATAAATCATATCAGTCTTCACTGACCCAATCAGTTATATCAAGATCAGGAGCGTCAGACCAAAGCTTCTCTAAGTTGTAAAAGGACCGTTGTTCACTCTTAAAGACGTGAATAATAATATCACCGAGGTCAATTAATACCCAAGATCCTGTATTTAGCCCTTCGACCCGTAAAACTTCAACGTGCTCCTCACTCAATCGATCAATAATATCATTTGCGATTGCCTTCACCTGACGAACACTAGGAGCATCCATAATGACAAAATAACGACCGACCAACGACAATTCTTCAATGTCTAAAACCACAATATCGTGGGCGCGTTTACTATCAGCAGTTTCAACAATATTTTGTAAAATTTTATTATTATCCATATAATCCCCTACTTTTTACCAGCAACAATTACATTAAAAGCTGTAATCGCACCGGGGTAAATTGCCTTTCCATTGCTTGCCAAATATGAAATGGTACTTTTAGTTTGATATTTAACACCATCCCATAAATTTTGATTGGTAATCTTACGAGCTTTTTCAACCCCATCAAAATCACGGGCTGGCTCAATGTAGTCAGCCATATAAGTAATCTGTGCAACTTTGTCCATGTCAGGCGATGCGATCGTATGATATTTAATCGCGTTTAGAATTCGACTATCATGAATCCCAAGTTCTGATTCCACAATCAAATAACCCACGTAGCCATGCCAAATAGCATTTCCATAATTAAGTAGTTCTGGATTCAAATGATGGGACTTAATAATGTCAATAAATTCCGAATCCGGCCGTTGTTTGGCATAATCATGAACCAGACCACTAAGTCCAGCTAAAGTTTCGTCCACATTAAACTCTCGTGCTAAGGTAATGGCGGTCTCTTCAACTCGCAAGCAATGTTGAAACCTTTTCTCTTTTAACGTCGCTTTTAGTTTGGCAACAATTTGATCACGATCATACTTAGAATATTTTTGATAATTAATTTTCTCTTTATCCATATAAATCATGCTCCTTAATGTACCGTAACACCGCATCTGGCAACAAATATCTGACACTTTCACCCTTTTCAAGATGTGATCTAATTAAAGACGATGAAATAGCTATCTCAGGTGAGTCAACAAAACTTACTGGGTACTTAGAAGACTCAGAATTACCCGGACGATTAACGCCAACAAATTTAACCATTTTAATAAGATCATCAATTCGATACCATTTTGGCAGATATTCGACCATATCGCCACCAATGATAAAGTAATAATCAACATCGGGATGAATTTTAGTTAATTCCTTAATCGTATCATAGCTATAACTTTTCCCCTTGCGATTTACTTCAATCATTTCAATTTTAAAATTAGCGTTATCCCTAATGGCTAAATTAATCATGTTAACCCGATCAGAAGCATCAATTGCGGACTTATGATCAACATGTGGTGGCAAATAATCGGGCATAAATAGAACTAAATCGAGGTTTAATTGGGTTAAAGCTTGTTCAGCCATAATTAAATGACCATAGTGAATGGGGTTAAAAGTTCCACCTAAAATTCCAACCTTTTTGCGCATCAATCAATCTCCTACAAATTTGCCACTTCAATCGATAATTTACGATAATTGTCCTTACTTGATTCCTTAAACAATAAAAGTGTCTTACCAATCGTTTGGACAACTTGGATGTCCGAGTTATTCTCAATAAATTGTTTAACGTCACTCACATCCACATCGGCAGATTGTTGAAGATTAATTTTAATTAATTCACGGTGATCAACAGCATTTTTAACTTCATTCATCCAAGTCTCATCTAACCCATTCTTTCCAACTGAGAAAATGGGCCGCATATGATTCGCTTTTGCTCTTAAAAATCGTTTTTGTTTTCCCTTTAAATTCATTATTAAATACTCCTAAAACATTGCTTTTCTAACTAACACTGACACACCCTTAGGAGCATATCCAGCAACCGTGGAGCCTTTCGGGACGGTAATCCATCCCAGTCCTTCAATCACTAAATCACTTCTGTCAGTAATTTTAAATTCATGTCGTTTTAACCCAACGACGTTGTCCTTACCAGTTGGTGGGGTCAATAATTCACCGGCATGCTTCTCAAAAAATTCATCAGCATTTGTTAATTTGGTTCGATGAATCATCAGATTATTGTCAGCATAAACGGTAAAGCCATGACGTTCCCCCGAGATAAAATCAAACCGGCCAATCGCACCTAAGAATAACGTCTGCCCTGGATCCAACTGATAAGTCCTGGGTTTAATCCGTTTTTGCGGTGAAACATACTTCAAGTCTTTAGAACTTAAATAGTGAGCCATCTGATCTTCATGAACGACACCAGGTGTATCGATCAATTCTTTTCCATCTTCCAACGGTATTTTGATCAAATCGAGGGTAGTACCAGGAAACTTAGAGGTCGTAATAACCTGCTTCTCACCAGTGCTTTGTTGGATAATTTGATTAATTAAGGTAGATTTGCCAACGTTAGTTACTCCAACCACATAGACATCTCGGCCCTTCTGATTTTTTGAAATGGCTTTTAACAGATCGTCGACTGATTGATTCGTCTTGGCAGATACTAATTCAATATCAATGGGTCTAATTCCATTCTTATTTGCCATTTGACGTAACCAATCTTTAACTTTGTTCTGGTTGAACGACGATGGCAACAAGTCTAATTTGTTACCAACTAAAATAATCGGATTGTTACCAACAAAGCGCTGAATCCCAGGAATCATACTTCCATCTACATCAAATACATCCACGACGTATACTACTAACGAATCAGTGTCGCTAATTTCACTCAATAACTTTACAAACTCGTCATTTGAGATGCTAATTGGTTCAATTTGATTATAATGACGAAGCTTAAAACAACGCTGACAGTATAATTTTCCAGAATCAATTCCCTTCTTGATTGCTGATTTAGGCGTGTAACCAGCCTGTTTCGGATCGGTATCTTGAATTTGTGCCCCACACCCAATGCAATATAAGGGCTCATTATTTTCATCATTATCCATTAATCAATATCATCCTTCCACTTTAAATCACTGTACTTTCGCATCAATTGTGCATATACAAACGTTTCAAAGAAACGATTAATCCGTGTGTTCCACGCATCTGAAGTAACCAATGGTTTTACCAAAATACTTCTAATTCGAGTATTGTTAGCGGCCCATATATCCGTTAAAATTTGATCTCCCACCATTACCACTTGGCTTCGTTTTAAACGATACGTTTTAAGAGCCCTTAAAATCCCAAAAGTAAGTGGTTTTAAAGCCCGGGCAATAAATGGTAACTCAAGACTAGTAAGAGCTTTCTCTAGTCTTTCCCGATTATTATTTGAAACCACAATCACCCTGATTCCATGATCTCGAACTCTTTTGAGCCAATCGCGCAGTTCTACGGTTCCCTCAGGATTATTCCACGGAATTAGGGTATTATCTAAATCGGTCAGAATTACATTAATCCCGTAACTTTCAAGTTTTTCTGGGGAAATTTGATAAATATTGTTAACCATCCAAGTCGGTTTGAATAATGATAGCATATAGACCTCTCTGTAAATAAGAATTGATGTTTCTATTTTAAATCATTTATGTATAGATTGGGAGCATCCCAATCCGATAAAAAAACTTCCACCAAACAAGAGCGGTGAAAGTTTTTTAGGCTTATTTTAATGCTGCTTTGGCTTTTTCCGCTAATGCAGAAAAGGCATCAGCATCGTTAACTGCTAAGTCAGCTAACATTTTTCTGTTCATATCGATGTTAGCAAGTTTCAAACCATGCATGAATTTACTGTAACTCAATCCATTATTTCTAGTGGCTGCGTTAATTCTTGCAATCCAAATCTTTCTGAAATTACCTTTATTGGCACGACGGTCACGAAAGGCATATTCCTGTGACTTCATTACTTGATCTTTAGCAGTTTTGAATAAACGATGCTTAGCACCGCGGTATCCCTTAGCTAATTTAAGAACACGCTTACGACGATTACGTGTGGTAGTTCCACCTTTTACTCGTGGCATATTAAAATCCCCCTATACAAACTATATTATTCGCTTATTTTTGTAGTAATTCTTTGTAAGTCTTCAAGTTTGACTTAGCCATCATACGTGTTCCACGTAAATGTCTACGTTGTTTCTTAGTTTTACCGTGAAAACGGTGACTAGTGTAGGCATGACCACTCTTTAAACCACCATTAGCAGTTTTTCTAAAACGCTTTGCGGCAGCACGATTTGATTTCAATTTTGGCATATTATATTCCTCCTCATCGATTCATAACCCAATTAAATGAGTTATTTCTTTTCATTCTTACTTGGTGCAAGCATTAAGAACATACTTCGGCCATCCATCTTTGCTCGTTGAGTTACATCGGCAACGTCAGAAGTAGCTTCCGCCATTTTATTTAAGACATCTCTTCCAATACTTTTATGGGTAATGGCACGTCCCTTAAATCTAATAGAAACTCGAACACGTTCACCCTTTGTCAAAAACTTTTTGGCATTTTTAAGTTTGGTGTTGAAGTCATTACTATCAATCGTAGGACTTAACCTAATTTCTTTAACACTAACAGTTTTTTGACGCTTTCGAGCTTCACGCTCTTTCTTTTGGCGATCAAACCGATATTTCCCGTAATCAATAATCTTGGCTACAGGTGGTTTTGCTTTGGGAGCAACAACAACTAAATCCAAATTAGCTTCTTCAGCAATTGACAAAGCTTCTTTAGTAGATTTGATTCCTAATTGATCTCCATTAGCACCGATTAATCTCAACTCGCGAGCATGGATACCCTCGTTAACCATCTTATCTCTTGCTATGGTAATTCACCTCCAGGTAATTTTAAGCAGAAAAATAGCGGATGCTACAGAGCACCCGCTACACCTAAAAACATTAGGACTTTCATTCGTAGATTGCCCAGCGATCAAAATCACTCAGGCGAGAAGCGGGAAGCTTCTGCTTTTGACTACATAATAATACCAACTTTATTTAATTTTGTCAACTGACTTAGACTCTTCATCATCATTACGTGAGTAAGTAGCAATATCATGAAGAACTTCTGAAATAAAGTCATCAATTGACATATCTTTACTATCGTCTTCACCATACTTACGAACAGAAACCGTATTATTCTTAATCTCATCATCACCAACAACTAGTGTATATGGAATCTTCTTGGTTTGTGCGTCACGAATCAAGTATCCCATCTTTTCACCACGTTCGTCGACATTGGAACGTAAGTTTAACGCACGAAACTTTTCGTTTAATTTACGTGCGTAATCTCCGTGTTTTTCATCACTAACCGGGATGATTTGAATTTGATCGGGTGCAAGCCATGTCGGAAAAGCACCTTTATACATTTCAATTAAGTAAGCGGTAAATCGTTCCATGGTAGAAACAATTCCTCTATGAATCATAACCGGACGGTGTTCCTTACCATCTTCACCAACATAATGAAGATCAAATCGTTCCGGTAACATAAAGTCAAGTTGAATGGTAGATAACGTCTCTTCATTTCCCAGAGCCGTCTTAGTTTGAACATCAAGCTTAGGACCGTAAAATGCGGCTTCACCTTCGGCTTCAACGTAATCAAGACCTAAGTCATCCATGGCACCCTTTAACATCGTTTGCGCTTTGTTCCACATCTCATCATCGTCAAAGTACTTTTCGGTATTCTTTGGATCACGATAACTTAATCTGAACGTATAGTTATTAATGTCAAAATCATGATAAACTTCCATCATCAAATTCAAGATTTTTTTGAATTCTTCTTGAATTTGATCAGGAGCAACAAACGTATGACCATCATTTAAAGTCATTTCACGAACTCGTTGAAGACCACTAAGTGCACCAGACTTTTCGTATCGATGCATCATTCCTAGTTCAGCAATGCGTAGAGGAAGCTCTTTATAAGAACGAATATGATGATTGTAAATCTGAATATGAGATGGACAGTTCATTGGACGTAGTTCCAACATTTCGTCATCATCCATCTTCATTGGTGGAAACATGTCGTCTCGATAGTGATCCCAGTGACCAGATTGCTTATACAAATCCAAATTAGCTAATACTGGGGTATAAACATGTTGGTAACCATGAGCAATCTCTTTATCAGTGATATAACGCTCAATTGTACGACGAATCGTTGCACCCTTTGGCATCCAGTAAGGAAGACCAGCTCCAACCTTTGGATCGACAAAGAATAAGTCGAGGTTATTCCCAATAACACGATGGTCACGTTCTTTAGCCTCTTTACGCTTCTTCAAATCTTCATCTAGGTCATCAGCTTTAAAGAAGGCCGTGCCATAAATTCTTTGAAGCATTGGGTTTGATGATTTGCCTTCCCAATATGCACCAGCAACAGACAAGAGCTTAAAGTGTTTTAGATCTTTCAAACTTGGAGCTACTACCCCTTGAGCTAGCGTTTTAACCCCATCGATACTGTAAAAAAGAATATTATCAGAATCAATATTGGCAATTAGTTGTGCTTGATAAGGATCACCATCAACTTCTTTTAAAGCGTCATCCTTACTTAGATAAACCCTTTCGACGATAGCGTTATTTTTGATGATCTTTTTCATTTTATCAGCTAATTCATCTAGTTCATCTGAACTAACTTGACGATCTTCCTTGTCAGTATCAACAAAGAAACCATCTTCATCAGCGGCAATTTCACCAATGCGAATATCATGATACTTTTCTTTGACCGCCGTTTCCAGTAACTGAGCAGCACCCTGTCGTAGGATTTTAAGACTCTCATCAGAACCGGAAGTAATGATGCCAATCTTGCCACCATCTTTTAGTGGTTGCATCAAATCAACAACTTTTCCATCAATCTTAGCCGCAACTGCCTTTTTGGCTAGACTAACTGAAATTGACTTGGCAATATCTGCTGCAGTAACCCCCGAATCAAATTCTTTCTTGTTACCATCTGGAAACTCAAATGATAATTTAGCCATTTTACTCATTCCTTTCATAAAAAAAGTCCCTAGTAAATCAATACTAGGGACGCCATTAGCGCGGTTCCACCCAAATTCGTCCATTTATTTGGACATCTCGTTTAAAACCTATTTATTAATGTCATTTAATAAAGGTGGTAAGTAAGTTACTCCAAACAGATAGTTTCCAGAAAACCTATCCTCTCTGTGAAATTCGTAATCACTCATGTCCTTAACAATTAACAGTCTAAACAACGACCTGTTACATGTCAAGAATAATCATTATTTATTCCTGCGATTCCTACCATCAAGTTCAATGGGCTTTGCTAAAAATTTAATTCGTTCCATCAATCGCTTAGCTTTAAGTGGTTCCACATCTCCCTGAGCATTAATCTTTAAATGCTCTTGTTCCAATTGATCCATGGAAAAGTTAGAACTAAAAAAGGTGGGAAGCTCATTTTGCATTCGATACTCTAAAACAACCCCAAGAATGTCGTCTCTGATCCAAGATGACATTGAGTCTGCTCCAATATCGTCAATCATCAAAATTGGAGCAGTTTTCATTTCATCCAGCTTACCGCCAACTTGATTGTTTCCAATTGCATTTTTAATTTCAACGGCAAAACTTGGAAAATGAATCAAAACCGAACTATAACCGTCAGAGGCCAAACGATTGGCAATTGCTCCAAGTAAATAAGTTTTACCTACGCCAAAGGGACCGTATAGGTACAACCCCTTCTGAAAATGCTGAGGATTATTTTCATATGAACCAATAAAATCAAGTGCTCCTTCCAAAGCTTGAGCTCGTTCAGCTGTCTGTTCATAGTCACTTAAATTTGCCGATTTAATTTCTTTGGGCATTGAAATGGACTTAATGCGTGACGCAAATTGTTCTCGCTTCTGCTTGTTTAACAACGCTTGCGTAGGTTCGTACGAAACGTCAATCAAATGGTCACTTAAAACCAAGGTTGGTTGGTATCCCTTAGCAAAGTTAGCGTTTCCCTCTTCCAACTTTTTCTTTTCATTGACAAATTCATACAGTTTTGATGCCGACCGTTTCACAACATCATCACTTAACTCACTCTCATTGTCACTTAAAAATTGTTTAACGTCTGGATCAGAATAAACCGAATTCATTAACTGTTGGTAATTATGATTCAAATTTTTCTTTTTCATCAATTGGCTCATCTCATCACTAACATTCTTCATGATTACTCATCCCCAGACTTTTTATTTAATGAATTTAATTTCTCAGCAATTCGTTTTCGCTGAGTAGTCGAAATTTTTTCATTACCCCGACTTTTATTTTCCTTAGCCCAGTCAGGCAATGTTTCTTTGACATTTGTACGTCTTCGGTATCTTCTTTGTCGATTGTTTTTACTTTCAGTAACCTGTTCCTGACGGTGCTTAATATCGTCAATCGCTTTCGATGCACTATTAATTTTTCTTTGCGCCCAATCATTTGCAATGGTGTCAATTAAATTTTTATTAATGGTAGGTTTACCCTCGTCAATCAAGATGTGATAAACAAGGATATTGATAACTCCATTACTTAAAGTGTTGCGATTAATAAGTTCAGATAGAATCCTTTCTTCAGCGGAAGTAGTAAAACCACCTTTTTCACTCTTTAAAGAATCAAGAAATTCTACTGGAGCGGAAGAATCAGCAATTTGGGCCAATTGCTGTTCCTTGGCCGTTAGCTTACTTTGTAACTTGTCTGCCTCGTGGACATGGTTTTGATTGGATTGATTTTCTGCTGGAGCCTTTATTTGATTTCGTCTAGAAATTAATATCTTAAACTTTTTAGGGTCAAAACGATTGTTAACCAAGTTACTGGCCTTCTCAATGTATTGTGCCATCTCAAGTTCACCAATTCCATATAATCGGTTGGTGTTACTAAAGAGTGTCTCATACTTTTTAACACTTTCATTTTCAACAAAGGACTTATCCAAAATATTCATCAATAGCTTAAAGTCAAACTGATCGTTTGAAAGCTTATCATCAAAGGAATCTTTTTTTACATTAGTCTTGTGTCGAACTGCCTTGATTACACTTGGTTGGTCATTTACTTTCTCATTATTAACTGAAAATACTTGCAGGAAATTACGAGTTTGATCATCTAACCCACTAAAATCAAAATGTTCTGGTAAGAGTTCATCTGAAAGTTGTAAATAGCGATCTTCACCAACCATTTCAAGTAATAACAGACTCAAAAGACTATCACTAAAGAATTGGTCAGGATTAAGTGGCAGTAAAAGTTGATACTCATACAAGTCGATTTCAAAAGAATGATCAACATACGTCTTAAGCAAACCGGATCCTTCAAGTTTCATAAGTGAATCATCTAGTTCTTTGGCATCAATGCTAAGATCAGACATTAATTCAAAATTAACGTGTTTCTCATCATCAATTAACCATAAACAATTGTATAAGGCATATGCATTTTTACCAATGACGGGCATGTACAACAAATCGACATAATGACGTTCAACATCACTAATGGGCTGTGATCGATAAACTTTAAAATCAGTTTTAGGATTAATTCCGTTGATCATTCTTTATTCTTATCCTCATTATTTTCGTCTTCATCATCCATTAATTCTTTGAGTTTATTATAAAAGACTGACATATCCTTAAATTGGCGGTAAACACTTGCAAACCGAATGTAAGCAATTTCGTCAACTTCTTTTAGTCCTTTCATAACACCCTCACCAATAGTTTGGCTAGCCACTTCATGGCTGCCATCATCAGCGTCATAAGCTATTTTTTCAACCTTATCAACAATATGGTTCATCTGTTCCATCGAAACTGGACGCTTTTCAGATGATCTGACAATTCCACGCAAAATCTTAGAACGATTAAATTCTTCTCGATCACCGTTCTTTTTTACAACTAACAAGGGGCTTGATTCAATCACTTCAAACGTCGTAAACCGAAATCCACATTCTTCACATTCCCGTCTTCGACGAATACTTTCACCATCTTTGACCCGACGACTTTCTAAAACCTTTGAACCGATATGATGACATCGTGGACATTGCATTTTTTCACCTTCACTAATTACATAACACTTACTAAATCATACCAATCTTTAACCGACGACTTCAATTGATCGAAAGTGCCAGAGTTATCAATACACCAATCAGACAGTCGTGCCTTTATTGGTTGTGCCCATTGAGCACCAATCATTTTACTAGCTCGACTTATTGAAATATCATTTCTTCTAACTAACCGTTGCAGCTGAACAACTGGATCACACGTAACCATCAGATTGGCATCAGTTAAAATCTGAAATCCATTTTCAAAAAGGGTGGGAGCATTTAACATCACTAAACGTTGATCGTGTAACTTGTTTAGCCGAGTATTAACTTCACGAAAAAGGTATGGGTTAACAATTTGGACTAACTTTTTCATACCATCACGATTTGAAAAAACAATCTTACCCAAAACACCTCGATCAATTTGCCCGTTACTTTTAATCACTAAACTGCCAAACTGCTCACTAATTTGGTGAATTAACTCATGATTATCTTGTTCCAATTCATGTGTGATGGAATCTAGGTCTAATGTAGAAACCCCTAAAGTAACTAAATAATCACTTGCAGCCGATTTGCCGGTTGCAATTCCACCGGTTAATCCAATAACTTTACTCACTTAGATCACCATGAACTTTTTGACAATGAGGACAGAAACTAGTACCTCTTTGTGCAACCTTGATTTTTTCAATAGTAGTTCCACAACGCTCACACGGTTGTCCCTTTTTACCATAAACATGAAGATGATTTTGAAAGCTGCCCTCTTCACCAAAGGCATTTTTATAAGTAAACACCGTTGTTCCATGACCCTTGATAGCTAACTGAATTTCTTTAATGATGTTTTCCCTTAAAGTTTCAATTTCCTGATCACTTAAATAGTTAGTAGCCTGTTCCGGATGAATCTTAGATAACCACAAACTTTCATCAGCATAAATATTCCCAATCCCAGCAATGTTAGATTGATCTAATAAAAATGCCTTAATTTTTCGGTGAGACTTATGCAATTGCTTCTTTAAATAATCAAACGTTAAATCTTTCTCAGTTGGCTCCGGTCCAATTTTATTCAATCCTGACAAATCATAAACCTGAGAATCCTTAACTAAATTCATCTTTCCAAATTTTCTTGTGTCATTGTAACGAAGCTTTCGACCATCGCTTAAATGAAAAACAACGTAAGTATGTTTTTGATTCTCAGTACCCTCAGGTACCACATCATATTTACCTTCCATTCGTAAGTGAGAAACTAAAGTATAATCGTCACTTAGCCGGATTAAGAGGTATTTACCCCTCCGATCAATTTGTAAAATATCCTTACCAGCTAACAAATCTTCAAATTCTTTTACTGGTAAATTCAACATTTTTGGATACAAAGCATCCACGGAAACAATCTTTTTACCCTGTACAAGATTGGTTAACCCTCTTCTTATCGTTTCAACTTCAGGTAACTCAGGCATTCCTACACCCCATTATTTTTTTATATCATACCAATTTGGTCCGTAATGACTTTCAACTTTTAGCGGTACATCCAGATCAACCGCAGAATCCATAACACTTGGAACTAATTTTTCTAAAATTGGAATCTCTTCTTTTGGTGCTTCAAAGATTAGTTCATCATGAATTTGCAGTAACATCGTGGCCTTTAAACCGTGTTTCTTAAGTTCTTTTTGCATTCTGATCATTGCAACTTTAACAATATCGGCAGCACTCCCTTGAATGGGTGAGTTCATTGCTGTTCTTTCGGCAAACGAACGCTTCTGAAATTGCTTAGAATTAATATCCGGCAGGTAGCGACGACGTTTCATGATGGTTTCGGCATACCCATGATCTTCGGCGAACTTAACGCTATCTTGGGTGTATTTTTTGACCCCTGGATATTCCTTGAAATATTTATCAATAAATGCTTGAGCCCGTTTTCGTGATATGCCAGTATTTTTAGCAAGTCCATAAGCACTAATTCCATAGACAATCCCAAAATTGACAGCTTTTGCTTGTCTTCTCAACTCGGGAGTAACATCCTCGTTGCTTGGAAGTTCAAATATCCGTCGTGCGGTCGCTGCATGAATATCTTCCCCATTTTTAAAAGCTCCCTGCATGTTCTTATCTCCAGAAATGGCAGCTAAGACACGTAATTCAACTTGAGAATAATCCGATGAAAATAGTTGCCATCCCTTATGACGAGGAACAAACGCTTCACGAATTTTGCGACCTTCTTCAGTTCGAACTGGAATATTTTGAAGGTTTGGGTCAACCGAGGACAATCTTCCAGTTTGAGTTAAGGTCTGCAGATAACGGGTATGAACCTTATGATCACGAGAATAAATGTCTTTTTTGATTCCATCAATATAAGTTGAAATCAATTTTGACAGTTGCCTGTACGCCAGGACATTATCGACAATCGGATTCAGACCCGCAATTTTTTCTAACACATCAACCGACGTAGAGTACCCTGTTTTGGTTTTTTTCACAACTGGTAATTTCAACTTATCAAACAGGATTTCACCTAACTGCTTTGGTGACCCGATGTTGAATTCTTCTCCAGCCTCGTGATAAATCGACTGCTCAATTTCTGATAAATGCTCAGTAAATTTACTCTTCAATGCTTCGAGGGTATCTACGTCCACCGTAATTCCTTCAATCTCCATTGCACTTAGCACATAAGACAATGGAACTTCTATGTTACGGTACAAATCTAATTGATTGTGTTTCTTTAAATCATCAATCATTTTATCTTTTAAATCATTAATTGCCAATGCTTTCCTGACAATGTGAGCAAAAAAAGTCTCATCATTTTCTGGCAGCTGTTTTTTCTTTCCAGTTCCATAAACCTCACTATCCGGTTTAACCCCATAATATCCGTGCCGATTAGCCACTTTGGCCAAGTCATTACTATTATCAAGGGTATTCAGTAAATATGAAGCTAATAACATGTCAAAATCAACGTTATTTAACTGAATATGTTCGCGATTGGCAGCCACAATTTGCGCTTTAGCATCGAAAACATTTTTTTTAATATCGTGATTTTCTAAAATGCCTTTTATTTTCGGATCATCTAAAAGATCAATATCCTTACTTACAAACCAATGATCCTTATCCCCAATAACAAAACCAACAAATGGAGCAGTATGGTAATTTTCATCCAACATTTCAATGTTAAAGACAACATCTTCTGACAAGTGATCTAACTCGGCTAAATTGTCTTTATTTAAAATCGTATATTTAACATCTGGAAGTTTCTCAGCCGACTGACTCTCTGATCCTTCCATTTCCTTTAAAAAGGATTTCATGTTCATTTTCTTATAAAAATCAACTAACTTATCATTATCGGGACCATCATACTTTAAATCTGATAATGAAATTGTGAGGGGAGCATTGCAGTCAATGGTGGCTAATTTTTTAGACAAAAATGCCTGGTCTTTATCCTTAATCAAATGCTCTTTCAATTTTTTACCAGAAACTTCATCGATATGATTATAAAGATTATCAATACTATCAAATTTTTGAATTAACTTGATCGCGGTCTTTGGACCAACTTTTTCAACACCCGGATAGTTATCCGAGTTGTCTCCCTGAAGACCCTTTACGTCAATAATCTGTCTAGGAGTAATTCCCATCGTCTCTTTTACAAAGTCTGGCGTGTATTTCTCAATTTCACTCACACCCTTCTTCGAAATCGCAACGGTAACTTTATCCGAACAAAGTTGGGTAAGATCACGGTCTCCCGTTATGATAGTAACTTGATAGCCGTCATCAGCCGCTTTCTTTGAAAGCGTCCCAATAATATCGTCAGCTTCATAGTTTTTTAATTCATAGGTTTTAATTCCCCGATCATGGAGCAAATCCATTACAAACGGGAATTGCTCACGTAATTCGTTGGGCATTTTTGCCCGTCCGGCTTTATAATCTTCGTACATTTTGGTTCTAAAGGTTGTTTTACCTGCATCAAAAGCGGCAAGAGCTGACGTTGGCTGAACATCCTTTAAAATGTCATCTAGCATTCGATTAAAACCATAGATCGCACTGGTGTGCAATCCGTCTTCATTGGTAAAACGTTCCAAGGAAGTAAATAACGCAAAGAATGCTTTATACGTTAAAGAATTTCCGTCAATTAATAATAATTTCTTGTCTGCCATAAAATTCTCCTTTAGAATTAATTACTATTATTTTAACACTTATAATCAGTTCAATTGCGAAAAAAAACATGGTCATTCGACCATGTTTTTTTATTAATCTCGATTATTTCCAAAAATACCAAAGACCTCAAGAAGAAATGTAAATAGGTTTAGAAAATCAAGATACAACTGAAGTGCACCAGAAATTGCAAGTCCGTTTACATTAATGTTACCAGAGTACTGCATGTACATTTTCTTTAAGTTTTGTGTATCAGTAGCACTCAACGCAGTAAAAATAATGATCCCAACGGCTGAAATAAATAACTCAATCCATGGATTTCTCAAGAATAAGTTAATTACCATCGCAATAATTAAAGCAATTAATGCTGCAAACAATTGCGTGCTTAACTTGGTTAAATCTCTGTGAGTAGTGAAACCAATCGCACTCATTACCAAGAAAATACTAGCACTGGATACTAGCGCTGCTCCAATGGTACCAAGATTAAAGGCAATGAAAATGTAACTAAGTGAAAGCCCTGTTAAAACCGAGAAAACCAATAATCCGATAAAGCTTAACGTCGGATTACTTTGTGCAAATCCCGAAATCACAAAGGAAATTATGAACCAAACGATTAAAATTACTAATCCTGAGGCTCCACTACTGATGTTTGGCATAAAAACACTACTTAAATACGCAGAAATAGCAGAAATTAAAACCGCAATTCCCATAATCCCATATACTTTGGTAAAAAACGCGTTGAGTCCAGCATTATCGCCAACTACCCGACGACCACTTTCTCCATCAAAATTATTCATTTTTATTCTCCTTTAATTAACCTTCTTACTTAAATGACTTAACAATTCCTCGTAGGCTCTTTCGTACTTTTGAATATCTCCAGCACCCATAAATATTACCACGGCATCGTGATATTGCAACAGTGGAGACATGTTTTCTTCCTCAATTAAGCCACCATCTTTGGTAATTTTATTAACCAAATCCTCGCTCTTAACGTGTCCCGACTTTTCTCTTGGAGAACTATAAATTTTAGTAACGTATACCTTATCTGCTTTGCTTAACGTTTTAGCAAAGTCATCAAGATAGGCAATCGTTCGACTAAAAGTATGGGGCTGAAAAACAGCAATGATCTCCTTATTGGGATATTCTTGTCTAGCGGCATCTAAAGTGGCCTTAATCTCAGAGGGATGATGTGCGTAATCATCAATAATTGTCATATCGCCAACTTTAACTTGAGAAAAACGACGCTTAACCCCCTTGAAAGTTTGAAGTTCACGCCTGATTTCGTCCAAATTAACGTCTTCAAAATATGCAACGGCAATTACCGCCAAAGAATTTAAGACATTGTGTTCTCCATACAAAGGAATACTGAATTCCCCTAGGTCCTTTCCGTCATATTTAACGTGAAAAGTCGATCCAGCAGTTGTTCGCTTAATATCCACCGCCTGAAAATCGTCATCATCACTAGTTCCATAGTAATAAATTGGAACTGAAGCTTTTAACTTCCGTAAATTCTGATCATCGCCCCAAGCAAAAATAGCCTTTTTAACCTGGTTCGCAAAGGTTTGAAAGGCGTCAAAAACGTCCTCAATTCCGGTATAGTAATCCGGATGATCAAAATCAATGTTAGTCATAATGGCATAATCCGGATAAGTTGCCAGAAAATGGCGGCGATACTCGTCGGCCTCATAGACAAAGAAACGCGCATCAGTGGTTCCTTTCCCAGATCCATCACCAATCAGATAATCAGTTGGTGCGATCCCGCCTAATACGTGAGAAAGTAGTCCAGTGGTACTGGTTTTTCCGTGAGCACCACATACTCCGATGCTCGTGTACCCCTCAATTAATTCTTCCAAGAAATCAGGATAACTATAAATTTTTAGTCCTAACTCTTCGGCTCTTTCAATCTCCGGATGCGTATCAGGGAAAGAATTTCCTTTAATAATCGTCATTCCCTTTTTAATATTATCAGGATTGAATGGTTCAATCTTAATTCCAGCATTTTCTAATCCTTGCTGAGTAAAGGTATATTTTTCAATGTCAGAACCCATGACCTTACAACCGCGATCATGGAGAATGAGTGCCATCGCACTCATCCCAGTACCCTTAATTCCTACAAAAAAATAAGTAGTGTCTTTATTTATGTTAGTCATTTAGTTGGAATTCCCCTTTTTATTGTCTGGTTTAATAATACCAATTAAAGTAATGAAAATCTAAAAATTTAAATATTCAATTTAGCAAGTTCATTTTTCGTCAAATAAACATCTCGCGGTTTAGATCCATGCTCACCTGAAATAAAATTATTTTGCTCCAAATCATCAATAATACTTGCAGCACGATTGTATCCAATGGAAAACACTCGTTGCAATTTTGAAGTTGAAATTCCATCTTCGTCTGCGATATAACTCAAAACTGATTTCCACAAGTCATCATGTTGTTGAGCTTGTTCTGCACTTTTAAGCAATGATTTGGGCTGAAACTCGTACTTTGGTGTTTCCTGACTTCGAACTTGATCACAAACTCGCTCAACTTCTTGGTTAGTAACAAAAGCACTCTGAAGTCGCACTGGTTGACTGGCACCACTACCCAGATAAAGCATATCTCCCTTACCAAGTAGTCGTTCAGCTCCGCTTTGATCAATGATTGTTCTTGAATCAATCTGGCTTGACACCATAAAGGCAATTCGTGTTGGAATATTATTCTTAATGGTCCCAGTTACAATATCAACGCTCGGTCTTTGAGTAGCAACAATCAAGTGAATCCCAGCTGCCCGAGCTTTTTGTGTAATCCTAACAATATAATCTTGGACTTCTGTTGATGCAACCATCATTAGATCAGCAAGTTCATCAATCACAACTAGGATTTGAGGCAACTTATCCGCATCACGGCCATTTTTATGTGCCGCTTGATTATACTGAGTTAAGTTTCTTACCCCAGCAGCAGCTAATCGCTCATAACGGTTGTCCATTTCCTCAGTAACCCATTTTAAAGCAGCGGAAGCCTCTTTCGGATCTGAAACAACCGGAGTTAACAAATGTGGAATCCCATTATATGGCGCTAATTCAACCGCCTTAGGATCAATTAAAATCATCCTTAAATCACGAGGCGAATTGCGATACAACAATGAAACAAGCAAACTGTTTATGAACACACTCTTTCCAGATCCCGTTGCACCAGCAATCAAAGCATGTGGCATTTTTTGAATATCGGCAGTCTTAGAAGCGCCACCAATACTCATCCCTAATGCTACTTCTAACGGTGAATGACTAGATTCAAATTCATTTGAATCTAGAATCTCTGAAAGCATCACTGGTCTAGGCTTTGGATTAGGAATCTCGATTCCAACCGTCGACTTACCAGGAATTGGAGCCTCGATTCTAATATCTTTGGCTGCTAGGGCCATCTTTAAATCATCAGTTAGGTTAGTGATTTTGCTTACTTTAACACCAAGTTCCAACTTAACTTGAAATTGAGTAACGGTCGGTCCATCGGTCCAATCGACTACGTGACCATGAACCCCAAACGCCCTTAATGTATCATCAAGTGTTTTAACTTGCTTTTCAATCCATTCACTCAAACCATCATCAGAAGTCGAAATTGGTGGATTAAGCAGGTCACGACGAGGAAATTGATAATTAGTCTGACCCTCCTGATTGCTTGAAGTGTCGGCCAAATGCCTATGATTCGTTGTGGTTTCACTTTTTGAATCAGTAAGTTCGTTAGCAGGTTGAAGAAGTGCTTTTTCCTCATCTTGACGCTTATCAGTACTATCAATTGGAGAAGACGTCTTCTCGTTATCGCTTCTTTCATCAGGTTCTTTTAACTTATCTTGTGGCTCCGATTCACTTAAAGTGGGATTACTTGATACCGTACCTGATGCGTTTTGATCATCATTATCTTTTCTATCATCACTAAACAAAGCTAGATTAGCCGCTAAGCCACTCTCCTCTTTAAAGATATCTGCGAGCGAGTGGCCTAATTCACGTTTACTGGCTGAAGATTCTTTATCATCTTCAGAGTTATCCACAGGCTTAGAGTTATCCACAATGTTTTCATTCTTATTTACATTTTCTTTAACAATTGGTTGAACGTCATTTTCCCATAAATCTAGATCATCAGCTGGAACGGCAGTCGGATCTTTAGGATTTAGATAAAGAACAAAATCATCATCATTCTTCTCCAATTCAACGGCTGCATCTTGATATGGTTTTCCGACTGACTGATGAACGGAATAGAAATTACTATTTTGGTTACGGGAACGCGGAGTAAATTCTTTTGTTCTTTCCACTAAGGAATTTCGGGACTCAACATAGTGCTTTTTATCATCTTTAAATCGCAACTGAAATCCGCTCTGATACTTTGGTTGATAACGAGACTGATAGGCTGATTGTTTAACATTAGAATCGTCACTACGGATAATTTCTTGATTTGATTTTTTTGTTGTTCTATGAAAATCATTGATTTTTTTATCGCTACTCTTAAAGGGAACTTTCCCATTAAAGTATTTACGATAAAATGCCGGTCCATCATAATGTTCCAATTTAATCACCCTTAAAGAATTATGTATAAAAAAACGAATAGAAACTATTCGTCAAAAAGATTTTTTGCTTTATCAAAATCAAATGGTTGCCCAACTTCATAAGAATCGGGTAAAACTAAAGCTCCTGGTTTATCGGGTGCATTAGGAATGTCTAATTCTCTCCCAGAACAAATCATTCCATCACTTTTTACCCCACGAAGCTCTCCTGGCCAAATAATTTGTCCATTTGGCATCATGGCTCCAACTTCCGCTACGACAACTTTGATTCCCGGTCTCATATTGGGAGACCCACTAACAAGTTGCAGCATTTCCCCATTCTGGACTTTTGTTTGAGTTATGTGAAGATGATCAGACTTCGGATGATCTTCCATTTTTTCAACGTAGCCAACCACAAACTTTGGTTCGGTACTAGTAGGTAAGAAAGTTTTAAACCCAGCCTCTTTCAACGCATCATTTAAAACTTCAACATCGTTACTTGAAAGATCAACTTTTCCATTCTCTGATTTTAAGTTCCCTAAAATCTCACTGGCATTGAAAAAATTATAGCCAACTACGTGTCCCTTCTTATCTTTAATCTGAACAATATCATTTGATTTTGATATTTTCTGTGGTTCCAATCCTTCTCCAAGAATGACAACCAAAACATCACCCATTTGGCTTGGATTATAACTTGCGATCATCAAATTTAGCTCACCTCCGAATTTATTGTGGAAGAGATTTAATAAAATCTTCTACTTGTTCCTTGGTTTTTCGATCTTTATTAACTAAACGACCAGTCTCAATCCCATTATCAAAGGCAACGAAGCTTGGAATTCCAAAAATGTTCATTTCCTTAGCTAAATCGATATTTTCATCCCGATCAACTGCAATAAAGTCATAGTTTGGAAAATCTTTTACAATTTCTGGCATAGCAGGCTTGATAAACGCACAATCTGGACACCATGTGGCAGAGAAAAATAGGATGTACTTTCCATGCTTAATTTTTTGCTTTAATTCGTTAAGATTCATTACTGGTAATTGTTCCATCGTATCCCTCCTAAACATTAATATTATAACCCACTCGTATTAAAAATGTTATATAATAAATTCAACAAATTCAATCGAAGGGATGCTTTTTATTATCATAAAACACAAACTAGCTTTTATTACTGGATCCGTAATTGCGGGAGTTTCGCTGTATTCACTTATTAAATTCAAGCAAGAACGCGACCAAGATCGGGTTAGACGTCACTTGTCCGATACATTAAGCAAAAAGTTTGATAATAGTGAGTTGTATGGTTACTGGATCGACTTTAACCAAAACGAAGATGGCCAGTTCCTTGGCGGAATCAACATTTTAGACGATGATAACCATGACATTAAATCATATGGATTTACATTCGATTTGACCACAAATAACCTCGATAACGTTCAACTTTTAAACACAAAGTCGATTAGTTAATCAACAAATTGGGCTACAATCTTATAGATTGGGCCCTTTTCTTTAAATTTCTCTTCATATTCAGTTTCTACATTATCTTTAGCAGCATCGCTAGCATGCAAGTCAAGATTAACGGATTCAAACTTCATCCCAAAATTATTCAAACTAACCAACGAATACTCAAATAATCCACGATTATCAGTTTTAAACTCCAGTTTAGCTTGGTCAGGTAACACGTCTTGATAACTCTTAAGAAAACGCGGCGAGGTAAGTCGCCGTTTTGTATGTCGTTTCTTTGGCCAGGGATCAGAAAAGTTTAGAAAAATTTTTGAAACCTCACCCTTTTTAAAAATGGTGTTCACAAAACCGCCATCAGTATGAATCAATTGAACGTTATCTAAACGACTATTTACGACTTTTTTTAGTGCCATTGCAATTACTGACTTTTGAATTTCAATCCCAATAAAATTAATATTGGGATTTTTTTCTGCCATTTCAGTAATAAATTTTCCTTTACCACAACCAATTTCGACATAAATTGGGGCGTCTCTAGAAAAACGTGTTTCCCACTTTCCCATGTATTTTTCTGGATCATCAACAATTAATTCAGGATGATCCAAAATAAATTGATTTGCCCAGGGCTTATTTCTAACTCTCATCATTTAACCTCAGTTTCTAATTTGTTTAACTTTTTTATTTAAATAGGGAATCGTTAAGACATATTCCTCAACAATCCAAATCACCACCGTTATTAAGATTACAGGAACCGACATCTGGGCGATTAACATTGCAATCAGGAGGATAAAGCATTCAAACAAAAGTAAAATTTGAACGATCTGTCGAAAATCCGTCAGCTGGATCTTCTGACTAACCGGATAAATATGGGTAAACACATTACTTTCAAAATGCTCATAAAATGGGATTAACTGAAATCCGACTAAATAAACAAAAATAATTGTCATTAACGAAACAATAATTTGATTAGGAATAATCAATACCAAAATAACGGCAATAATTATTAAGCGAAAGTATAGTGAACCTGGTCCACTGTCTCTTAATAATGATCGAAGATACAAATTCGAATAGACGTGACCTTGATCTTTTTTTAACAACTTAAAAATTGGATCCAAGTATTTTCTGCGGTGAATCCGACCTGAAAGTTCAGGGACTTCGGTGAATAAACTATAAAAATGATAAATCCGATTCATACGAGAATCTTCATGTTCAATTGCATAATTCCAGTTTAAGATCTTATTTTTGGTTAGAATAGCGACATACATTAACAATGCAGCCACAACTAATGCTAATAGTGAAGCTATAAAAACATTAAAATACAATGCTAATACTAGAATAATAAGGGGGATAACCCACTCAGTTACACCGGCTAATACTACATGTCGATTTAACTGAAAATAGAGTTTGATTACTTGATATGACATCCAACCGGTTTTCAAAAGCAAAATTACGATTAACAACCCGATTAACTCTGAAATTGTCCAACCAATTGAAACACTTAAAAATGGCATTAGTACAAACCACGTTACTAAATCAATCAGCAATGCCATAAACAAACTATAGAGAAATGCTCCCTTAAAGTAACCAGCAAATTGGTATTCCCTAGGGGCCATAAAAACCTTATCAGCGGACTTGATTAAAGTTGCCAGTCCACCAAGTTGAAGCACCACTAGTAAAATCAAAATTGCAATCGGGCGCTCCCACCATAAATTGCCTGATAATTGCTTTAAAAATCCAGAGTAAGCGTAGCCCAGACCACCCACAAAGAACATAATCGCAATCACAAAAAAATCGTTAAAAACATATTTAAGGTATTTAGTCATTTCGATTAAATGATTGCTTAACCTTTTTTGGAAAATCCTATTCATTTTTATCATCCCTTGCTAAAGACAGATAAATATCTGAAAGTGACTTCCCATCATTGGGATACTCTTTTCTAATCTGTTCCATCGTTCCTTCCGTTTGAATCTCACCTTTGTTAATTAACACAAAACGATCACAATACTTTTCTGCGGTATCAAGAACATGAGTCGACATTAAAATACTGGCACCCTTACTCTTCTTTTCTTCAATCAACTGCAAAAGATCATCGACCGCGAGCGGATCGAGACCTAAAAATGGTTCATCAATTACATAAAGCGACGCATTAGTAATGAACGCACAAACAATCATCACTTTCTGACGCATTCCCTTTGAAAAGTTGGCAGGAAACCAATCAAGTCGTTTATCCAACCGAAAAGTCTTAAGTAACTGATTAGCTTTCTCCCACGCTACTTGTTTATCCAAATTATAAGCCATGATAGTAGTATCAATGTGTTCTTTTAAAGTTAATTCTTTGTATAATACTGGCATTTCCGGAATATATGCAATTTGTTGTTTGTATTTTTCAATGTTTTGACCAATCTGCAAACCATTGACTTTAACGGTTCCAGTAAATGGCTTCATGAGTCCAATAATATGATTAATGGTAGTTGACTTCCCAGCACCATTTAAACCAATTAAAGAAACTAATTCGCCATCATTAACATCAAAAGTCTCATTTTTTAAGACTGGCACACTAGAGTAGCCACCAGTCAAGTCTTCTACTTGCAAACTCATATTTACCCTTCATTTCTTTTCATTATTGTAATCAGTATACCATAATTGCTTGCTATCACTTATTATGCAGGTAATGTTAGTGTATAATTGGATTAACTTGAAGGGAGAGATTTATATGACTGATTACGATCCAAATTGCGTTTTTTGTAAAATTGTCAAGGGTGAAATCCCTAGTTATAAAGTTTATGAAGATGACGAAATTCTTGCATTTTTAGATATTTCCCAAACAACTCCTGGCCACACTCTGGTGATTCCTAAAAAACATATTCAAGATATTTTTCATTTTGACTCAGCTACAGCGGGTAAAGTATTTGCGAAAGTACCAGAAATTGCACGTGCGGTCAAAAATTCTAACCCAAACATCAAGGGAATGAATATTGTCAATGATAACGGGAAAATTGCTTATCAATCTGTTCCACATGCTCACTTTCATTTAATTCCCCGTTACAGTGTGGATGATACTTTTTCAATTAACTTTTCTGATAATTCTAAAGAATATGACGAAACTAAATACCAAGAAGTTGCCGATTCAATTACCAAACAATTGGGGGATTAACTCATGAAAAAAAAGACCGCTTGCTTAGTTAGTGCCGGAATAATAGTTGGTGTTTCTGTTACGGGTCTACTACTTTTAAAAAGGAAGTCTAATCCCACAGACAACGTAACCACTGCCGACCTTAAAAACATTTTTCATTCAGCTAGTTCAGTTAAACAAAATTTAAACCAATTCACAAAAGCTTTAAATGATGCAAAACCGATAATAGATGGTCTTAATCGTGACGTACAGGAAGCCCAATTTCAGCTAAAGCCTAGAATTGATCTTTTATCTAACGAAATAAATAACATTTAATTTCAATTAAATTATTCGACCAAATATTAATTTGCATCAAATATATGTTATATTAAAAATAAATGGAGTACTGAATGTCTTGAGTACTTTAATATTTTGAAGAAATGGATGTGCTAATATATGAAGAAAAAATGGCTCGTTGGAGTTGCAGGATTACTTTTAAGTGTTTCACTGGTTGCCTGTGGTAGTAAAACAGTTGCTACTACTAGTGGTGGTAAAATTACAGAAAGTCAATATTACAATAGTATGAAAAAGACCCCACAGGGTAAAACAGTTCTCCAAACTATGATTTTGAACAAAGTTCTTAACAAAGAATATGGTAATAAAGTTAAATCATCTCAAGTTGATGACCAATTTAACCAATACAAGTCACAATATGGTTCTCAATTTAAAACCCTTCTCAGTCAACAAGGTTTAACTGAGAAAAGTTTAAAAGAACAAATCAAAGATAATCTTCTGTTAAAGCAAGCTGTGATTGCTAACACAAGTTTCTCTGACAAAGATTTGCAAAACCAATTCAAGAAATATCAACCTAAAGTAACCGTTAATGAGATTACCACCAAAAATCAAGGTGACGCTGAAAAAGTAATTTCTGGCTTAGAAAACGGTCAAAAATTCTCTGACTTAGCCAAGAAGTACTCAACTGATGCTAACAAGAAAGACGGCGGCAAGATGGCTCCATTCGATAATATGGATCCAAGTCTTGACAATAACTTCAAAAATGCTGCCTTTAAACTCAAAAATGGTGAATACACCAAAGAACCTGTCAAAACTAAAGCTGGATACCAAGTAATCCAAATGGTCAACCACCCTTCCAAGGGTAAATATCAGGATCACAAAGCTGAATTAAAAGACCAGTTGGCAACTGAACGCATGAGCGATAGTAATGTCTTACACGCTGTCGTTTCAAAAGTTCTTAAAGATGGAGATGTAAAGATCCAAGACAAAGACTTACAAAACATCTTAGCTGATTACACATCAACTCCAAAACCAATGAAATAATCAATCATAAAAAGAAAATGGTCAGTAACTTTTAAGTTACTGACCATTTTCTTTTTTATCAGGTTTATAAAACTTATTTCGATCCATTCCAAAAATTCGTTTACTAAATGATCCTGCTTCCGTATCATTTAAAGCCCCAGTAATCATGTTAATTGAAGCATCAAGTTCATCTAAATCATGGAGAATCTGCGCTTCCAGCAATTCAGGCGTAACCGGGGATCCATACTCCTTAATTCCATGATGTGAGAGCACCATATGTCTTAGAAGTAATAAATCTTCAGAATGCTGATCGATTTTTAGTTGGTCAGCAGCTTCAACAATTTCCCCATCAATAATACTGATATGTCCTAACAGATCACCTTCACTAGTATAAGATGTCGAAACAGGTCCTGACAGCTCAGTAGTCTTGCCTAAATCATGAAGGATGGCACCTGCATACAGAAGTGAAGAATTAACTTGTGGATAGAGCTTAGCGACTTCCTTGGCCAGCTTCAAAATCGAAATGGTGTGAAATGCTAATCCGCCTGCATAAGCATGATGATTCGATTTAGCTGCCGGAAAAGTAAAGAATTCATCCTGGTGCTTTTTAAGAAGTACCCGAACAATTCGATTCCACGTTGGATTAATAATTTCGAAAATTGTCTGACCAATATATTCTTCCATCTCGGAACGAGTCATTTGAGCATGTTGCATAAACTTAGATGGATCACTGGGTTCACCAGATTCTGTTTGTCGAAGATGATTAATCTTAATTTGTGGACTTCCCTGGTAAGCTTCCCGTTTGCCATTAATGTGAACGACCTGCCCAGCTTTAAAAGTCTTTACATCCTCATTACTGGCACCCCAAAGTTTTCCACCGATCTCTCCGGAATTATCTTCAAAAACAAACGAAATGAATTGTTTTCCGTTCTTAGCAATTCTAGTATCGGCCGACTTAACCAATACAAACGCATCGATTTCTTCATCCATTTGATATTCTTTCAATTTTTTGCTCATTTGACTCCACCTCCACTACTTTAATTCAATTAAATGATCGCCACTTACATCGTGTCTAATTCGATCATCAGCCGTAAAATAAATCACCTGCGTGCTTTTAGCCAAAGCTTTCATTAATTCAATTGCCTTATCAGTTCTAAAGTGATCAAAGTCAGCAAAACCATCATCAATCATAATTGGCATTGGATATTCATCACTAAAAGCCAACGTTAACGCAAAAACCAACGATAAGTATAACTGCTGCATGGTTCCTTTTGAAAGTTCCTCAACCTTGAACTTAACTCCATCAGAGTTAACAACCGTAATACTTCTCTTATTATAATCAATTTTACTATAATGACCGTCCGTTAGTGTTTCAAAGAATTTAGCTGCATCCTTTCTAACTTTAGGAATTCTTCCACTACTAGCGGCATCGAGTACTTTTTCAATCCACTGATTAGTTAACTGGTAAACCAACCATTTTTGAACCAATTCGTTAACTTTAGTATCCATACTGGCCAATTCCTGGGTCAATGAATCAAGCGTCCCATCTTTTTCCATGTTATTAATTTGCACGTTAAGTTGCGCCAACCGATCAGATTGATCGGAAAAATCTGCGTCCAACTGTCCAATTTGTTTCTGAAGATCATTAATCACGTTTTTTAACTGATTAACATTATCGTATTTTTGTAATCTTTCAACAATTGTCTGATCAAGTGAGTTTTCTAACTCCACTTTACGTTTGTTTTTATCCGTAGCGATCCGCTGCTCATCGTATAATTTTTTAAAATCACTACTACTTGCAACGTTTCGTTCCTTTAGGAAATGGTCAAGACGATCACTTACTTCTTTCAACTGCTCACGATGGCGATCAACCATTGAAGTTAAACTACTCAATTCATGGCTCACCTGTTCTGCATTTCGCTTTTGATCATTTACATTTGAGATGAACTGTCTAATTTTACTTAACGCTACCATTTCATTATCGGAATCACTTAAACCAATTTTACTGGAAGCAAAATTCCAACGATCGAGGTAACTCTCAACCTTCTCATTCATTGTCTTTTGGTTTCCAATGAAATTCTGTAAACTATCACGATCTAAGTCACGTCGTTTAATGGAGTTTTGTAAAGCACTTGTCCATTGGTTAAATGGAATACTCTGGATGTGATGCTCGTTTCCCATTTGACCCAACTCTTGCTCAATCTGAGTCAATTTTCGCTTTAAATGGTCAGTATCATTCTCCTCTTTAACTGGTTGGTTCGATTTTTGCACATAACGATAAATGCCAAAACCAATACACAATAACCCAATGACCACCAAAATAGGAAGAGTTACTCCACCCATAAAAATTCCAATTCCAATAATTATTAGACCAACCGTATCAGCAATTAATGATAACGAATTATCTCCGCTCTCATTTGTGGGCATCGCATGAACCTGATAGTTTATTTGTGCTTTTACATTTTGATACTCATCTATTAAGGTCGATATTTTGTCAATCTCATCATCATTAAACGGAATACTTTCACTTCCACCAGCATCAAATTCATCATTAGCCAAACGAGTCTGATATGTTTTGATATCATGATCAAGCTGTTCAATCCGTCTGACCTGTTGGATTTGGCCGTCCAGTTCTAAATATAAATTACGAATTAAATCAGCATTATCATTGTAAAATTTCAAATCAGAATTGGATTCCTGATGCGTATTCTTAAAATCAATAATGTTTTGTTCATCATTCTTAACATCTAATTGAATATTACTAATCTTATTTTGGATGTCTTGAAATGTTTCAAAGTCATGCTCAGAAAAGCCGTGTTTAACCGCTAATTTATCGTCTTGTAATTGTCTTAATTGAGCATATTTATCCCAGTTCGCTAAATCTTGATTAACCTGATTTAATCGCTCAGAAAATTTATTTCTTTTATTGCGATTCTGAGTCTTTTTTTCTTGTTCTTTTTTAGCTTGAAGGGTCAATTCATGGTACTTGGGATATTCATTACTGGCTTCATGTACTTTCGCGTTCAATCTTTCTCGATCAACTAAAAGTCGGTTTAACTCAGGCTTTTTACCAGTCGGCTTATAGATCTTACCACCATTTTCCTGATTTTCGTCCTCTAGTTCAATCCAGTTATCAATCCCTACGACCCCAACACGCTGGATTCGTTTTGACAATTCTTCACGATTTAATCTCGAAATATCATTTAAATCAACGTTGCCAAAATAAAACAGGTTATCATATGATTCCCGATTGATTGGACCTAAAATTTTATCCAAAATTCCAGCAGGTAATTCATTTTTATTTTGATCAAAAACGGTTAATAACCCACCATTTTTACCTTCATTTCTTTGAACAAGATAAGTAGTTCCATTTTGTTCAACTGTTAAACGACCACCCATTTTATAGTCATCTTTGGGAGTGAAGTCTCGCTTACTCCGACTGTCCCGAAAGCCAAATAAAACATCTTTAATGAAATTTAAGAGGGTTGTTTTTCCAGCCTCGTTTCTTCCATAAATAACCTGGAACCCACTAAAGTTCAGTGTTAAATTATGAAGTTTTCCAAAGCCGAATACTTCAACTTTTTTAATCCTCATCCTTCACGTTCCCTTTCGTTTTACTAGTAATTAAATTCATACTTTCATCAAGTAATTTAGAGATGGCTTCATCACTTAAAAAGTTGTCACGAATGTAAGAGTGCTTAAAAAGCTTCTTCGCCAAATTTTTAAGGTTTTCTTCATTATAAACTTCATGCTTAGTGTCATCCCAGAATTTCTGATCTAGATCATTAAATTTCATCCCAGAATTATCAACAACGTCAATTTCATAAACCCAAGCATTAAATCGTTCAAAATCATATTGTAACTTTTCCTTAACCCGGTCGAGCAATTCTTCTGACGAAAAATTGGCTTCTTCGCTCATATTTAATTTCACACTCAATAAATTAAGTTTGGAAAAATCACTCGACTCAATTTTCTCCATAATTTGATTAACGACCGCTTCTTCTGAGTCAGTTCCCCGTAAATTCATTGAAAGATTTGACCAAATGAGCGGACAGGTGGGTTCAAACTGAACGTTTAAACCTCCATTAGTCTCATCACTGACTAATAAGTACCCCTTTTCACCCATTTCATTTTTATGACGGCCCTGGATATTTCCCGGATATTCAATTAAAGGATGATGACCTAACTGCTGACGCTTATGAATATGCCCTAATGCCCAATAATCATATCCCAAATTTTCCATTTCGTTAATGGTAAACGGTGCATACTGTGAGTCTTTGCCACCCTTAATAGCACCGTGAACCATCCCAATTTGGTAGTCAGCGTTTGAACGTTCTGGAAATCCAGAGATAATATCATCTGAAATATTCCTAGTAGCGTAACTAAAACCTGTAATAGCAACTGTTCTTCCGTCTTTAAGAGTCAATGTGTGCGTCGTCACTTCTTTGGGAAATACGTAAACATTAGCCGGAAAATTGAAATTTTTAGCACCTTCACTTTGATAATCATGATTACCAAACGAAAGAAGTACAGGAATACCATGTTCATCCAATCGTTCTAACTGTTTAATCAAAAAACTAATGGCTTTGACACTTTGGTGACTACTGTCAAACAAATCTCCCACTAGCAAAACAAAATCAACATCATCTAAAATGGCATCATCAATAATCTTCTTTAATGAATCGAATGGAGCCTCGTGCAAAATGTCCCACAGCTTACTCGGAGTGGTAGCATCCTCTCTGATTCCTAAAAACGGACTATCCAAATGTAAATCTGCCGCATGAATAAACTTCATTATAATTTCTCCCATACAAAAAAATCGGAGCACCAATGGGCGCTCCGATTAACGGTCAATTAAGCTTCATACATATCACGTAAAGGCTTAGTAATTAACATATTAGCATCATCAATGACTTTGCCCATTGCTTTTTCTTTACCCATCAATTTTTTGATGATATCAAGACTGTTCATTTTATTGGCAAGATCTTGAGCTTTTTTCATATCATCTTGCGAAATTTGTTGACCAGCCATTTGCTTTTGTCTTAATTCATTTTGATTAGTTTGAAAGTCCTTAAATGTCTTAAAAGCATCTTTGTCCTTCTTTAACTCATCGTATGTGGCTTGGAGTTCTTTAAATTCATCAGTCTTTACTAGTGCATCCTGTAAAGTTTGTGCGTCTTTCATTACATCATTTTCTGCCATAATTATTTCCCTCCTTAAATATTGTTACAGTGTATATTTTAACATACGTGAAGCTATCGGCCTAGTAAAGCTTTCGCACCGCTAATAACTTCTGAGGCACCCTTTTTAATTCCACTGGCACCTTCTTTAACGATTCCCTTAACGACTTTACCAGTATCATTAGTAATACCCTTAAATAGTTTAGAATTCTGCGTATCATTATCTTCATCACCATCACGTGCCACCGTTTGTGCGTCTTGGACACCAAATTGGGCTCCCTTGGTGTACGGAAGAATTTGTTGCATTTGTGTCTTGTACAACGGACCAACGTCGGTCCCAGTCAAATTCTCTAAATGATGCGTAGAGTTGGTACTATCAAAGCCTTCCCAAGTTGCTACCACAACGTTAGGAGTGTATCCGATGATCCATTTATCTTTGGTAGCATCGGAATCTGGAGTATTATCAGCCTCAGTACTTCCAGTTTTTCCGGCAACTTGATACCCGCTCGGTTTAGCATCAACACCAGTTCCATTATCAAAGACACCAAGCATCATACTTGTCATCTGTCGTGCCGTTGAAGGAGACATGATTTGTTTTGAACTTGGATGTTCATTATCAACGACCGTCTTCCCTGTCGAATCAACGATCTTAGTAATATAGAACGGCTGTGAAATTTCCCCCTTATTAGCAAAAGCAGTATAGGCACCAGCCATTTGTTGTGGGGAAACTCCGTTGGACAAGCCCCCAAGGGCCAATGCTAGATTCTTATCCTTATCCGTGACCGGTAAGTTGAATTTTTTAACCGAATCGTATCCCTTGTTTACTCCGATCTTATTTAATAACCAAACTGCGGGCGCGTTCATACTCTGTGCCAGAGCTTGGTACATCGGAACTTTTCCTGTATAAACATCATTGTAATTATGCGGAGTATAGTGGTTTGATCCATACGATTTCTTCTGGTTTTCAAGTTCAGAATCATAATAATACCCGTTTTCAAGAGCTGGCGTATAGACCGCAAGTGGTTTCATCGTCGAACCAGGCTGACGTTTAATATCGGTCGCACGATTATAACCACGGAAAACCGTCTTACCACGTCCACCAACAACCGCTTGAACCCCACCATTTTTTGGATTCAAAGCAACTGATGCAGCTTGGACCTTGGTCCCATCCGAAGCATCATTAGGAAACAAATTAGGATTTTTAAAATCAGTCTGAAAGCTTTGCTGCTGTTGCTGATTTAGATTCGTATAAATTTTATACCCGTGATTCATGATGTCAGATTCAGTTAATCCATATTTTGAGATAGCCTCATTAATAACAGCATCAAAATAATAGGGATATTTATACCCATTAGTAGAACGATAGGAATTTTTAGTGTTCAACGGCATGGCTTGGTATTTTTTTGCCTCTGAATTAGTGATCTTATGGTTCTTTGCCATTAAATCAAGAACCACATTTCTCCTCTGACGTGCCGCCTCCGGATGATCAATCGGATTATTACTAGGATTCGATAGCATCCCTGCTAACACAGCTGCATCCTGGACCGGTAAATCTTCCGCAGACTGCCCAAAGTATCGCTTCGAGGCATCTTCGACCCCATACACGCCATTACCAAAGTAAGCGTTGTTCATATACATCGTCAAAATTTGGTTCTTTGAATAAACGTTCTCAATCTCAATTGAAATAAATAATTCTTTAAGTTTTCTGGTTAAAGTTTGTTGCTGGGAAAGAAAAGTATTCTTGGCTAACTGCTGCGAAATTGTACTTCCTCCACCACTAATGTAGTCACGACCCAGTACCCTATTCTTAATTGCAAGTAAAATGGCTCTCCCGTAACCACTAACCGAATAACCATGTTCCTTATAGAAATTACGATCTTCCGTCGAAAGAATCGCATTAGGAATATTTTTTGAAATCTTATTCATCTGAACGTAAGTACCCTTTTGTGCGTACAATTTGCCAGCTTCTTGGTGATGTGAATCATAAATCACAGTCGATTTTGATAAATTAGACTGAAGATCACGAACGTGCGAAGTCTTTGCCACAATCGTCAAATAACTACTTAAAACCAAGATAACGAATAAAACAACTACAATAATCCATCTCGTAATTTGAAATCTACGCCAGAATTTTCTGAAGTAACCCCAAATTCTTTTAAATATTGACTTACTTTTGCTGTTGTTATCCATAAAAGTCCAAATCTCCTTTTATCATTAAATGCTATTGTAACACATGGACATTAATGGATTTTAAAAGATAAAGTGGATGTCAATTGACATCCACTTTATTCTACATTTGATCGGGTGCTTTAATTCCCAACAATCTTAACGACTCTTTTAATACAATCGCAACACTTTTGACAAGGTCGAGACGGGCGTCTTGCTCATCATCGTCCGCTAAAATCTTAGAATGAGCATAATATTTATTGAATGACTTAGCTAGTCTTAGCGAATACTTAGCAATATCAGAAGGCTCGAATTCATTTCGAGCTTGTTTTACAACTTCTGGAAAAGCCTGAAGTAACTTAATAACTTCAAAAGCACCTGCATCAGTCAATTCATTTGCTGATTCATCAAATTCTTTTTTACCCGACTTCCGCAAAATACTCTCAGCACGAGCATGGGCATACTGAACGTATGGGCCAGTCTCACCTTCAAATTTTAATTGGTCTTTAAGTACGAAATCAATGCTATTGATTCGCTCACTCTTAAGATCACCAAAGATAATGGCACCAACCCCAACTTGTGTAGCCACTTCATCTTTATTCGGTAAATCAGGATTCTTCTCAGCAATTTGTTGTTTTGCCATGGTAATTGAATCATCTAAAACCTTGTTTAATAAGATAATATTCCCACGTCTAGTTGAAAGCTTTTTTCCATTAACCGTAATTAAGCCAAACGGGATATGATGAACACCGTCCGCATTCTTTATGCCCATCTTTTTTAAGACAGCTTTTAGTTGATGGAAATAATTAGTTTGTTCGGATCCTACCACGTAGAGATTCATGACTGGATGATACGTCCGTTCACGGTATAACGCCGTTGCAATGTCTCTAGTAATGTAAAGAGAAGCCCCATCACTCTTTAAGATCAGCGCTGGATTTAGGTTAGCGTTACTTAAATCGACCACTTGAGCTCCTTGAGATTCCTGAAGCAATCCATCTTTTTTTAGGATGTCAACCACTTCATCCATTTTGTCATTGTAAAATGACTCACCATTATAGGTATCAAATTTAACGCCCAGTTTTTTATAGGTATTATTAAAAGCCTCTAACGACACATCCCTAAACCACTTCCATAGTTTGGTAGCTTTGGGATCACCATCTTCGAGTTTTTTAAACCATTCGCGTGCTTCTTCGTCTAGTTCAGGATTTTTCTGATCTTCCTTATGAAATTTGACGTAATACTGAACTAAGTAATGAATTGGATGACGCTTTACGTCCTCTTCATTTCCCCACTTTAAGTAAGCCGTAATTAATTTACCAAATTGAGTTCCCCAATCACCTAAATGATTATCTTTAATTGTTTTATATCCATTTTTTCTTAAAATTTCGGAAATTGAATTTCCAATCACAGTGGAACGAAGGTGTCCCATTGACATTGGCTTAGCAATATTTGGAGAAGACATATCAATGGTCACGGTCTGATCCTTGCCATCGTAATTATCACCATAGTGCTCTTTATCCGTCAAAACCTCTGACATGACTTGCTTACTAACTTTTCCTTTATCCAAGAAGAAGTTAACGTAAGGACCAACGGCAACGACTTTATCAAACTGACTTCCATCAACATTATTGACGATATCCTTTGCGATCTGTTGAGGAGCTTTATGTAACTCCTTAGCTAGAATAAAAGTTGGAAATGCTAAGTCCCCGTTATCTGAAGTTTTCGGTTTCTCAATTTTTCCGTAAATATCACTCGTTGAAATTTGGTTGTTAGTTGCATCAGCAACTACGTCTGCAACTTGTTGTCTGTAATCCATAATATCCTCCTCATAAATAAAAAGCCTCTTACATTAATTAAATCAATGCAAGAGACGAGATCACCCGCGGTACCACTCTATTTGGAAATACCCACTCATTATTAAATTTGTATACCTAGAAAGGACGCCTTCCCAATCACAATTTATCTAACTCACATCAACTTAGATTTGCTTTGAAATTATAATTAGTACTACACTCTCATCGTTGGTAGCTTCCCAAAGCGGGTGACGGGAATCGAACCCGCGACGTAAGCTTGGGAAGCTTAAATTTTACCACTAAACTACACCCGCAATACGTGTATAATTATATCATGAATTATACCCCTTGTCATCAAGACTTCTACAGAGCCGTATGATAAAATTTGATTGGAGGCTAAACATCATGTTAATCTACATAATTACTTTACTATGGATTCTTTTATTAATCTCACTAATAATCGGAATCACGCGTAAACAAGACAAAAAGATTATTAAGGGTGTCATCTATACGCGCGCGTTTTACATTCTTTTGTTGATTAGTGAAGTGGTTTTTACCCTGAATCACTTTAACGAGCATCGTTATTTGGTCTCTTTAAGTTTTATAATGACAATCGTCGCGATTTCTTTCATTGATATTTGTTACCAGAGAAAAATCCAAGGTAATTTAAAACCCTACGTAATTTTATTGACACTGATTTCGATTTTAATCTCAATTGGGCTTTTGTTTTTCATTCAATAACTACTACTAAAAAATCATCCAATTACTTGGATGATTTATTTTTTTGCATTTTTTCAGCTAATCGAATTGATTCATCAACTAGCTCCGCTTGCGCATCAATCACAGGGTAGTCATGATTACCAGCTCGCTCTTCTGCTACCGAAATCTCAGTACAACCTAAAATCACTACATCGCTATCCAATTCATTAACCATTTGATTTAAAATATGATGGTATAATTTTGGATCGACATAATCGTGCTCCTTAACACCTTTATAAATTAAATCCATCGTCTCGTCCGCAATTTCAGCGGTCGGGTGCACAACTTTATATCCAGCTTTAGTAATTTCTTTATCATATACCTTGTCCTTTAGAGTTCCCTTAGTGGCAATTAGCCCCACTCTTTTAGCGTGTGGAAACTTCTTAGCAATTGCAGCTACCGCTAGCCTAGGCATATGCAAAATTGGAACATCCGTCATACTCTGTAACTGATCATAAAAATAATGGGCAGTATTACATGGTAACGCAAAAAATTCTGGTCCCAGTTTGCTCTGTTGTTTAATATCTTCTTCAAGTGGAACTAGTGGGCTCGGATTATTTTTTGGGTCAGTAATATAATCCGTCCGGTCCGGAACCGTCGCATGATTAACTAATATATAATTTAAATAATCTTGATCACAGTGAGCTGGGGTCCGTTGATTTAGTAAATGAACATAACTCTCAGTCGCTTGGGTCCCCATCCCACCAATAATTGTGAAAAACTTTTTCATTATCTTATTCCTTATTCATATGAAAATATTTTTTGAAGTTTTTTGCGTAATTATGGTCCATCCATTTCATAAGTAGCCAACGCATGAAGTTTTCATCTTTTTTATACCAAAAAGTCGTTCCCCACTGACCTTTTTTGATCAGCTCTTCCGCCTTCTTTTTATCTTCATTATCTTTGGCATACTTACGAAAAACACGATTGGGCACCCCTAACCATAAATAATATTTCTTAGGATCTTGATTGGCATACACTGTCTTTTGGTCCGCTAGGTCATCTTGAACGTAATCACGAACCACCCATTGAGCAAGGTTATATCCATTTAGGGTGACAAAGAAACTGCTGCGTCCCTGTCTCAAATTGATTTCAAACAACTTGTACGTATCGTCTCTAACATCATACTTCATGTCAAAATTAGCATACCCAGTAAATTCAATCGACTCTAAAAACTGTTGAATCTGATCATAAATCCGTTGATCAAAGTCAGGAATAATCGTGACGTAGTTACCAATTGCAGACGGTGCCGGATCTTCCAAAAGTGGATGGCCTAAACACATCATCTTAACATGATGATTCTTGTCAACATAAGCATTTAAGACCCGCATGTTGCTGTCATCACCTGGGATGAAATCTTGGACGATCAAGTCTGAAGTATAACCATTATTATAAATTTTTGAAACAATGTCACGATACTCGGCATCACTTTTAATGGTAAAAGCTTTCTTTCTTCCCTCAAAACGGATATCCAACCATTCCACGCTATTGGTTGGTTTAAGTGCAATTGGATAATCAAATGGTTGATCAAAGTCATTATCTTCAAAATTGCTTTTGGAAATAATCTTGGTGCCGGGATATGGCATTCCATACTTATCACACATTTTATAAAAATTTTCTTTACTATTAAGTTGTTTTATTAACGAATAATCAACGTATGGACAGACAAAGACATCTTCTAAATCTTTCTTATGTTTAGAAATTAACTCAGCATAACCATCCCCACATCCAATTAAAATGACCGGTTCTTTGTGGTTGGCATACTTCTTTTTTAACTTTTTCATCTCTTCAAACCATACTGGATCCTCACTAAAGCCGGGAATAAACGTCAGATCCACAATTTTGGTAAATCTTGTGGGGGCTAATCGTTCCTGGGCATAAGCCTTGACACGCTTACCATACAACTCGTAGAAAGAACGCGCCATCCCGTACACATTAAAGTCACTTCCAAGTAAGATCGGAGTGAAATCTGGAACTTTCTCATTTGTCATTACCATTTAAACCCTCCAAGTAATCTTCCACGATAACCGAATCGGTTGGATAAGGTGTATCAACACCATTAATCTTTTGATAAGGATCGCGTCCTTTACCCGCTACTACAATAATATCTCCACGTTTACCAAAATTAATGGCCTTTTTAATGGCTTTTTCACGATCCATTTCGAAATGAACGTCAACCTTATCATGATCGATATGACTATCAATTTCCTTTGCAATCTTCATGGGATCTTCATAAGCGGGGTCGTCAGTAGTTAAAAACGCTACATCGGCATTTTGAGTCAACGCCTTGCCAAATCCCTCTCGACGGTCAATTCCCTTATTGCCCGGGCTTCCAACCACTACAATAACTTTTCCACTAGGGTCTTGTCGTTTTAAAAATCCTAGTAATGCATTCATACTAGCATAATTATGGGCATAATCCACATGAACGTTCCCATGGTTTTTAGACTTAAAGATTTCCATTCTTCCAGGAATTTTTGCTCCTGCCAAACCATCTAACATATCACCACGTTTAAAGCCAGCAAGTCCAGCCGATATGATCGAAGCGGTTGCATTTGATTCATTGTAATCACCTGGAATACCAATGCGATAATTTCCGTCTAAGCCTAACTTTTTAGCTTTATCAGAAATGGAACTTAATTGAATATCGTTATCAGTCAAGCTATCTGAAACTGGCTCGTACGTGAAATCAAGGTCGATTTCAAGTTGTGGAGTCGTCCCCTTTTTACCAAACAAATAAATATTTTGGGGATCAGTTGTGGTTTTGGCAGCATAATAAATATCAATCAGGTGGTCTGAATCGGCATTCAAAATGCACTTATTTGAATTAACCAAGAGTTGTTCTTTACAGTGCAAATAGTTTGCAAAAGTCGGATGTTCGTTTTCCCCAATGTGATCGGGAGAAATATTTAAAAAATTACCTACGTTATACTTTAATCCAAAAACCCGATTTTTTAAGTATGCCTGAGACGAAACTTCCATAATGAGATATTTCATCCCATTATCGACAGCGGATCTCATATTCTTAAAAATATCTAGTGATTCTGGAGTGGTTAGATGTGACTTAAATGTTTGATTTAGTTCATTACCAACCACGGTATTGATAGTTGAAAATAAGGCGGTTTTATTCCCACTCGCCCTCCTAATTGCATCCCGAGTGAAATATGAAGAGGTCGTTTTCCCCTTAGTACCCGTAAAGGCAATGATGAACAAATCGTCTTGTGGATAATTGAAAAATGCAGCAGAGATCAAGGACATTGCTTTTTGAATATTAGTAACCAAAATCTCATTCATTCCGTTACTTTCAGATAAATGATCTTCACACACGATTCCAGTTGCTCCAGCCTTTTTTGCTAACGTAACAAATTCAGGCTTAAAGTTTCCCTTCCCAAAGAATAAGGTTTTCGGTTTTATGTCTCGTGAATCATAACTAACGTAGTTAAAATCATTATCATTAGTCTGATTAACTGATTTTAATAAGTCATGTTCACGAAGAATATTTTTAATTTCTTGAATGCTTAGTGACAAAAAATTCAGCTCCATTCCGCTAATTTTTGTAATGGAAATCCAAATAAATCATTCGGACTTTAATTTTGTTTTTAATTTACTCCTAGACAATTCTACCAAAAGAAAGAGATAATGACTAACTCAAAACCAATAATGAAAACATAAATTAATATAATAAAAAACATTCTGCGTAAACTAAATTAATTCCAGTTCACACAGAATGTCTTTTTACTACTTAACATCTTTTAATTTTTGCTCACTAACATTATCCAATCGGTCACCAACTGCATTCACCATCTTCAAACATTTTTCAATATCATCCTGGCTCATATCCAAAACAGAAAAACATTGATTAACGTGTTCATATACTTTATCACGACGTTCCTTAGCGTATTCTGTAGTGTCAACGATGACAACTCGTTCATCTTTATGACTACGTGTTCTTGTCACCCATCCCTGCTTTTCAAGCCGTTTCAACAACGGGGTTAAAGTCCCACTATCTAAGTCTAAGTAAGATCCAAGCTCACGAACGGTCATTGGGGCATGTTCCCATAACACCAACATGGTAATGTATTGTGGATAAGTTAAATTAAATGGAGATAAAACGATTTGGTAGTACCGACTAAACTTTTTACTTGTATTATAGATTCCAAAGCACAACTGGCTTTCAATCTTACGTGGTTCAACCATTATAATCTCTTCTTTCTAAAAACTCTTGTACTATCTTATATTTTACACAATTAAATAATAAATACAAGGATACTACAAAATTGAGTGTTTATTTTACGACATTTTTATTGTATGATTGAAAGGTAGTAATTGCCCGAGTGGCGGAATTGGCAGACGCGCAGCGTTCAGGTCGCTGTTCAGTTTACTGAGTATGAGTTCGAATCTCATCTCGGGCATTCGTTACTAACAAGACGTTATCAAGCTTATTGATATCGTCTTTTTTCATTAATAGTAATTAAATTATGTAAACAAAAAGAGTGGACAATTGTCCACTCTCTCACTACTTTTTATCTAATATAATCGCCTAGATCGTAAATTAATTGGTTCTTAGCTTGGTAATAATAATTGCGTAATGGATGAAGATGGTTATTTTTAACGATCCATGGCTTATCAAAATTAGTGTAATGAATAATCACAGGGTGCTTAAGTGCATTTGCCTCAGCTGCTCGACGCTCTGGGATAGGATTTAATCCACTCTCACCCTTAACTAGATGACTTTGCAAATTATACTTAGGGTCAAGTTTTTTCCAGTGTCCATTAAAAATGGCGTTTAGAGCATCTTGGTCTTGATACTTCAGCATATCAGGTTTATCAATTGCTAACTTTCTAACTTTCTCAGAAGTGTCATTATCATTCCAAGCTTTCGTATCAATTAGTAACAATCCGGCATTGAAATACTGACCCGGTTCATCACTAACATGCATCTTTTTTAACCGGTCAACGTAACCAGAATCCTCAACAGCACCGACAATGTTGCCATCAAGATCGGTATTAAAAAGATCCGAAATGTCACCCACACATACCATATCAGCATCCAAATAAAGGATCTTAGGTTCATGAACTTCTTCAGGAATCTCAATTCGATAGTAAGTGTTTTCTTTAATTGCACTATCCGGAGATTTTACATTAGCATCCTTATATGCAGCGGTGTTGGGTTGCAAAAAGTTAATTGCCTTACAGTTGTCGTAGACTTTTTCCAAGGCCTTTAACAAATCAGCACTGTTGGAACTTAAATGATCATTAACAACGTAAAACGTGAAACTTGAATTCTTATTATGGTTCAATATTGACGAATAGTTGACTGCCAGCGGTATCGCCATATTGTTATCAGTAGTAGATGCAATTGTAATCATACACATTATCCCCTTCAAAAATATTTGAAACTATTTGGCCACTTGTAAAAATAAGTATCACTAATTTTCGTAGCGATATTTATAAAAGTGGACCACTTTATGACCTATCTATTTCGAACAACAACAACGTTTACCGTCGCATTTTTACTTCCAATGGTAATGGTAGCGTTATTATTCTCAAATCGATATCCAGTTGGAGCAATTAAAGTTTGCTTTTCACCTGGGATACCAGTAACTGAAGTTGCATTCACGTACTGCCCCTTTTTATTTACAAAATTAACTTGTTCAGTTATGGAAATCGAAGGGACATTGTAATTGGTTGCCCAAATCCAATTACCGGGATGTGATTGTCCATCTGCAAGACTTAAATTATTCTGCAATTGATTGTTATTATCAATGTTCATCCAATTGGGTGATTTAACAGTGTAATCTTTTCCGTCAAATACAAACTGGGTACCTACTACCGGTTCTGGAATAATTGGACCTGCACCAGGTGCATCAGGAGCCCTTAAGATTGTCTTATCACCTAACTTAATTTGGTGAAGATTATTATCACCCTTCATGAAAGCGGACAATCCATTATATTTACCCTTAGAAGCTGCCTGAGTATCGAAGCTAGTTAAATCTAGGCTTTGTAACTGATGGTCATCCTGAAACATATTACTCAAACTACGATTATTAGGATTAATTTTAAAACTCGTTAAACCGGCAATGTTTTTAACAGCATAGTCATAAACAAACATTGAACTCATATCAATAACTTTAGAAGTGTCAAAATGACTGACGTCGATGTCTTTAAGAAGAATATCGGCACCAAACATCAGTCTCATACGATTAACATTTGAGGTGTCAAAGTGAGTGACATCAATACTTTTTAGTGCTGTATCACCATTAAACATATAATCCATACCAGATACTTTTGATGTATCCAATTTATCGAGACCATTAATAGTTTGCAGGTTTTTTAAACCTTGATTGCCCTGGTGGAGTGGGTCATCATCTGCCGATTGAGAAAAAAGATAATCAGAATTTGATGGGGCATACATCTTATCTTGGATATTAATAACTTGCGCATCATTTAAAGCCTGACGTAAATCTCCAAGTTGTGAATATGCATAGGTTCCCAAGGTTTTATCTTTACCGCTCAACGTTAAAGTCCGATTGATCTCATTATAGTTCCAGTTGACCTGTCCCCACGTACCACTATCATATCTTAATTTAGAAATCCTAGGTCTAGCTTGTGAGGTCATTTCCTTAGTATCCGTTGCTGCTGCATATGTAGTTTCAGTGTGATTTGCTGAACTATTCATCTGCAAGCCAAAGAATAAACCAACGGTCACACCTGCGATTAATGCTCCCTTAATTACCTTTTTCATTAGATCATCTCACTCTCTTATATTTCCTTACACTTCTAAAGTAGGCCATAAATGCCGTCATGTCAACATTTATGCTTTATCATGTGAAAAAAATACCATAATAATTACATTAATTATGTAAAAAGAGAATAATAATGTGCGTTATTATTCCCTCTTTTAGTTTCTATAAATCTATATCATTGGATTTATATAGTTATAATCTATCCATAAAAACATTGATTAAACTATCACCATGCCAATAAAAATCATTGGAGTCTATGTAAGAACCAGAAGTATTAGCTTCTGGCTCTACAATAACTAGTCGTTTAGACGAATAGTAGCGTGATAAGAACTACCATCTGTGGCCTTGCCAAAATAATCGTCTGTAATCGAGCGAAAAACCATTTTCCCGTTCGGTAAGTTCAAATATTCGGCATCATATGGAAAAACAACGGAGTAATTGTTTTTATTTCCAATACTGTAATAGTAAATAGTTCTACCACTAAGCCGAACGCTTCGATCTGTACTTGGAACTACTAGTTTAAACTCCTTCATTATGACTCACCTCCTTTCCCATCAAAAAAGGTCATACTACGAAGTAGCATGACCTAAATGGTATTTCAGAGTATTCATCATATTGAAATACGAATAAATTCGCATAGTTGTTTTAATTTCAAATCTTATAACAAGACTTAGGCTATCATTAAATGATTTTTCACGTACTCAATAACACTTATCTTCCACCAACTTATCATTTATGACAGTATTAATTACGGTGTTAAAAGCTTCTCACACTTTCTAACACCACGTGAACACTATTTCCTACATTAGCATTCACAAAATTGTCTAGTTATTTTTAATCTCAACATTCAATATTTCATTATGAATCTCTTACTGCTTACTTCACAATTTAGATTATAAACTTTATTAAAAACAACGACAATAGAGTCTTAAATTTCACAAAACATAATTATAATACCTTGACATCAGTATTTATCCTAATTATTAATTCACTTTTGTCTCATAATATAATAATTATTATTATATAATATAACCAATCAGTCGCTTTATTGACAAAAATTTACTGCATAATTTTAGCGATTAAAACATAATTTGATATAATTAACCAATGGAGGAAATAATATGAAAACAAAAGCTTATGAAACTTATAATTTAGTTGAATACGATAAAAATCTTCCTTATGAAGTTGGCGATTTAGTCGAAGTTACATTTGTTAACCCAACTGGCTTAGGTGATAACCAAGACGATTGGTTAAAAGTCGTGAGACATGACGTTGGTGAATCAACCAGTATTCATGATGAATTCAGGTTTAATTCAAAATGCATCAAAGCAGTAAAGAAGTCAAACTAAAAAAAGGTCCTCACAAAAGTGAGGACCTTTTTTTAAGCATTATCATGTGCAATTTTAGCGGCAGTAGCGCCAGCAATAGCTCCAACAATATCATCAATAAAAGTATTGACAATTTGACCGTTTGTATCGAGTTCTTTTACAATTCCATTTTTATTAGTGTCAATTTCACCATAATTAGTAACCCCAATCGTCCCATAGATTGAAGCAATTCCAAGTGCCAACGTTTCATCAACGCCAAACACCCCTAAATCATGAGAGACAATGCTTTCAAGTGGCTCTTCTAACTCGCCATCTTGTGCTAAACGATCCAGTTCAAGCCCTACCATTGCGTTATTCAATACTTCCCTTTTATGCAAAATATCATTAACAATCCCACAAACATAGTCTAAATCAGGAACATTTGAATATTTTTTCTGTAAATCAATTGCAATCTGTGCAATATCTTTAATCGTTACTCCATGTTCATTCAGTCGCTTAAGCACAAAATTATACGCCTGAGTGTCAGGATATTTATAGTCTCCTCGATCTACCATTAGTTAATCTTCCTCCATATCTTTCATCAGGGTCATATCATATTCGTTTGGATAATTATCTTGAGTAATCATCATTGTCATTACACTTTTATCCTTAAGATGACCCTTTATAATTGCATCAACGTACATCTCTTTATGAAAATCTCTTTGAAATTCGGCAAAACTCGATAAAAATCTAAAGTTCAAAACCACGTCACTACTATTTCTAGAACTTAAAACGCCAATGACCTCTATTATTTTACTCTTCTTCATCTCGTTAACTATCGGAATAACAACATTCTTATAAAATATTTCAACTTCATGTAATTTTTGAGTTAAATTATGAATTCGTTGATTAATTACGTTACACTTCTGAAAGTCAGTATTATTCAACTCTTTCATCCCATTCAACAAATAATCCTTATCATTATTGAGTAGGGCATTTTTTAAATCCGCTGACTTTTGATCGTCATCCCCATCGTTTAAAACACTAGCTAATTCATCAATTGTGTTCACGTCATAATCATTTTTGAGTTGATCAAGATTCATGATCCAGTGTAAATACTGCTTTTTAAGCTGCTCCAACTCTTCATCAGCCACCATTAATTGATTCTTTAATTGATTAAAATAATTAAATTCAACTACGTCCATTTTTCACTCCACCACTATAAGACTGCCATTAGCATAAATCCGGTTGCAATTAGGTTATTTAAAAAGTGGACCCCAATCGAAACTTCAATTTTCCCCGTTTTCTTGTATACATACGCTAAAATCATTCCCAAAATAGCATAAATCATAAAACTAATCACGTTAGAACTCATGTGACCACAAGAAAAAAGTAACCCACTAAAAACAATTGGCAGCCAAAATGCATTTTGATTAAAAAAGGCATTAATAAAAAATCCCCTAAACACCAATTCCTCTAACACTGGAGATAAAAAAACTGCCGAAAAGCTCATCAAAACCAACACCGTCATGTTACTTTGAAAAAGACTTAAAATGGCATTATTATTCTTTGTTCCCAGTTGGTTAAAAATCAATTTATTTAAAACTTGAAGCACAATCTCAATAACAAAAAAGCTAAAGATTGACAATAAAATAATCTTTAAATCGTGACCAGTAAGCCGATGACTTCGTTGTCTGTACACACTTCGATAAGCCCATAGCGCTAAACTAATTACGACAAGAAAAATAACAATGTAAGAAGTTCCATAAAGAAAAGCCTTGAATCCATGATAATCGTGAATTCCAATCATTTGAACTGGTACTTGAACCGCAAAAATCAAAAAAATTAGTCCAATAAATACAACGGCTCTTTTCAAAAATTTAATTAAACTCATTTCCCACTTCATTAATCCAATTCATCTCCAAATTTTTCCACTAACATAGAATACCATAATAATAACGTCTGAAACAAAGAAGGAAAATTAGTGTTCAAATCCATCGTTAACCTAACTGATTCGAAATGATATACTAAAAGACGTTATTAAACTAAAAGAGGAGCTAAGCATGGTGATTATTACAGCTGGAATGATTGGTGTCGGTAAGACAACCTTAACGGGAAAAATTGCCGCACATTATGGAACAGAGCCCTTCTACGAGCCAGTAGGAGACAATCCTGTTTTGCCACTTTATTATAAAGATCCAAAACAGTATGGTTTCTTACTTCAAATATACTTTTTAAATAAACGCTTTTCGATGATTAAAAAGGCGTTAAAACAAGACAACAACGTGTTGGATCGATCTATTTACGAAGACGCGCTTTTCACCAAAGAAAATAATGCTGAGGGAAATATTTCTGACGTTGAATTAGAAGTTTATTTAAAGCTACTTGACAATATGATGGATGAACTTAAAGAGCTTCCAAAAACAAGTCCTGACCTTTTAGTCTATGCCTACAGCGATTTCGACACCATTCTATACCGAATCAAAAAGCGTGGTCGTGACTATGAACAATGGGACAACGATCCAGGACTAGAAGAATATTATTACAAAATGTGGAAAGCTTACCAAAAATGGTATGACGAGTATAACGTCAGTCCTAAGATGAAAATCAATCTTCAAAAATACGATCTAGAAGATTCCCAAAACGTCTCTAAGGTATTGGAAAAAATTGATGAAAAATTAAAAACGATCCGATAAAAAAACTTTGAACACGATGTTCAAAGTTTTTTTATCTCTACTTAGACAATTCATAAATTGACTGACCGTAAATCGACATTGCCAAAATCAAATCATTAACAGGTGTGTATTCGTTAGCTTGGTGCATCGTGTCCTCTGTTCCTGGGAAAAGTGCTCCAAAGGCAACCCCACGTTTCATCATTCGCGCATACGTACCACCACCAACAACTTCTGGTTGAGCGTCATCCTGATCAGTTTGATCGCGATAAACACCCATTAAGGTTTTTACAATGGGATCGTCTGCATCAACAAAGTGGGGCACCATTTGCGAAATTTGTTTGGTTGACCCGTTAAACCGATCAGCGGCATCTTGAACTTTAGCTAAAATTTTATCAGTCGTAATCCCCTTTGGATACCTAAAGTTAGTGTTAACCATCCCACCATTTTCATGATCAAAATTCATTAGACCGACGTTCATGGTTAGTTCTCCCATCACATCATCAGTAAAATTAAGCCCCAATTTATGAGCACGAGAATCATCATGCAGTTTTTCGTCGATGAAGTTCAGGATATTAGCACCACTAGTATCAAAACTATAATCAACCAAAAAGTCAGCTAAATAGGTTCCAGCATTGATACCGTTCTTAGGTTCCATTCCATGGGCTGCTTTCCCGACCACACTGATTTTAATATTGTTCCCTTCGATTTCATAGCTTCCAGTTACGGGAACCCTATCTAAATATTTTTCAAATTCATCGGCCATTTTGGAGACATCCGCAGCAACAACGTCAGCTTCTGCATCACGTGGTACCATATTTTCACGCAATCCGGCATTAAAATGCATCAGGGTGTTCTCACCATCACTTTTATTGGAAGCAAAATGCGTTTCAAGCGTCACATTACCCTTTTCCCCATTGATCAAGGGAAATTCGGCGTCTGGCGAAAATCCAAATGAAGGATCTGGTTCAACCTCAAAATAGCGTTTCATTCCAGTCCAGTCACACTCTTCGTCCGTTCCAATTATCAAGCGAATTTTGACCTTCGACTGAATCCCTGCATCTTTAAGCATTCTTAATCCATAATAGGCGGCAAGTCCTGGTCCTTTGTCATCAGAAACTCCTCGACCAATTGCATTGTCACCCTCAAGCTTTAGTTCGAATGGATTGGAATCCCAACCTGCGCCACCTGGCATCTCATCAGCATGTGACAAAATTGCCATGGTTTCATCGCCTGAACCATACTCAATGTATCCCACTACGTTATCAATGTTTTTGGTGGTAAACCCATCACGATCACCAAAAGAGAGAAACTGTTGTAATGCATGAGCTGGACCTGGGCCCAATGGGTATTCGTCCGTTGCGTGCTCCAAGTCCCTCGAACTATCAATTGAAATCAATTTTTTTAAGTCATTTAAGTAATCATCTTTGTAATTTTGTGCTTTATCTTTCCAGTCAATTGCCATGTTATACCCTCCTACTTAGTTATTCCTTATTCTAACATAATCAAGAAAGTAACAACTCATTTGGACAACATTCAACCAACGCATGATATAATGCATTCGAGGTGAACAAAATGAAGAAAATTGATAAATCAATTCTAACTAAAACCATCCGAATTCGACCCAAAAATAGTTTTAAAGGAACTTACGGTAAAATCGCTTTAGTTGGTGGAAACGAAAACTTTGGTGGTGCAATCATAATGAGTTCGCTTGGAGCAGTTTACTCTGGCGTTGGACTCACAACTACTATCACGGATCCAACGAATCAAAGTGCGCTCCACTCTTGGCTACCCGAAGCAATGTTTGCAGACTATAATGACACTGATCAAATGGTTCAACTCATTAAAGCTATGAAAGTTATTACCATTGGCTCTGGGCTTGGGACCGATGATCATAGTTGTGAAATTATGGAAACCGTATTTGATAATGTCACCCCTGATCAAATCCTCTTAATTGATGGTTCGGCCATCACGATGATCGCTGAACGTGGGTTAAAATTACCACAAGCCAAATTAATTTTTACCCCGCATCAAATGGAGTGGCAACGTTTATCCGGAATTAAAATGGCCGATCAAACTGAGACACGTAACCGAGAAGCCCGCGACAAAATTGGTGGGATTGTTGTTCTTAAATCTGATCGTACTCAGGTTTATACCCCAGATGAAGTATACCAAAACACGACTGGGACGCCTGCTCAAGCAACTGGAGGGATGGGTGATACTCTTGCTGGAATTATCGGTGGATTCGTTGCCCAATTTGACGACGAGGTTGATGCTGTTTTAGCAGCCGTTTATTCCCACAGTGCAATTGCCGATGAACTAGCAGCCACTCAATATGTAGTTCTCCCTCATCAAATCTCACAACGGCTTCCATGCTTCATGCATGAACACGAAGCATGAATTTAACTGATAAAAAAAGAAGATCCTGACTGGATCTTCTTTTTTTATCGAATGTGTAAAAACTTCCTTACACTTTGCATCTTATTTCCTAAGACCTTATCAGCTACCCGACTTTTAAGTACCAAGAATAGGTACACAAATCCACCAGCTAACGTAGCCAAAATCGAAACAAACAAACTGATTAGTGAACTATTGTAATTAACTACCATCCCAAACAAGAAGTTAGCTCCATAAACTACAATTAAGGCCACAAAGTATGTGATCAAAGCAAACGCTAAAATTTTAACAGAATTAGATTTAATACTACTCATTTCCAATCCAAACTCATGTCTTAAGGAATGCACAATCAAATAGTTAGCAACTGTAAATCCAACTGCGGTTGCCATTAAGGCTCCAAAAGCTCCAAAGAAGTAAACTAAAGGAACTTGCGCAACTAACTTAATTACAATTCCAACCACAAAGTATTTAACTGCTCGTCTATTTTCAGAGATTCCTTGCATTAATGCGGTAACCACCGTAAACAAGCCTAGACTAATTGAAATGATGGCAGAAAAGGTTAAAATGTCCGCTCCTAAATCCATATTGGCAGTTCCATAAAAGGTTCGATTGATCGGACCAGCAATAGCGGCCATCCCTAAAGCTGCAGGAAGCATGACAAATTCAAATAAAATTAACGCATTACTAAGTTGCTTACTAATTGAATGAATGTCACCTTTGGTTCGGGCTTCAGAAAGCAACGGAACTACGGTAATTGCCAAGGCAGAAGCTAACGAAACCACAATCATAATCAATTTATTCGCATTAGCCGCAAAAATAGCATAAATATACTGTAAATTAGTATTAGTATAATTAGTTGCCCAACGCATAATACTAAAAAAGGAATATTGGTCAATTAATTGAAAAATGGTAATGCCAGAACCAAGAATAATAAACGGAACCGCTTGACTAATAATTTCTTTATAAAGATCGTTAGTCTTAACGTTAATAGCGTTATCACTTGAAGCAATAAGCCCCTGAAAATGATCACGTCGTCGCCAGTAATACCATCCTAGTGCTAAAAAACCAAAAATAGCACCGATGAAGGCGGCAAAAGTTGACTGGGTAACGGCGGTTACCCAACTTCCGTGGATCACGATCATAATGAAGAAGGCTGAAGCCAACATGTAAATGACACGCGCGAGTTGCTCAACAAATTGTGACATTGCTGACGGAGCCATCTGTTGGAAGCCTTGAAAATATCCACGAGTTAAACTCATCGCAGGAATAATTAGGACGGCCCATGCTAACGAACGAATCACCGGAACCGCATTTTTACCCCCACTACCAGCTAAGATTGGAGCAAAAAAATAGATTAAAAGTGCACAAACGACTCCGGTAATAACCGAAAGGGTAATTCCTTTCTTATAAAGTCGCGCACTTACCCCATACTCATTTAACGCATTATAATGGGCCACTTCTTTTGCAACCGCCGACGGAATCCCCGCAATGGCAATTGTCAAAAACTCACTATAAATGTTGTAACCCATGGTATACAACGTGTTGGCAAGCGGAAACAATGACGCTCCAAAAATTAATCGCCAAGGAATGATGTAAATGGCACCAAGAATTCGTGAGAGGATGCTTCCAATGGTCATCCAGGCTGATCCTTTAACCATCTTACCTTGTGATCTTTCACTATCTTCAATTTCTTCTTTTTCTAATTCATCTTGCTCGAAATCGTTGTTCACAAATTTCCCCTACTTTCACGTTACAAATATAAATTTTAACCATTTCGAAAAATAATTTCAAATTTATTCAAGCTTAATTTGCAACAATATTAACAATTTTCTTTGGAACGACGATTACCTTTCTAACAGTCTTTCCATCCAGGAATGATTTAACATTTTCATCATTTAAAGCAACTTTTTCAGACTCGTCCTTCCCAGCATCCACGCTAACTTTAATGTGACCTCTTACTTTTCCATTAACCTGAACCACCAGTTCAACTTGGTCTTCTTTTAACTTACTTTCGTCAGCTTCTGGCCACTTGGCAAGTTCAATGGAATGATCATGACCCAACTTTTGCCACAATTCTTCAGCAACATGTGGCGTAATTGGTGAAAGAAGTTTAATGAACCCTTCCGCGTACTTTTTAGGTAACCTTTGTGCTTTATATGCATCATTGATGAAAACCATCATTTGAGAAATGGCAACGTTAAAACGCATATTTTCAAAGTCATCAGTCACCTTTTTAACGGTTTGGTTATAAATCTTATCAAGCTTTCCGTCATTATCATCAACGATCACATCACTTACCGTGTCATCATCATTCATGTACAAGCGCCAAACTCGTTTAATCCAGCGGTTGGCACCAACAATTCCATCGGTATTCCACGGTTTAGATTCAGAAAGTGGTCCCATAAACATCTCGTACAGTCGCAACGTATCAGCACCGTACTGTTTAACAATGTCATCGGGATTAACTACATTTCCCTTGGACTTTGACATTTTTTCATGATTAGTACCAAGAATCATACCTTGGTTAACTAATTTTTGGAACGGTTCTTTTGTCGGAACCACCCCTAAATCATAGAGCACCTTATGCCAAAACCGCGCATACAACAAATGAAGAACAGCGTGTTCAGCACCACCGACGTACAAATCAATTGGAAGCCAGTACTTCAATTTTTCTGGATCAGCAATCATTTTATCATTATGAGGATCAACGTATCTCAAGTAGTACCATGAACTGCCGGCCCACTGTGGCATCGTATTAGTCTCGCGTTTACCATGACGACCGTTCTTATCTGTCACGTTCACCCAGTCAGTAAGATTGGCTAACGGACTCTCTCCGGTTCCAGACGGTTGAATGTCAGCCGCTTTAGGAAGTCGTAATGGTAACTGGTTTTCTGGAACTAAGGAAGTTGTGCCATCATCCCAGTGAATTACTGGAATGGGCTCACCCCAATAACGTTGGCGACTAAAAATCCAATCACGTAATCGATAATTAACCTTTTTATTACCAGCATGATGATCTTTTAACCATTCGATAATTTTATCGACAGCTTGTTTCTTATTCAACCCATCAAGAAAACCGGAATTAATGTGAACCCCATCGCCCGTGTAAGGTGCATCATCAACATCACCACCCTCAATCACTGGAATGATGGGCAAATCGAACTTCTTAGCAAAATCAAAATCCCGTTGGTCATGAGCGGGGACGGCCATGACTGCACCGGTTCCGTAACTTGGCAGAACGTAATCACCAATCCAAATTGGAATTCTCTTTTGATTCACAGGATTAATTGCGTAAGCTCCGGTAAATACTCCCGATTTATCTTTGTTTAAATCAGTTCTTTCAAGGTCTGATTTAGAGGCAATTTTAGCCCGGTAACTTTTTACATCGGCCTTTTGTTCTGGAGTCATAATCTTATCTACAATCGGACTTTCCGGTGAAAGCACCAGGTAAGAGACCCCATAAATAGTATCAGGACGAGTAGTAAAGACTTCGATCTTTTCGTCTTCTTCATTTACATCAAATGAGATACTAGCCCCAACGGAACGACCAATCCAATTTCGTTGCATTTGTTTAATGCTTTCAGGCCAGTCTAAATCGTCAAGATCATCTAGCAAACGGTCAGCGTAAGCAGTGATTTTCAAAACCCACTGTTTCATAGGTTTTCTGTAAACGTCATAACCACCACGTTCAGTTTTTCCATTAACAACCTCTTCATTTGAAACAACGGTTCCACCCATGAAATCAGGAGCCCAATTAACCTCAATCTCATCTTCATAGGCTAATCCCATTTTGTACAACTGTTCAAAAATCCATTGGGTCCATTTATAGTAATTAGGATCCGAAGTATTGACTTCACGATCCCAATCATAGGAAAATCCAAGTGATTTAATCTGACGTCTAAAATTGTCAATGTTTTTCTTCGTAAAATCACGTGGGTTGTGACCCGTCTTTAACGCATATTGTTCCGCTGGTAGCCCAAAAGCATCCCATCCAATTGGATGAAGGACATTTTTGCCCTGCATTCGCTTAAAGCGTGCCATAATATCAGTAGCAGTGTAGCCCTCTGGATGACCGACATGAAGCCCTTGACCCGATGGATAAGGAAACATGTCTAGCACGTAATATTTATCTTTCTCTTGTTTATCACTGGTTTTAAAAGTTTGGTGATCATCCCAATACTTCTGCCATTTCTTTTCAATTTTTGAATGATCGTAAGCCATCAAATTCACTCCTTATTAGTTCGTTAAAAATCACCATAAAAAAAGCCTATAGAAAAACAATTCTATAGGACGAGGTTCCGCGGTACCACCTAAATTTCTCATAAGAGACCCTTGATTCCATAACGCGGAAAAACGTTTAACTTTTAATTCGGTTAAAACTTCGATGATAAGTTCAATCATTCTATTTCCAAGTTTGCATCACCCACTTGGTTTCTGAAAAATAAAACAATCTAATACTTCACCTACATGATATATTATATGATTAAATAAACTCTACCAAATTTTATCCAAAAAAACAAGTTAATCACAAACAACTGATATAATAATTAGTGAGGTGTTTCAAATGAAACTACAATCAGCATTAAATTTTAGCCATACTCTACTAAAACAAATTGTTAAACCAGGTGAAACCGTAATCGATGGAACGGCCGGACTAGGCCACGATACCCTTTATTTAGCTCAACTCGTTGGTAAAAACGGCCATGTTTTTAGCTTTGATATTCAACCGAATGCCGTTTTAGCCACCAAACAACGCTTAACGAAATATGGTGAGCAAAAACAATGTCAAGTTATTCTTGATGGGCATGAAAACGTTAAGAAATACGTTCAGAACAGTCCAATTGTGGCCGCAATTTTCAACTTAGGATACCTTCCCACTGGTGACAAAAGAATCATAACAAAACCCAAAACCACCATTAAAGCTATTAGTGATATTCTTGAATGTTTAACTCCTAACGGAATCATCATTTTAGTACTGTACTATGGTCACGCTGGCGGCAAAGAGGAAAAGGAACAGGTTTTAAAATTTGCTAGTAGCCTCGATCAACACAGTTACCACGTTTTAAAATATCAATTTATCAATCAAATCAATGATCCACCAATCCTAGTGGCAATTCAAAAACGAGCTAAGTAATGTTAGTTCGTTTTCTTTTGCGTGTTTTTATGGTCAAACCAGTTCACAACATACGATAAAATCACTAATAATAAAGCCAAAATAAAGATATGATGAATGGCACTGTAAAGAATCTCATGCAGTACGGGCAGAACTTTTTTGGATAAATTAACCGCCGTCTGGGGATTAATTAGTGTATTCATCATTTTTAAGTTAGTCCCTGGATGTTCACTAACTCCTTTTGCCATCGAGGTGTTCATCACAATTCCAAAAATAGAAATCATAATTGTTTGACCGAGAGTTCGGCTCAGAGTATTGAATGAAGAAGCTACTCCAACGTGTTCTGGTGAGACCTCGTTTTGAACCGTAACGGTGGAAGTAGTAATGGTAATTCCAAAGCCAGTTCCTAAAACGGCTGAAAGAACAAAGAAAACCCAAAATGGCGTAGTAATCGGAAGTAGGACCATACAAATTGCTCCTAGCAAAACAAATGCCAAACTAAAGTTCATAATTTGTTGTGGCCGGTACTTCAGAATCATTTTTCCCGAAATAAAAGAACCAACCAGCCATAGAACGGAACTTGGTGTGATCGCAAAACCAGCCATGGTGGCCTTTAATCCTAAAATACCCTGGGTCCAATCCGGCAAATAAACCTCATATCCAAAAATAAAACCACTAATCAGAGCTGCAATTAAATTCTGGGTGACAAATGTTCGACTTTTAAACATCTGGATTGGAATTAGTGGATCAGTCGCTTTTTTCTCCTGTCGATAAAATAAAATTCCACTAATAACTGCTACCACCAAACATCCAGTCACCATTATCCAATTGATCGGAGCTTCACTTAAGACTTGAAACATGTACATAACCGAAAACAAAAGAACCGCAATCAAGACGACACCAGGTAAATCCATCTTACTTGCAATCTTGCGTTTTGGTTCGTGCAAAAATAATGCAATCAAAATAATCGTCAGTATCCCAATCGGAACATTAATGAAGAAAACCCAATGCCAAGAAAGGTTGTCAACCAAAAATCCGCCTAGTAATGGTGCAACCACTGAGGCAATTCCCCACGCTGATCCATTCAAACCAACTACTTGAGCTCGCTTTTCAAAAGAATACATGTCAGCAATAATGGTAAAGGATACTGGCATAATTACTCCTGCACCGACTCCTTGAACTGCTCGCCATAAAATCAATGTTCCCATACTATTGGACATTCCTGACAACATGGAGCCAATGACAAAGACCACCAGACCAAATATAAAAACCGATTTACGACCTAATTGATCGGCTAACTTCCCATAAATTGGGGTGGCAATTGAATTTGTCAAAAGAAAAATTGAGAAAACCCAGTTCATCAACGACACCCCATGAAGATCACCGACAATCGTGGGCATTGCCGTCGAAACAATGGTTCCCTCAACTGCGCTCATAAATGTGGCAACAAATAATGCAATTGTCACAACTTTAACGTTTGTTTTACCCTTCATATTTCATCATCTTTCTATTTGATACAATAAAAAACGACCATTGAAGGTCGTCATTTAAATCCTATTTAAAATAATTTTGTAGCTCTTTTACCTTATCGGTATGCTCCCATGGAAGATCAACATCCGTTCTCCCAAAGTGACCATAAGCAGCCGTTTGTTTGTAAATTGGTCGCTTTAAATCAAGCATCTTAATAATTCCAGCTGGCCGCAAGTCGAATACTTTTCTAATGGCAGCGACTAACTTATCGTCTGAAACTTTTGAAGTTCCAAACGTATTAACTGAAATTGAAACTGGTTCAGCAACCCCAATGGCATATGCCAACTGAATTTCAATCTTTTTTGCAAGTCCAGCCGCAACAATGTTTTTAGCGATATACCGCGCTGCATAACTTGCGGAACGATCAACCTTAGTTGCATCTTTCCCAGAAAAAGCACCGCCACCATGATGAGCTGCCCCACCATATGTATCAACAATGATTTTTCTTCCAGTCAATCCGGCATCGCCAACGGGTCCACCAACCACAAATTTTCCGGTTGGATTGATTAAATACTTAGTGTTCTCATCAAGATACTTAGACGGGATCGTCGTTTTGATAACCTTCTCGATAACATCTTTTCGAATCTGTTCTTGAGTAACATCAGGATCATGCTGAGTACTTAAAACCACGGTATCAACACGCTTAGGATCATCATTTTGATCGTATTCAACCGTTACTTCCGCTTTGGCATCCGGTCTAAGATAAGGAATAGAATCATTTTTACGAAGCTTAGAGAGTTTCTGCATTAAATGATGACTCAATGAGATTGGGAGTGGCATTAACTCAGGGGTCTCACTGTCTGCATAACCAAACATAATTCCCTGGTCCCCAGCACCAATCTTATCAAGAGGATCGACGTCTCCACCACGAGTCTCAACCGACTCATCAACTCCCTGCGCAATATCTGGTGACTGTTCATCAAGTGAGACTAACACAGCAACACTGTCTGCATCAAATCCGTATTTAGGATCATTATAACCAATTTCACGAATTGTATCTCTAACAACTTTTTGAATGTTAACATAGGCACTAGTTGAGATTTCACCAAACACCAATACAAGTCCTGTAGTAACTGAGGTTTCACAGGCAACTCGTGCATCTGGATCTTTTTTTAAAATTGCATCCAGGATTGCATCACTAATTTGATCGGCAACTTTATCCGGATGACCTTCTGAAACTGATTCAGAAGTAAATAAACGCTTTTCTGACATTCTTATTCCCCCTATTGTTTGTGGTTACAAGGCAACTTCACTCTTCGTGAATCCTATCGGGAATCTGCTCATAACTTTATAATAATAACATATTCGCAAGTAATTAAAAAGCACACAAAACCTCCATTGAACAAATTTACATAATTGATTAACATGGATTTATTAATACAAAAAGGACAATATTATGAAAACTTTTATTGAAAAAAATCAAACTACCTTACATGCCCTAATTCTTACGGTATTCATCATCTTGAATACACTAATATGGCTCTTTGCTTCGCAAGTAGACTTACTATCAGTACAATGGAATACCAGACTGGTGGTGCTAATCCTATCAGAGTTTCTTTGGTCGGCTTCCCTTCTACTTTTCATCATTCGTTATGATCCAAGGATCAATTTATTTCTCAACGTCATCCCAGTGTTATTAGCGATTGTTTCCTTGTTTCCCATCTTATTAATCATTCTGTTTGTCATCCTTGGAATCACCAACATCATTGTAATGATGCCTAAATTTAAACTCGAAAATTACTATGGACTGGTTTGCTTTTCCTTTTTAAATTCAATTGCTCCGGTCATTTCTTTTTGTTATCTCGATAACCAATACCTGGAATCAAGTGTCCTCGTAAACGTTGGAATTCTATTTTGCTTATACTGTTTGTTCTTTGTTCCGTTCTTTAATCACCGACTTGAAACTAAATTAAACTTTATCTTCATTTTAATCTTTGCAGCGCTTCTGCTAGCAAATTTTCCCTTATTAAAATGTGCAATTTTAATTACTTTAGTATTAATCTCATACGGAATTCAAATCTTCAGCGAAAAAGAAACCCCAGAAAATTGTTTACTTTCATTTATAATTATTGGATTAGCAACTTTCATATAAAAATGAGGACTTCAAAATATGAAGTCCTCATTTTTATTTACTGTAAAGAAATTGCATCTAAAAATTCTTTGATTCTCGGAGAAGGGTTATTAAAAAATTCGTCCTTTGATCCATCAAAAATCTTCTCACCATTTTCGATGAATAACATTTTATCAGCAGATAATTTAGCAAACTCAATGTTGTGAGTAATCATAATCATTGACTGTCCCTGATCAGCTAACTCTTCCAGCATTTCTAAAACTTGCGTCTCTAACTCCGGATCAAGCGCACTGGTAGGTTCATCTAATAAAATGTACTTAGGCTTGACTGCCAATGCCCGACAGATCGAGATTCGTTGTTGCATTCCTCCAGATAATTCATCGGGATAGAAATTAGCATATTTTTCAAGACCAACCCGTTTCAATAATTTTTCTGCCTGAGCTACCGCATCTTTTTTCGAAATCTTATGAACATGGATTGGTGCAGCCGTGATGTTATCAATCACCCGTAAATTAGGAAAAAGATTCCAATTTTGAAAGACCATGCTAGTCTGTGCTCGTAATTCCTTACTTTGTTTACTGGTAATCTTATCCGCGTAGTTTAACGAAAAATTAGGAAAACTAATTACGCCTGAATCGGGATGAACCAATAAGTCCAGAGAACGTAGCAACGTTGACTTTCCAGAACCAGAAGGACCAACAATTACGGTCGTTTTTCCCTCAGGAAATTCCGTGCTAATTTTATCCAGAACGGTTTTTCCATCGTACTTTTTTACAATGTCTTCAATCTTAATCATTAGCCTTCATCCCCCTTTAAGTATCTTGAAGAACGCTTTTCGAGATAGTGTTGAAGGATCGTTAAAATACTGCACAAAATAGCGTAAAGAGCGGCTACTTCTGTGTACATAAGTAGTGGCTGATAGTTGTGCGCCGCAATTTGTTGACTAACCTGAAACATCTCTGTGATGGTAATCGTACTTGCAAGAGAGGTATCCTTAACTAATCCAATAAATTCATTAGATAGTGGAGGAAGTACGATTCGTGCTGCTTGTGGTAAAACAATGTACCACAGGGTTTGAGTGGTGCTAAAACCCAGAGTATACGCAGCATCCCATTGATCTTGGGGAACAGACATCAGAGCTGACCGAATGGTTTCCGACGCATAAGCACCAGTATTTAACGAAAACCCAATTATTGCTGCCGTAAAGGCTGGAATTTCAAAATTAAAACCGGGAATGAAATTTTGCAGATTCGGTAAACCAAAATAAATAATGAACAACTGAACCAACAATGGAGTGGAACGAAAAGCCCACACGTATACGTCGGCAATGGCTCTAAAAATGCCCCACATAACTCTAACAAATGCATTCCCATGTGGTTTTAAAAACTTTATCAGTGCGGTAACAATCGCAAGAATTAAACCAAAAAAGAATGAAATAATTGTTAGTGGAATGGTGTATTTAATCATTGCCTCTAAGAGACTCGGTAATGATGAAATGATAATGTCCCACATAATTCTTTAAGCTCCTAACTAATATTATTTATCGGTAATATTCTCTCCAAAGTACTTCATTGATAATCGTTTCAAGGTACCATCTTTTCGAAGTTCATTAATTGCTTTGTCCATCTGTTTATTTAACTTAGCAGACTTCTTGTTCATCATTGGAGCAATTTGACTTTGTGGAATAACATTAGTTGGAACTAGTTTAGCTTGAAGGTCAGTATCTTTATGGCTTGCATACCAACTTTGCCATGCTGGCTGAGCATTTAAGGCACCAACAACACGACCCTGATCAATCATTTGCATTGAAGTATTAAAGTCTGGTGAAGTAACTGGTTTAGCATGCAGCTTTTCGGCGTTATTCCAGTTATCAGTACCAGTACCTTCAGCGACCTTCTTACCCTTAAAGTCTTGAGCATTTTTAATTGGTGAATCTTTCTTAGTAATCATGATTGCCTTTGAATAAATGTATGGAGTGGCAAACCGATACTGCTTTTTTCTAGCTGGATTAATTGCCATATTGTTAAAAATAACATCGTAAGAATTAGAATTGAGTCCCTGAATTAATGAATCCCATCCAGTTAACTTGTATTGAACCTTCATCCCCATCTTTTTAGCAACATCATTAGCCAAATCAACTTCAAAGCCGGTTAACTTACCGTTCTTATCCTTGTAAGAATACGGAGCATAAGTTCCTTCCATACCAACCGTCAAAGTCCCAGGCTTTTTAGTCTCAGATTGTTTCCCACATGCGGTAACGGTAAGAGCCAACGCGGCCACTCCTGTTAGTAAAAGTAAAGGCCATCTTTTCTTCATAATTAAAATCCCCATTCATTAAAATATATTGTGCAAAATTAACTAACTCGCTATGTTTATTTTACTCTAAAAATTTAAACAGACAAGTAACTTTTTCATGATGCTACCTCCTAAATAATCACAAAAGAACACAAAAAAGAGGACTGGATCCACCAGTCCTCTCATAATTATAATAAATTAATATCATTTATAGAGAAACCTTTGAGTGCATACCAAAAGTGTTGTCAGATTTTGTCAAATCTTTTTTACAACAACATGGTTTACACATAGTCAGTTTCCCCTCTCGTGTTCTTTAACATAAAATCATAATATTACTATTTCTTTACTGGGTCAATAGATTGATCTTCAAGATCTGGATCATCATGTTCGTCTTCTGGTAGGAGAAGGTTCAAAACGATTCCAATCACGGTTGCTAAAGCCACTCCAGTAAACTGGAAACTTCCAATTTGAATATATGCATTACCAATTCCAATTACCAAGATAACCGACGCAATCATTAAATTGCGTTTCTTATCCATGTCCAATTTATTGTCAATCATCACTTTGACACCATTAGCAGCAATTGTCCCAAATAGGAGAAAACTAATTCCACCAATAACTGGGAGCGGCATTTGCATGATTAAAACATTTAACTTATTCACGAACGCAAAGATCATGGCAAAAATCGCTGCTCCGATTATGACCCAAACACTGTAAACTTTGGTAATTGCCATGACTCCAATATTTTCGCCATAACTAGTTACCGCTGGTCCACCAAGAATTCCAGCTGCAAGCGATGCGGCTCCATCCCCAGCAAGCGTGCGATTTAAGCCTGGATTCTTAAAGAAATTCTTGTGAGTCATTTCGCCGAGTACCATCAAATGACCCATGTGTTCGGTCATCGTAACAAAAGCGATTGGAGCCATAATCAAGATGGCATTCCAGTCAAACTTGAAGCCTCGCTCGGTGCCAATGATATGAAACGGAGGCAGTTTAAACCATGGAGCAGTGGCAATTGCGTGAATATCAACTAATCCACACGCCATTGAAATTAAATACCCACAGACAATTGCCAATAAAATCGGAATTAATCCCAAGAATCCCTTTAATTTAACATTGAAGAAAATTGCTAAAAACAAAGTGGTCATCGCAATTCCGAAGAAAACCAAGCTATACCTTCCATGATCCATCATTGCATTTTGGGCAGCACTCCCTGCAAGTGATAGTCCAATCACCATTACGATCGGCCCCACTACCACTGGTGGTAGGATCTTATCAATCCAATCGGATCCAATAAATGAAATGATCGTGGCCACCACCACATAAACTAAGCCGACCGCAACCACTCCTTGAGAAACTCCTGAAACTCCAGTCGTTTTCATAAGTGCCATCATTGGAGTGACAAAGGCAAAACTAGATCCCATGTAAGCGGGAATTTTCCCCTTAGTAATTAAGATATGCAGTAACGTCCCAATTCCTGAAGCAAAAAGTGCAATACTTGGGCTTAAACCGACTAACAATGGAACAATTACTGTGCTGCCAAACATTGAAAACATGTGTTGTAAGGAAAGTCCGATCCATTTTAGTGGTGATGGACGGTCATGAATTCCTAATACATAATCCTTTTTCTGAGACATTTATACTGACTTCCCTTCTCTAATAAAAAAACTGCTGTCCAAGGGACAACAGTCTTCGATTAAATAAAGTTTTACAGTATCACTTTAAAATTCGAAATCTTGCTGCCTCACTGGACACACTTAAAGATTTATTTAATTGAAATGATATATTTTTTATGATTGTTTGTCAATAAAATCTCCAAACGAAAAGGTTTATCGTTTTGGCATCACTTGTACTTTACTTATAAGCTAATTACTCTCTAACCCTACGTTTAAAACACAAGCACCTTTCAAATCACCTTTAGCAACCCTTTTCAAGGCATCATCCGCCCTTGAAAGTGGAAATTCAGTAACGTCAGGTTCAATGTGTAAACGATCAGCTAAAGTCAAAAACTCTTCGCCATCACTTCTCGTATTACTTTCAACACTCGTTAAGTTCTTTTCGTGAAAAATATGCTCTTCGTAACTCATCTGAGGGATATCAGTCATATGAATTCCGGCTAATGCTAAAGTACCTCCGGGAGCTAAACTTTTCAACGCATTAGGAACAGCCTCACCGACTGGTGCAAAAATAATCGATGAATCTAGAGGAACGGGCGACATATCATATGTGTTATTGACTGATTTTGCCCCGAGTGACAAGGCAAATCGTTTGGCATCTTCACCTCGTGTAAAGACGTGAACGTCAATTCCCTGATCAATCGCCAATTGCGCGGTGATGTGAGCAGACCCACCAAAACCATAAATTCCAAGGGTACCACCAGCTGGAATGTTAGCACGTTCAAAAGCCCGATACCCAATGATTCCAGCACAAAGCAGTGGGGCTGCTTGAAGCGAATTAAACCGTTCTGGAATTCGATAAGCAAATCCTTCTGGAACGGTTGTATACTCCTCATAGCCACCATCATGATCCCATCCCGTATATTTAGAATATGGACATAGATTTTCTCTACCAGAACGACAATACTTACATACACCACATGTTTTCCGTAACCATGGGATTCCGATTCGATCACCAATTTTAAATCGACGAGTATGGGGACCATTTTTAACTACTTTACCAATAATTTCATGTCCAGGAGTTAGATCTTTTTTATGGACTGGCAGATCACCCTCGGTAACGTGTAAATCCGTGTGACAAACTCCACACGTTAATACCTTAACCAAGACTTCACCATCACCAGGTGCTGGAACGTCTTTTCTAACATATTTTAAGGGAGATTTCCTTCCGTTAATCGGTCCAGGTTTAACAATTTCCCAAGCATTCATAGTTTTAGGGATCTCGGTATTAGCTTCTTCTACCATTATAATTGCCTCCTCAATGTAATCTTTACGTTCATCATATCACAAGGAAAATGAAAGTGAAGTCCACTGACTAAAACCTAATCAAAATGAGTTTGAACTTCTTCTGGTTGTTTTTTAACCAAAACTTTCCCGTTTCTAATCGAGTATAAAAGCGTTCTTCTTTCGTTAATTTCATTATAAAAATTATCTGTATCAAAGATTAAGAAACTAGCGGGTTTCCCCTTCTCAATTCCATAATGATCACTAACATGTAAAGTTTTAGCAGCGTTGGTAGTAACCAACTTATATGAATCCATAATCTGATGGTACCCCATCAGTTGACTCGCTAAAATACCAACGTAAAGCGCATCCAGCATGTTACCGTTCCCCATTGGATACCACGGATCTTTTACATCGTCCTCTCCAAACGAGACGTTGATTCCATGCTTTAAAAGTTCCTTGACTCTCGTTAAACCCCGTCGTTTAGGGTAAGTATCAAATCGACCACCCAAATGCATATTAACTAGTGGATTGGCTACCATGTTAATCTTTGACATCTTAAGAATTCTCATCAACTTATCGGCATATGCATCGTTATACGATCCAAGAGCCGTTGTATGACTTGCAGTCACCCGATCACTTAGTCCTGATTCATACGCCAAAGTAGCTAGAACTTCCAAATTTCTGGAATTGGGATCATCAATTTCATCGCAGTGAACGTCAACAAGTTTGCCATATTTTTCAGCTAAGTTCATCAAAAACTTTAGTGAATCACGCCCATAATATTGATTAAATTCGTAGTGGGGAATTCCACCCACGGCGTCAACTCCCATTTTGACAGCTTCTGTTAGTAAATTTTTGCCATGTGGAAATGATAGAATCCCCTCCTGTGGAAAAGCAACTAATTGGAGATCGATAAAACTAGATACCCGTTCTCTTACCTCAAGAAGTGCTTTAAGAGCGGTAAGATTGGGATCAGTAGTATCAACGTGACTTCTAACGAACTGAATTCCATGTTCAGCCTGATTCTTGAGCGTTTTAATGGCGCGCTCCTTAACGTCTTTTTCAGATAAGCTTTGTTTTCGCTCAGACCAAATTGAAATACCCTCAAATAGGGTTCCACTTTCATTAAACCCGGGTTCACCGGCTGTCAGAGTCGAATCTAAATGGACATGTGAATCAATAAATGGTGGAATAATTAATTTACCATTCGCATCAATCACCTCTTCTTTAGGATCATCAATGTGATCACCAATCTCTTTAATCTTTCCATCTTTAACTAAAATGTCTTGTTTTTTTGTCGAATTCTCAATATATCCCTGTTTAATAATCATTTTATTTGTCCCGTCTTTCTAACGCCCGACCGATAACGTAGTAGATAACAGCAATAATTGCCATTACAATAAAAGTTGCTCCAATGGTATTTTTAACAATTGCAACATTTTTCAACATTAAGTATAACAAAATTCCTAAAATCCAAAGTGAAAACGCAAACCAATTCACTCCATGGCTATACCAAAACTCTCCTTTCGGATCTCCAAATGATTCCAAACGGTAGTCACGATCATTAAGAAGAAAGTAATCTACTAGCATGATGGAGATGATTGGGCCTAAAAACATCCCAATATAATCAAGGAAGGCCGTAAAAGCAGAAAGAAAGCTTCCACTTAAAAGTGGGGTAAAGGTTAAAATCATCGCCACCACGGTGACAATCAACAACGACTGTTTTAATGTCAATTTATGATACATATTCGTTAATGCTGATCCAGCGGCCTGTAAATTAACAGCATTAGCGGTCATACTGGTTAAGACAATCACGATCATTGCAATCATTCCTAGACCCAATTTATTGGCCACTGTACTTGGATCAGAATTATTGGGATCATAGACTCCAGACGTAATGGCAATACTGATGGTAGTGCATAATCCGATGGATGCAAAACTGACTGCCCCTAGTAAAGCTCCAAAAAATGGTGCACTTGTTGAAACACGCTTTTTATTAGTAAATCTAGTAAAATCAGCTCCACTGGTAACCCATGCCAAGTTAAACGCAGCCAGACTATCAATTGCTGCTCCAAACGGCATCCGATCCTTTTTGGGAACCATATAATGAGCAAGTTGGGTAAACGAAACATCTCTAAACACTACCAAGACTTCCCATATTACAAAGACAATAACTAGAATAATTCCAACTCTTTCAATAATTCTAATGGATCGTTGTCCTGATATAACACTAAGAATATGTAAAATACTCATAACCAGAATTCCGACAACTAAACCGAACGTACCACCAGACTTCCCAAAGATCGGCCATCCAAAGAATGAATTAAAAATATAGGATAATGAAGTTGCCGCAATAAAAGTATTAACCGCGGTCCAACCCATAAACATCACTAAATTGACAACCGAGGGGATCATGCTTCCCCTGATTCCAAATGTCGCCCGACTCAAAGTTGTCGTCGATAACCCCGTTTTATACCCCTCATATCCAATTAAACTTAGAAACAGATATGAAATAATTGAGGCAATCACCAAAGCACTAAAACCGCCCCATAAACCACAAGCGGCAATAATGCCCCCAATAAACCAAGTTCCATTATTAGCGTTTGCTCCAAACCAGTTAGCAAACATATCCCAATAGCTCATGTTACGTTCGTTCATTGGAATGGGATGAACTTCATACTTATTTTCGTTTTCCATTTTTTCCTCCCTCGAATTAAAATGATAACCAAAATTCACATTGAACCAATTATAGTAATTCGTAAAGTGATTTAAAAGCTAAATTTAGCTATGAAAATGATGATTGGATTATAAAAAAGAAGAGTGTATCATAAGTACTAGTTCAATTAAGGGGTTGATCAATGTGCTTGGGAGACGTGAAGCAAGACTTAAGCGTGAAAAGTTACGATTAAAAAAACAAAAGTTAAAGCTTAAGAAACAAAAATTAAAATTGAGAAAGTTAAAAATAAAACTTCGAAATAAACGAAAATAGGGATCACCATTTGGTGATCCCTATTTCATCTTAATGCATCAATTATCATAATTAGCTTAGTCATCAAAAAACAGGTCTAAGTCCGGGCAGTTAATAAATTAACAACAATGAAGGATCAACAGAACCTTAATGTACCCGGACTCATCCCTGCATTATTAGTATATGTCATATCAGTGTTACTTAGCAAGAAGAAAGCTTAATTACCTGACCTCTCCCTCAATCTTTGCCGCGTGTACGGTGGAATAAGGAACGTCAACTATTTTGACAAAACTACTTTATCATCAATAATTATGTGTCAGCAACTAAAGATTAAGTTGATGATTTTTTTATTTATGCTACTTTGATATACTAAATAGGTAGTGTTTCGGGTGTTATTAAATAATAAATAATCAGTATGATTATAAAATACGTCCAAAACCGATTGACGTTAAAAGCTAATATAAGGAGTTTGTTATGGCAAAGGAAAAACAAAAAAAGAAATGGTATAAACGATTCTGGGTTTGGATCATAATTGCAATCATCATACTTGTAGTAATCTTTGTTGTTGGAAGTAACAGTGATAAAAAGAAAAGTAGTTCTGCAACATCGGACAGTCAAACATCCCAAAAAGTAAAACTAGAGAGTTCGTCTAAAACGGCGTCGGCAATTTCAACAACTGATAGCGCAAACACTGAGAGCAATAATGCATACAATACCGCTAAAAGCTATATGGAATCTGTTCCAATGTCTAAGAAGCGTTTATATACTCAATTAACATCACAATCTGGAAATAAATTTAAACCAGAAGCGGCTCAATCGGCCGTTAATAAATTCAGTGATAAAGATTATCAAGAAAACGCGGTTAAATCAGCAAAAAACTATTCGAAAGAACAACATTTATCAGCTCAACAAGTTTACGATCAGCTAACTTCTGAAGCTGAGGGATACACCCCTGAACAAGCTAAGTATGCCATTAATAAAAACAACTTAGGTCAAATTAACCAATAAAACATAATAAGATAAAAAGTCATTTTACGATGGCTTTTTATTTTGGTCATTTTATTTCTAACACGTATTTAAAGGGTGTGATCCAATTAAAAATTAAATAAACTATACACAGTAAGATCAAAGTATAAAAAAAGAACGTTGTTATGACAACGTTCTTGATTTGCTAAGATAAGCTATATAACTATGTTATACCGGAGGTGGGGTTCGAACCCACACGATCGCAATGATCACTGGATTTTGAGTCCAGCGCGTCTGCCAGTTCCGCCACTCCGGCATGCTAATGATTGCTAAAGCAGTAAAACAAAGGCGGTAACCGGATTTGAACCGGTGATGAAGGTTTTGCAGACCTCTGCCTTACCACTTGGCTATACCGCCATAAAGGCACTAAGCCTTAACAACTGCCCTTCCCTACTGGAACCAAGCAATCAAAAGGGCGGTAGGTGGGAATCGAACCCACGCGTGTCGGTACCACAAACCGATGTGTTAACCACTTCACCACTACCGCCATAACATCATAAACAGGGATAGTAGGAATTGAACCCACATCAACGGTTTTGGAGACCGGTATACTACCGTTGTACGATATCCCTATAAATAAAATGGAAGGAAGTGGATTTGAACCACCGAACCCGAAGGAGCGGATTTACGGTCCGCCGCGTTTAGCCAGACTTCGCTATCCTTCCATATAATGGCGCGGGACAGAATCGAACTGCCGACACACGGAGCTTCAATCCGTTGCTCTACCAACTGAGCTACCGAGCCATTGTCTTTTATGACATTTATAATAATAAAACTATTTAATTAATGTTGCAAGGGTTACCCACAACAAACGGTCCGTACGAGACTCGAACTCGTGATCTCCTGCGTGACAGGCAGGCGTCCTGAACCAACTAGACCAACGGACCATATGTTATGGAGGATACAGGGATCGAACCTGTGACCTCCTGCTTGTAAGGCAGATGCTCTCCCAGCTGAGCTAATCCTCCAA